>JAUYFG010000132.1 GCA_030690985.1 Pseudomonadota bacterium
CCGCAGAAGCAAAGTCAAAGGCCACAGCAACGGCCGAGTCAAAGGCAAAACCGGGGCAGCGCCGTCCAGCTGCTAATCAAGTCGAATGCACAGCTTAAATCAGGTGGGTTTTTGTCTTGACGCAGGGGTCCACTTCAGTCGCCCAGCAGGCGCCAGGCCGCGCGCATTTCCTCCCGGTAGTCATGCCGCTGATAGATGCGCTTGAGGGCATTCTGTTCGGTATGGTTCAGGCAACGCTCGATCACTTCCGGCAACACGCCCAGGGCGCCCATCATTGTGGAGCCGGTGCGGCGCAGGTCGTGGGGAGTCCATTTCCCTCCCGGTAGCTTGAGGGTGTCCACCAGGGAGGAGCGGTTCATCATGGGTGTGCCATCGCGTTGCCGGTCGCCTATCTGCTTCGCTAATGACTTCACGCATACCGGGCCTTCGTTATGCTTGGCGGGCAGCACCCATTTGCCGGCAACCGTTTCACCCTGGTCGTTGATGGTGCTGCCGGTGATGGCCTTGAGAGCTTCGAACTGGCAAACGGCGAAGTCGGACAGGTCGATCAGGTGGGCCTTGCCGTTCTTGCTGTTCTCCGCCGGGATGCGCCATTTCTTTGCCGCCAGGTCAACATCGGCCCAGGCGGCTTGTGATAGCTCGCCGACGCGGCAGCAGGTCGTCAGCATGATCCAGATGGCGGTGGAAGACGTGAGGAACATGCCGGCGCCAGCAATGAGGTCGGGCAGGGCGCGGATCTCGGATTCGGACAGTACGCGGTCGCGTTCGACCTTCTTGCCGTAGTCGTCGCGCTTCATGTGGCTGGTGGGGTCGTTCTCCAGCAGGCCGCGCCGGATGGCGAAGCCGAACATCTGGCGAATGTCTCCCAACATGTTGCGGGCCACAATGCGCGCGCCACGGGCCACTACGTTGTCGAGCAGGTCGGCAATCTGTGCGCGCTTTACTTCGTCGGCATACATGGCACCGATGGCAGGCAACACGTCTTTGCCGAAAGATCGGGCGATTTCCGCTCCCTTGTCCTTGCGCTGAGTTAGCTCCAGTTCCTGCCAGCGGCTGAACAGGCCATTGATGGTCAGGCGCAAGGAGCGAAGGCGGGCCTCTTCCCCGATAGCAATGCGTTCAGCATCAAGCCGGGCCTGTTCTGCCGCGCGCTGGGTTTCCAGTAGATGCCGGTCGGCATCCAGGTGGCCTTTCAAGTCAACTGCGCCGCCGATGTACAGCTTGGATAGTGCCCCGGCTTTGGCACGGGCATCCTTGAGGGTTAGACCGGTCTTTCCCTTGGAGTCATAGGCGCCCAGTGGGACGTAAGCCCGCTTGCCGTCCGGGCCGGTGTAGCGGAAGTAAAAGAGCTTGTCGCCGCCTTTGGTAATGCGCGCCATGAAACGCCCGTGGCCCTTCGGGGCGTCCTCGGTAAGCCATACGTCCTTGCCGGTCGGGCTGGCCTGCATGTCTCGGTCGGTAATCATGCTCATCTTGTTCCCCTGAAATCCTGGTAGCCGTTTGGTAGCCGTATGAGGGCGGCACAGTCAGGATTCTAGCGGAACATCGTGGACAGTCAATTGAACATAAATACGCCACAAGACCAGTAAATACGCGGGAATAGGTGAGATTTCATAGATGCGGCGGAATATTCTGGAACGTAAGTAACCTTTCTACGAACCAAGGGGTAGGCGATTCGAATTCGTCCGGGCGCACCAGAAGAAACAACGGCTTAGACAGAAATGTCTAGGCCGTTTTGCTTTGGGGCGCGGCTGGGGGAACGATTGGGGGAACAGTTGGTTATCCTGGATTCCTCAGTTGCACGCGCTGTAGGAGTAGGAGCGGGCTTGCCCGCGATAGCTACCGTGGTGCCCGCAAGGGGCACGCCGGATTCGTACGCGCTGAAGGGCTACGACTCCGCTGTATCGCGGGCAAGCCCGCTCCTACGACGCCCTCGCGGGGTCACCCAGAAGGGTGAACGCCATCTCCCGTATCCACTGCAATTCCTCTTGTACCACCCTGCCGCGCAGCCCGTGTTTTTGGGCGTTGTGCCGGTTTCCGGGAATTCTCCGCGCGCGCCTGGTGTGCCTTGTGTTTTCGCATGGGTGCCAGTGTCACGAGTGCTGGCCGCTATCCGCTCCCGGCTTCATCCAGCGGGGTGCCGATTCCGCCGCGTAGGGCTACGCGCAGGCCGGCGTTTCGTTACCCAACCAGAAGCCCAGGTTCTTGTCGAGGAACTCGTCCCAGGGCATGTAGTGGGAACCGTCGCAAGAGAAGGTGAGGCCGACCAGGCCGTTGAACAGGTTGAGCGAGCCGGAGCGCAGGTACAGGGTTTCGTCCATGAAGCGGAGATCGCGGAAGCAGCGGAAGATTTTTGCGATCGCATCGGCGGGGACGATGGCCTTTTCCGGGTAGGAATGGCGCGGGTAGGCCAGGCAGAGGTTGGGGTCGGACAGGTCGCTGAAGCCGTGGATGCGGTAGCTGTAGGGGTCGTCCAGCATCCACAGGGTGGCGCGCGAACTGGAGAAGTGCAGTTTGCCGTGGTAGACGCCATGCACGGTCATCAGTTCGACCAGCAGGGCGAGGACTTCGTCGATGTGCTCGTCCATCGGGCTGTTTGACCGTTCCTGGTGAAACAGGCCGGCACGGATGGCGGGGTCGCCGCGCATTTGCATCCAGATGCCGGGCTGCGCGTAGAGCGCCTGGGTGCCGGGCAGTTCGCGCAGGTCGAAGTCGGCGCCCAGGTAGCCGAGCAGGGTGCCGTCTTCCCGGGCGATGCGTTGTATGGCTGTGAGCGAGGGGCGTTTGGCGTTGCGGCTGATATAGGACTCGGACAGCGAGAAGCGGCTGCCGGCCAGGGCTTCGGCGAGGTAAGGGCGGTCGCTGCGGTCGCGGCCGAAATGTTCGCCGAGCAGGCCGCCGCGCGCGATATTGGCGGTGATCTGGCGTGCCTGATGGTCGAGTACGTAGAGGTATTTGCAGTAGGGCAGTTCGATCATGCCTTCCCGCAGTCGGGCTTCCAGCTTGTCGCGCGCGGGCCAGTCTTCGCGGCAGGCGTCGGCCAGGGTGGAGAGCGAGGAAGCGAGCCAGCTTTTGAGGATGCCGCGCTGGCGTTGGATGGCTTGCTGGAGATTCGAGTTCATGTTCTTGGGGAGGAGGGAGAGGGGCTCCCGAAGACCACGTTTGCTGCTGTATACGAAGCCCCGCTCTCCCCGTCCCAGGAGAGCGGGAATGCGGTCTGAATTATTTCTTCTTGGCTTTGGTGGCCTTGACCGGGTTGGCTGCGGCGGTCAGCGCGGCGCCGGCTTTGAAACGCACCACTTTCTTGGCGGCGATCTTCATTTCCTTGCCGGTCTGGGGATTGCGGCCGGTGCGGGCGGCGCGATCCTGGACACTGAAGGTGCCGAAGCCGATGAACTGCACGCTCTCACCCTTGGCGACAGCTTCGGTAATGGCTTCGAGTGCGGCGCCGATGATGTCGCCGGCCGCGGCTTTGGATGCGTTGGCTTTTTCGGCGACGGCGTTGATGAGTTCAGTCTTGTTCATGCATGTCTCCTGATGGTGTGGTAAAGGGGCCACGAGCGGGCGGCCGTAGTCTAGTGCAAGCTTGGCGCTTGCGGGCTACGACTTCCGCGCTTCTTGGCACATTTCAACCATTCTTCCGGCACTGGTAATCGGGACTGCGCCTGAATGATCAACTGAGGCGATTGAGGTTAAGCGGGTGTTCAATTTTCTCAATCAATTGGCCGGCGACGATGGATTTGAGCAGCGTGTTGTTCTCGAACACATAGGTGGGCCGGTAATACTGATTCTCGACGCCGAATACCGGAGACCCGCGAGCGGGCCTGCTACTGCATGGCGGCCTGCTGGGCTTCCGGGTCGAACTCGGCGCGCACGACATCGAGCGCGTCCTTGAGGGTTTCTTCGGAAAGTTCGTTGAGGCTTTCCGCCAGCACTTCGGCGGCGTCGATGGTGTCCTGGTCTTCGGGCAGGTTGTCCGAATCGAGGTTGGCCACCAGCACGGCGGCGGCTCCCGTGACCTGGAGCAGTTTTTGCCGCTCCACCATCAACAGTTCAATCTCGTCTCGCAACAGGCGGACTTCCTGGTCGTTCAAAGCATGGATGGTCATGGTGAGCCTCGTCGAGTTGCCTGGAATGGTCGTGTCCCCGGCTCGCCCTGACGGGACGAGCCGCCCCGAGGGGGGCGGGTCAATCTTGGGAAGGTCCGACGATTGACTTGGGGGTGCGTGGGATAATACCGCGCCCATCATCCATCCTGATACCCGCGCCGTGCTTCGTCCACGGCAAATTTGTTCTGGCGATAACCCTTTGAATTACCGTCATTCCCGCGCAGGCGGGAATCCAGTGCGTTCATCAAATCAGTTTTTTAAAGGCCTGATTAGACGGAGGAAACTGGATTCCCGCCTGCGCGGGAATGAC
>JAUYFG010000133.1 GCA_030690985.1 Pseudomonadota bacterium
GCGCTCAGGCTGCGCCTGCCCCTCTCCCTGGAGACCCTGCCGGCCGCCTGGGCGGTGCGCGTGGGCGGCAGCGGCACCCGCGCGGGGCAGGATTACCGCCAGGTGCCGGTGCTCGTCGCCTGGCATGCGGTTCCCGGCACCGCCTGGATGGTCATCGCCAAGACGGACCGCGCCGAGGTACTGGCGCCGCTGCGGCAACAGGCCTGGCTGATCGCCGCTGCGGCGCTGTTCGCGCTGATCGCATCCGCTTGCGCAGCGTGGGTTCTCCTCCGCCGTCGGGACATGGCGCAACGGCTCGCCTTGCTGGGGGTGCGGCTGCGCGAGGCGGATGCCATCCAGACCAGCGAACGCAAGTTCCGCACCCTCATCGACAATCTGCCGGACATCGCCTGGCACAAGGATGCCGCCGGCGTCTATGTGTCCTGCAACCGGCGCTATGCCGAGGCCCTGCACCTCGACAGCGAGGCCATCGCCGGCCAGCGCGACGATGATTTCTACCCGCCGGAACTGGCCGCCAAATACCAGGCCGACGACCAGCGGGTGCTGGACACCGGCCTGGAACTGGACAGCGAGGAACACTGGCTGAAGGACGGCCAGCCGGTCTGGCTGCATACCCGCAAGGCCCCGGTGCTGGATAACGACGGCCGTTGCGTCGGTACGATCGGCATCGCGCGCGACGTCACCGCACACAAGCAGGCCGAACTGGCGTTGCAGGCCTACCGCGAACGGCTGGAGGTTCTGGTCAGGGAGCGCACCGCCGATCTGGAGGCCGCCAATGCCGATCTGGAAGGCTTCAGCTATTCCGTCTCCCACGACCTGCGTGCGCCGCTACGCGCCATCGACGGCTTCGCCGCCATCCTGCGCGAGGACTACGCCGCGAAGCTCGACGCCGAAGGCTTGCGCCTGTTCCAGGTGGTCAGCGACAACGCGCGCAAGATGGGGCAACTGATCGACGACATCCTCGCCTTCTCGCGCGCCGGCCGGCGTGAGCTGCAACAGGCCGAGCTGGACATGGCCGCCCTGGTGGGCGAAGTCTGGCAGGGGCTGGACGAAGCCCGATGGCCGGGGCGTGAGGTTGACGCAAACCCGCGCGACCTGCGCCTGGGCAAGCTGCCCAGCGCCCGCGGCGACCCCGTCGCCATTCGCCAGGTCTGGCTGAACCTGCTCGGCAACGCGCTGAAGTTCACCCGTGGGCGCGCACCGGCGGTGATCGAAGTGGGCGGCCGCCGGGAAGGCGCGGAGAACTGGTATTACGTCAAGGACAACGGCGCCGGTTTCGATCCCGCCTATAGCGCCAAATTGTTCGGCCTGTTCTCGCGCCTGCACGGCATGGACGAATTCGAAGGCACCGGCGTCGGCCTCGCCATCGTCAAACGCTTCATCGCCAAACACGGCGGCCGCGTGTGGGCGGAAGGGCGGGTCGGCGAGGGCGCGACGTTCTGGTTCAGTTTGCCGGCGGCGGAGGGCGAGGAATGAAACACGTAGCGCGTAGGTTGGGCAAAGCGAAGCGTGCCCAACAATCAACGGTTGCATGTTGGGCACGCTTCGCTTTGCCCAACCTACGCCGCAACCTACGCCATTCGTGGTGAATGTTTTTGATCTGAGAAAACGATGAGCCTGGATATCCTGCTGGTGGAAGACAACCCGAGTGATGCGGAGCTCACCCTGCGCACCCTGAAGAAATGCCATGTCGCCAATGGCATCGAGTGGGTCAAGGACGGCGCGGCGGCGCTCGATTTCCTGTTCGCGCGCGGCGATTACGCGGCCCGCGCCGGAGCGGCGCCGCCGCGCCTGGTGCTGCTCGACCTGCGCCTGCCCAAGGTGGATGGCATCGAGGTGTTGCAGCAGATGCGCGGCGATGAGCGCACCCGCTTGATTCCGGTGGTGGTGCTGACCTCGTCCAAGGAAGAACGCGACATCGTCGCCGCCTACCGGCATGGCGTGAACAGCTTCGTCTCCAAGCCGGTGGCCTTCGACGAGTTCGCCCGCACCGTCGCGGACCTGGGGCTGTACTGGCTGCTCATCAACAAGGCGCCGACGGCGGGCGGCGAACAACCATGAGCGAACCACTGCGCCTTTGTAGCGCCGGCTTCCAGCGCGTAGGTTGGGCACAGCGAAGCGTGCCCAACATGCAACCGTTAATTGTTGGGCACGCTTCGCTTTGCCCAACCTACGCCGCTGAACAGCCCCAATCTGGGTTGAACGTGGACGGGGAACAACCATGAGCGAACCACTACACTTGCTGTTGCTGGAGGATTCCCCCAGCGACTCCGAACTGAACGAGCGGGCGCTGCGCAAGGGCGGCATCGAGTTCACCGCCCTGCGGGTGGACACCCTGGCGGCCTTCACCGCCGCCCTGGACGAATTCGAACCGGACCTGATCCTGGCCGATTACCACCTGCCCGGCTTCGATGGCTTGCAGGCCCTGGCCATCGCCCGCGAGAAACGGCCGCACCTCCCCTTCCTCTTCGTCTCCGGCGCCATGGGCGAGGAACTGGCGGTGGAGGCGGTCAAACAGGGGGCGTCCGACTACATCGTCAAGGATCGCCTGGCGCGCCTGCCCATCGCGGTGCGGCGCGCCCTGGAAGAAAAAGCCTCGCGCGCGCGGCGGCAGGCGGCGGAA
>JAUYFG010000135.1 GCA_030690985.1 Pseudomonadota bacterium
CCGCATCCATTTGCTTGAGGTCGTGATCGCTGAGTTTGGGCATGCCGTGCTAAGTTCAGATTCCGGGTGAGGTTGCGCGTGTAGGCTTCAGATTGTGCATGACTTTTGGGGAAATATTCAGGGGGGGGCTAAACGATTACATCGCGGGTGCTTTCCGCTTGTTTGGTGGCTGGCATAGCGGTATTGTCTTCTCGCCACACCCATATCTTTGCCTGCTTGGATTCCGCTTGTTTCTCTGGCACCAAGCGACCTTCTGCATCTCGATACTCGGCACGGTCATAATTGAACAACCCCCGCCACGGATCATTATTTTTCTCCTCCTCCAGATCAAGTCCTTGTGCCTCGACATCGCAGCGGTAATCCAGCTTGTGTTGCTCATACAGAGCACGAATGGCAGCTTCTATTTCCACGATTCGCGGATAGCTTGGATTCAAATTGGCAACAAGTGACATCACATCCTCAAAACCGGGCTTAGGCTCGCGAAACATGGACTTGTCCTGCTCCACCGTTGGACGGTGTCGTGCGTAGACATGGACGTATTCGTGGTTGGTGGAATAGTTCGGCGCCTGGCTGTTATTCGTATTCATCGCCCAGATGAGCTCTTCTACCCGATTGTCCTCGCCGAATACTGAGTCCAGCGTGTGTTCCAGAACTGTGCGCTCGGTCTTGTCGATGCTCACGAAAATGGCACCGTCGATTGCAAGCAGTCGATGCAGTTGGTCGATGCGGTTGTGCATGAGGGCAGCAAACGAGGCATGCCGATAGCCATTCTTGTATGGAATACCACTCGCGTTAGTGTTGTACGGCGGGTCGATGTAACTGCACTTCACCTTTTCGGAATACTTGTTTTGCAGCAGATTCAATGCCTGCCAGTTTTCGGAGTGGATGGCCACACCATCCAGCGCCTCGTCCAACGACGTTTCCGCAGTGACCGCTTCCAGCATCGACCACTTGAATGCGGCATCAAAGTGCTTCGTGTCCACCGGCAAGGGCAAGTAATGCTCGGTTGCAGGCGTAGCCATGTCTCCGGCGGTTTTGCGGACGCAATCGGCGCGGCTGTGGTATTCACCCAGCCCCAGTTCTTGCCACTCCTGACGCTGCTTTTCCACAATACGGTCGATGTTCTGCGCCAACCATTCCGGCGCATGGCGCGCCAGCCGGTCGAGGGTGATGACATAGATGGTCTCAAGCACCAGCTTCTTCTTCTCCCATAGCGATTTCTGGAAATCTTCCAGCACGGCCAGGAAGTCGATGATGTGGCCGCCGACTTCGCGCACGAGGCGGGCCACCTGTATGGCCCGTTTGGGAATGTCGCCGCCGGCGAGCAGTTGATCGGCATCCAGCACTTCAGTTTTCAAGAAGATGTCGAGATCGTCGGTCAGCGCCACCTTGAGCCGCTTGTGGATGAAGAAATCGCTCTGATTGCGGGCAATGAAGCGGTTGAGCCAGCGTTTGATGTCCTGGGCGAACTCTTCCCCCATCCGCGCGCCGGCCTTCTGCACGGCTTCGACGATGGCGCCCTTTTTGGCGTCCGCGCCTTTGGTGCCCTTGTGATAGTTGAGGGTGACGCGCAAGGCGCCGCCGTCCTTCGTAATTTTTGCCAGTTCATAGTGCGCCTTGTCGTTGGGTTTCAAGGCTTCGCGTGTGGCTTTCAGGCTTTCGGGGTCAACGCTGAAAACCAGTTGCTGACCATTGGCCAAACGCACCGGAAAGTCGGTGAAAATGTCGCCCGACTTGATGTAGTACATATCCTCGGTAGCCCAGTGAAACTCAGAGTCCTCACCGGTCGATTTCACATAGCGCGCACCGCCCTTGCCATAGCGCCGCTCGACGATGAAATCGCCGTCCTGGTAATGCCGGGAGAAGAACTGGTAAAGCCGGTTGAGGACTTCGGCCCGGTCGGCCTTGCCGTTCTGGCTGAAATTCAGCGAGTCCTTGAGGCTTCGGTATTCGGCTACGTCTTCCGGACGGAATTCGGCCGCCTTGGCAAGCTGGGATTCCCGCTCGCTTGCTGGCATGCCAGCATTGATTTTGAGCACGGTTTCAAGCTGGGTTAATCGTCGTGCTTCGGCTTCGCGACCGCCCGCATTGGCTTGGTCAAAGGCTTGGTCAAGATGTGCTTGCAGTTGGCCGCCCTGCAACCGTTTTGCCTCGCCCTCGCCGACAACCTCGCCAAGGAAAGCTCTGACTTCATGGTTATGGCGGCGAATGACTCGATACAGGCCGAAATCTAGTGCTTCTGCTTCATCAAGTTGAAATAACTCGCTCATCAACGCGAAAAAGCGCGCCTCAATCTCCCCTGCCATATTGACTCCGACGCAAGCTGATGTGGGCGTGGGCCGGAGCGGCCACACCATCGCTCAGCGCGTAAATTGACGTGAGGAGTCATTCTAGTTGACGTGTGACGCTTTGCGCGCAGCGTCAATGAAAACCAACATCGCGCCCATGCGTATCGGGCAAGTCATTCGAGAAATCAGGGAGGCACGCGAGGCCACTCTGGAGGACATCGCCTTGGCTGCTGACACGAATGCCAGCAATCTTTCGCGCATCGAGCGGGGTAAGCAGGGGTTTTCGTCGGAGACGCTTGAGCGGATAGCCTCGGCCTTGGGCATGACGGTGTCTGAATTGCACTTGCGCGCCGAAGCCGCCCCTAGTGAGTCATTGGATGAACACGGGCAGACGGGTTCCAAGAAGCAAAAACCTGGAGCCACGTTCCCAGACAGCAAATATGCGGCACTGACGCAAAGTAACCGCGAGCTTGTCGATGAGTTCATGGCCCTGCTGCTCAGACGGCAGCGCACAGGTAAAGCATAACTGCGCGGCAATTGGCGGCAACGATGGGCGAAACTAATCCAGCGGATTACACTCCACGTCCATGTTGACCGTAGCCGAAGTGCCCGAGTACATCCGCAGATCGGAGAAGCTGCTGTCGAACGGAGAGCGTCGCGACGTGGTGGACTACCTGGCTGCCCATCCCAAAGCAGGCGATCTGATGGAAGCTACCGGCGGGGTTCGCAAGTTACGCTGGGGCCGGGGCGGGCAGGGTAAGTCCGGCGGCGTGCGGGTGATCTATTACTTCCACAGCGAGGCCATGCCGCTCTACCTGCTGACCCTGTTCGCCAAGAGCGAGCGGGCAAATCTCAGTAAAGCGGAACGCAACGACTTGGCCGAACTGGTGGAAATCCTGGTGCAGACTTGGTTTGAGAGGTGACACGATGGGCGCAGCATTTGACAGCATCAAGCAAGGATTGAACGAGGCCATCACGCATGCGCGAGGCGAAAAAGTCGCGACCCAGGTTTATCAACCGGTTCCTGTGAATGTGGCCGAATTGCGGCAGCGCATGGGCCTGACCCAAGAACAGTTCGCCGCGCGCTTTGGCTTCTCGGTGGCAACCTTGCGCCACTGGGAACGCGGTGACCGCAATCCTCAAGGCGCGGCCCTGGTGCTGCTGAATGTGATTGAGCGTGACCCGAATGCGGTCATGCGGGCATTGGGATGACAGGAACGAACTCAGGGCCGTTCACGGCGTAGATGAGAAACGCCAGCGAGGTCAGCCGGAGAGTTCCTCTAGCTTTCATCAACTCGCCCGCGTGGCGGTTTTTGCGACTGCCGGATGAATGGGCATTGTGCAAGAACGCTTACATATCGCTTACACATAGGCAAAAAACAGAAAATGCAGACCCAAAATGTTGTCTAACACATTGATTTATTTGGTGCCCCCGACACGAATCGAACGTGTGACCCTCCCCTTAGGAGGGGGATGCTCTATCCACTGAGCTACGGGGGCGTTGCGGCGGGCGATTCTACCGCAGCCGGGGGCGGCCGCACTCTGGCTTGGTGCTGGTTTAGACGCAGTTCCCGCTTGTGACTGCCGGCGTCGGCGCCAATAATCCGGACGTAGCCCTCCGATAATCGAGTTCACCATGAGCCATTTGACAAAAAAAGACCGCCTTGCCATTCGCGCCTCCCTGGAAGCGCAACGCGCCAATTTTCTGCACGGCCTGAAAACCGCTCTGGAGGAAAGTGGCCAGACTCAATTCGCCGAAGTGCTGGGACGCAGTTCCGGCGATAGCGCCGATGAAGCGCTGGCGGTGACCTTGGGCAATCTCGCTGCCGCGCGCATGGATCATGAAGTACGCACCCTGCAGGCGCTGGAAGACGCGTTCAAACGCGTGGATTCCCCGGAATACGGTTTATGTGAGGACTGCGGCGCCCATATTCCGGCGGCGCGGCTGGTCGCCAATCCGGTCGCGACCCGCTGCATCGCCTGCCAGGAACGTTTCGAGCACACCCACGCCGGGCAGACGCACGGCTCGATGTAACGCTCAAGCGTCGCAGCGCGCTTCTTGATGTGATAATCGCGGCCCGCTGTTTTCCCTGGCGTCGGCTTGCTGGCCGGCGCATCCCGCATGCCCCTCGCTATTCTCGACAAACTGGAACTCGCTTTCGGCCATTGGCCGCTCATGGATGGCGCCTCGCTGGTCATCGACAGAGGCGAGCGCATCGGCCTGATCGGCCGCAACGGTGCCGGTAAATCCAGCCTGCTGAAAGTGGTCTCGGGGGCGATCCGCCCCGATGCCGGCGAGCTCTGGTTGAAACCCAGCCTGCATCTGGCCTTCGTGGCGCAGGAGCCCACCTTCACCCCCGGCCACACGGTGTTCGAGTCGGTGGCGGAAGGCGCCGGGCCGGCGCATGGCCTGCTCGCTGCTTATCACGCCGCCGCCCATCAGTCGGTCAGCGGCGCGGCCGACGACCTGGCGGAACTGGCGCGGCTGTCGCATGAGCTCGACGTGCATGATGTCTGGCGCCTGAACAGCCGCATCGATGAAACGATTGCCCGCTTCGACCTGGCCGCCGACGCGCCGGTGGATACCCTCTCCGGCGGCAACAAGAAGCGCGTCGCCCTGGCGCGCGCCCTGGTTTCCGACCCGGAACTGCTGCTCCTGGATGAGCCGACCAACCACCTCGATTTCGCCGCCATCGAGTGGCTGGAAAACATGCTGGCGGACTTTGCCGGCGCCCTGCTGTTCGTCACCCACGACCGCGCTTTTCTCGACCGCGTCGCCAACCGCATCATCGAACTGGATCGCGGCCAGTTGCGCCAGTACCAGGGCAATTTCTCCGACTACCAGCGCAAGAAGGCGGAACAACTGGTCGTGGAAGCCGCGCAGAACCGCAAGTTCGACAAGTTCTGGAAACAGGAAGAAGTGTGGATACGCAAGGGCGTCGAGGCGCGCCGTACCCGCAACGAAGGCCGTGTACGGCGCCTGGAAGCCTTGCGCGGGGAACGCGCGGAGCGGCGCGAACGCTTGGGCCAGGTGGGTTTTGCCCTGGATGCCGGTGGCCGTTCCGGGCAGTTGATCGCCGAATTCGAGAACGTCAGCCACGGCTACTCGGGCAAGACCCTGATCCGCGATTTCACCACCCGCATCCTGCGCGGCGACAAACTCGGTTTGATCGGTCCCAACGGTGCCGGCAAGACCACGCTGATCAAACTCATCCTCGGTGACCTCTCACCTGACGCCGGCCGCATCAAACACGGTACGCGCCAGGAGGTGGCCTACTTTGACCAGTTCCGCAATCAACTGGACGACGACGCCACCCTGATCGACACCATTTCACCCGGCTCCGATACCGTGGAAATCGGTGGTGTGAAGAAGCACGTCATCGGCTATCTGGAAGAATTTCTGTTCCCCGCCGAACGCGCCCGCGCCAAGGTCTCCGCGCTCTCCGGCGGCGAGCGCAACCGCCTGCTGCTGGCCCGCCTGTTCGCCCGCCCGGCCAATATCCTGGTGCTCGACGAGCCGACCAACGACCTCGACATCGACACCCTGGAATTGCTGGAACAACTGTTGCAGGACTACAAGGGCACGGTGATCCTGGTGTCGCACGACCGCGCTTTCCTGGATAACGTGGCCACGCAATCCATTGTTTTTGCGGGGAGTGTTGATAACCCCGGGCAATTGCTGGAACTGCCCGGCGGCTATTCCGACTGGCTCGGCTGGCGCGCGCGGCAAGACGCGGACAAAGCCGCGCCGGTTTCCGGCAGCGCCAAGGGCGGCAGGCGAGACGCCTGCGCTACAGGAGAAGGCGCCGGCGCGAAGGCGAAAAAATCCGGCCTGAACTACAAGGAACAGAAGGAACTCGACGCCCTGCCCAAGCAAATCGCCGCCCTGGAAGCCGAACAGGCCGCCCTGGCGCAGCAACTGTCCGACCCCGCCGTCTACGCCGACCACAGCCGCGCCGCCGCGCTCAACACGCGTGGCACGGAGATCGACGAAACCTTGCTGGTGCTGCTGGCCAGGTGGGAAGAACTGGAGGCGAAGGCGTGACGTCGTGGGAGCCGGCTTGCCGGCGATTGACCGGTCGGCGCCATGTCTAGCATCCACCTCCTCCCCGACCTCCTTGTTTCCCAGATCGCCGCCGGCGAGGTGGTCGAACGCCCCGCTTCCGCCGTCAAGGAACTGCTGGAAAACAGCCTGGATGCCGGCAGCCGCGATATTCGCCTGGACCTGGAGGAGGGCGGCATCAAGCTGATACGCCTGAGCGACGACGGCGCGGGCATCGACCAGGACGACCTGAAGCTGGCGCTGACGCGGCACGCCACCAGCAAGATCGCCAGCCTGGATGACCTGGAGCGGGTCGCCAGCCTCGGCTTTCGCGGCGAAGCCCTGGCCAGCATTGCCTCGGTGGCGCGCCTGACGCTTACCAGCCGGGTCGCGGAAGCCACCCACGCCTGGAAGGTCGGCGCCCTCGATGGCAAGTTGCATGGCCCGGAACCCGCCGCCCTGGCGCGCGGCACGGTGGTGGAAGTGCGCGACCTGTTCTTCAACACGCCGGCGCGGCGCAAGTTTCTGAAAAGCCCACCCACCGAATATGCCCATTGCGATGAGGCCCTGCGCCGCGTCGCCCTGGCGCACCCGGAATGCGCTTTCACCCTCGCCCACAACGGCCGCATCGGCAAGCGTCTGACCGTGGCCGACTGGCAGGCCAGGGCGCTGGACATCCTCGGCGAAGACTTCGCCGCTGCCGCCCGCACCCTGGACGAAGCCGCCGGCCCGCTGCGTCTTTATGGCCTGGCCGGCCTGCCCGCTTACTCACGCTCCGGGCGCGATGCGCAGTATTTGTTCGTCAACGGCCGTTTCGTGCGCGACAAGCTGCTCAGCCACGCCGTGCGCGAGGCCTACCGCGATGTGCTGCACCACGAACGCCACCCGGCCTATGTGTTGTTCCTGGAACTGCCGCCGGAAGGGGTGGATGTGAACGTGCACCCGGCGAAAACCGAAGTGCGCTTCCGCGACGGGCGCGGCGTGCATCAGTTCGTGCTGCATGTGCTGGAACGGGCGCTGGGCGGGGGCAGGGAAAGCGCCGCTTTTACGCCCACTTCCCTCCGGAGAGAGGGTGAGGGGCAGGCGATTCCAACGCTGCCATTCGCGGGCAAGCCCGCTCCTACGGCAGGCCGTCCCCTCACCCCAGAGGGGAGAGGGGGTACGGCATCACGCTCCTGGCCGCAGCAGGCGCTGCACGCCAACGAACCCGCCCCCTACTATCGGATGGTGGCCGAGGCTCTGGCGGACACATCCGCAATCCGCAATCCGCAATCCGAAATCAGCGAAATCCCGCTGCTGGGCTACGCGCTCGCGCAGCTCTCCGGCATCTACATCCTGGCCGAAAACGCGCACGGCCTGATCGTGGTGGATATGCACGCGGCCCACGAACGCATCCTCTACGAGCAGATCAAGACCGCATTCGACGCCCGCACCGTGGCCAGCCAGCCTTTGCTGATCCCGGTGGTGTTCGCCGCCACCGGCCTGGAAATGGTGGCCGCCGAGGAAGCCGGGCCGGCGCTGGCCGAAATGGGCTTCGAGATCGCCCCGGTGTCGCCTACCCATCTCGCCCTGCGCGCGCTGCCGGCCATGCTCAAGGATGCCGACGGCGAACGCCTGGCGCGCGAGGTGCTGAAGGACCTCCACGAATTCGGCCTCAGTGGCCTCAAGGGCGGCGCCATGAACGCGCGCCGCAATGAACTTCTCGCGACCCTGGCCTGTCATGGCGCGGTGCGCGCGAATCGCAAACTCACCGTGCCGGAAATGAACGCCCTGTTGCGCGACATGGAAGGCACTTTGCGCGCCGACCAGTGCAACCACGGCCGCCCCACCTGGTTCCAACTTACCCTGTCCGACCTGGACAAGCTTTTCATGCGAGGACAATAGCCATGAGCAAACCTTTCCCCATTCCGGTGCGTCCGGCGGAAGAAACCCCGGAAGTGCTGGAAACCTCCGCCTGTGCCAGTGGCGAGCCCTATGCCCTGATGGTGCTGGGCGACTCCATGCTGCCGGAATTCAGCGAAGGCGAAATCATCGTGGTCGAGCCGGAAGGGCTGGCGAAAGACGGCTCCTACGTGGTCGCCTTCGTCAACGAGGAATACATCTTCCGCCAGGTTGTGCAGCACCCGGAAGGCTGGATGTTGAAGCCCCTCAACCCGCTCTATCCCAACATCCCGGTGGACGGGCTGTCGGTGGTCAAGGGGGTGGTCATCATGAAAAAGAAGCCGGGCAAACGCAGCGAACAGAAGTCCTACGACTGACGACGGATCACACCGTGCGCGCCGCGCAAATCCGAAATCCGAAATCCGAAATCCGAAATGGCCTGCCCCCCCGCTCTCTGCCTCATGGGCCCCACGGCCAGCGGCAAGACCGATCTGGCGGTGGCGCTGGCCGAGCGTTTCCCGGTGGAAATCGTCAGCGTCGATTCGGCCCTGGTCTATCGCGGCATGGACATTGGTACCGCCAAGCCGGATGCCGCTACCCTGGCGCGCGCGCCGCATCATCTGATCGACCTGATCGCCCCGAGCGAAAGCTATTCCGCCGCCCGTTTCCGCGCCGATGCCGTGCGCTTGATGAAGGACATCACCGAGCGCGGCCGCATTCCCCTGTTGGTGGGCGGCACCATGTTGTATTTCAAGGCCTTGAAGGAAGGTCTGGCGGAACTGCCGGTGGCGGCCCCGGAACTGCGTGGCGAACTGGAAGCGCGCGCGAAGGTGGAAGGCTGGCCGGCCCTGCACGCCGAACTGTCCCGCCGCGACCCGGCGACCGCCGCCCGCCTGGCACCCAACGATTCGCAACGTATCCAGCGCGCCCTGGAAGTCTGCCTTACTGGCGGTGAGCCGCTCTCCGCCCTGTTGGCGCGACAGGAACAAGCCGCCGATCTGCCCTGCCGTTTGCTTGAAATCGCCCTGATGCACGACGACCGCGCCTGGCTGCATGAGCGCATCAACGCGCGTTTCAAAGCCATGCTGGAAGCCGGCCTGGTGGATGAACTGCGGGGCTTGCGCGAACGCTATCCGCTCGATGCGGAACTGCCGGCCATGCGCTGCGTGGGCTACCGCCAGGCCTGGCGTTATCTGGAAGGGGAAATCAGCGCGGCGGAGTTATTCGCCACCGGCGCCGCCGCCACCCGCCAACTCGCCAAACGCCAGATCACCTGGCTACGCGGCTGGCAGGGTGCGACCACGCTGGATTGCCGGGCGCCGGATTTGCTGGATCGGGTGAGCGGGTTGATCGAACGGGGCGTGGCAACAGCGTAGGGTGCGACGCGCGCACCATGAAGCGTCAATCGGTTACTGTGAAACAATCAGGAACGTAGGATGTGGTGAGCGCAGCGAACCGCATCATGCCGCGTGAGTCAGGTTGATGCGGTTCGCTGCGCTCACCGCATCCTACGATGCCAAGCTGCGGTTTCATGCTACGGGGCGGCTCCAAAAGAGCCATGTCCAGTTACAGGTTGCAGAAGGTCAGCGCGAAATCGACGTCGCGGTCGCACGGGCGGGGCTTTTGCGCGCGGTCGGGAATCAGGAAGCGGATGTTGACGGCGTATTTGTTGGCGCTGACTTCCGGCGTGCAGGCGATATCCAGGGACAGGCGCAGCAGATGCGCGCTGCGCCCACCCAGCATGAGCTGGAACAGACCCTGGCTGGCGCTGTGGCGGCTGCGATGGCCGCTGTCGCGGAGCAGACGCAGCACCACATCGACGGCACTTTTCAACGGCAGCAGGGGGCTCAGCCATTCCATCAGATCATTGGTACGGTCGGCCTCGGGCAGATTGAGCCAGTAGTGATAGGCGGGCAGGTCGAAACTACAGGTGCCGCCGGGGATACCGGCGCGGCTCTTGATTCCGGCCAGCCATTCGCTGTCGCGTACATGCTGGCCGATCTTGCCGCTCATGCCACGCAGGTCGGCGAGCGCGGTGGCGATGCGGGCAAGGACTTCGTTGAGGCGGTCGGCATCCACCGCAGGGTTGCTGCGCAGGTCTTCCAGGCTGGTTTTTTGCCGATCCAGTTCCTGGATCAGTTCGCTTTTCATCTCGGGCCGGCCGGTGACATCGGTGAGTTCGAACACCGCCAGGAGCGCGGCATGGTGCGCGCGCGCGTCGCCGCCACGCACGAAATACAGCGTCTTGTCGAACAGATCCTCGAGACGCAACCAGGTGCGGATGCGTTCATTGAGGGGGAATTCGTAGACGGTCACCGGAAAGGCCCAAGGAAAAACATGAGGGATGCGCGCCAAAGGCTTGAATTGGTTGCGATTTTGCAGCCTGCCCCGTGCAATGGCAATGAAGCGGACAGGTTTTTTATTACATTTTTTCGGGGTGGGTGAGGTAGCTCTGATGCCGGTGTCTGACCTGGGCTTCCAGTTCGGCCAGGCCGCCTCGGTTATCGATGAGGTCGTCGGCAATGGCGAGCCGCGCCGCGCGGGAGCTCTGTGCCGCCAGGATGGCCCGCGCCTGATCGACGCTGACGCCGGGACGGCTGGCGGTGCGCTCGATCTGCTGTTGTTCGTCGCAGTCCACTACCACGATGCGATCCATGTCCTGCCGGTAGGCCGCCAGGTTCTCCACCAGCAGGGGCACGATCAGGATGGCGTAAGGTGCCCGCGCGACGGCGACCTGGTGTTGCGCTTCGCTGCGGATCAGGGGGTGCAGGATATGTTCCAGGTGCTGCCGGGCGCTGCTGTCGGAAAAGACGCGGGCGCGCATGGCGGCGCGATCCAGGCTGCCATCGGCGGCGATCACCGCATCACCGAAAGCGGCAGCGATGGCCGCCATGGCGGCGCCATCGGCGGCGGTGAGGGTATGGGCGATGGCATCGGTATCGATCAGCGCCGCGCCGAGATCGGCGAACAGGCGGGCAGCCGTGCTCTTGCCGGAACCGACGCCGCCGGTGAGGCCGACGCAATACGTCATCCCAACCAGAAACGCAGCAATTCATCGCCCCAGAACAGGGCGATGAGCCCGCCCAGAACCAGCCAGGGGCCGAACGGGATAGGTTTGGCGCGGTCGTGGCCGGCGAACAGGATCAGGCTGATGCCGACCATGGCGCCTACGGTGCTGGCGGCGAGCAGGATCGGCAGCAGCATCTTCCAGCCCATCCAGGCGCCGAGGGCGGCAAGCAGTTTGAAGTCGCCGAAACCCATGCCTTCCTTGCCGGTAATCAGTTTGAACAGGTGGTACACCGACCAGAGCGACAGGTAGCCGGCGATGGCGCCGATCACGGCTTCCGGCAAGGGCACCAGGCCGCCTTCCAGGTTGAACAGCAGGCCGGCCCAGGCCAGGGGCAGGGTGATGTTGTCGGGCAGCAGGCGGGTGTCGAGGTCGATAAAGGCCAGTGCGATCAGGCTGGCGAGCAGCAGACAGATGGCCGGCGTGGCCCAGGTGGCACCCCAGCGCCAGGCGACATAGCCGAACAACAAGCCGGTGAGCGCTTCGACCACCGGGTAGCGGGGGCTGATGGCCATAGCGCAGGCGCTGCAACGGCCACGCAGCACCAGCCAGCTCAGGATCGGGATGTTTTCATACCAGGTGATCGGGTGCCCACAGTGGGGGCAGGCCGAGCGCGGCTTGACCAGATCGTAGGGCGCGGCCTGCGCGGCGGCCGGCTCGTTGCCGTCGAGCCAGGCGCATTGTTCGCGCCATTCCCGCTCCAGCATGATCGGCACGCGATGGATGACGACGTTGAGGAAGCTGCCGATCAGCAGACCGAGCACGACGGCGAGGGAAATCAGCAATGACGGCTGGGCGGAGAGGAGTTCGAGCATGGCGGGGGACGGGTAGCGCCGGCATCTTGCCGGCGTCTTGAAACAGCCGGCTGGAAGCCGGCGCTACGTTTAAACCACCGATCCCATCTTGAAGATGGGCAGATACATGGCGATGACGATGCCGCCGATCAGCGTGCCCAGGATCACCATGATGAACGGTTCCATCAGACTGGAGATGCCGGCCACGGCGTCGTCCACTTCACCCTCGTAATAGTCGGCCACCTTGGACAGCATGGAGTCGAGCGCGCCGGATTCCTCGCCGATGGCGACCATCTGGATGACCATGTTGGGAAACACGCCGGCCGCCTGCAAGCAGGCCGCCAGGCTGGAACCGGTGGCGACCTGGCTGCGGATCTTCTGGGTGGCCTCCGAGAATACGTAGTTGCCGGCCGCGCCCGCGACCGAATCCAGGGCATCCACCATCGGCACCCCGGCGGCGAACATCGAGGAGAAAGTCCGCGCCCAGCGCGCCACCGTGGCTTTCTCGATGAGTGGGCCGAACACCGGAATCTTCAGCATCCAGGCATCCATCCTGGCGCGAAAGCCGGGGCTGCGCTTCCAGGTCTGCATGAGCGCTACGACGCTGCCGCCGACGCCCGCGAGGATCAGATACCAGTAGTTCACGAACGCATCGGACATGTGCAGCACGATCATGGTCAGCGCCGGCAGGTCGGCGCCCGCTTTGCCGTAGAGGTCCTTGAATGCGGGAATCACGAACAACATGATGCCGGCGGTGATGACGAAGGCCACGATCAGCACGGTGATCGGGTAGAACAGGGCGGATTTGATCTGGCCCTTCAAGGCCAGCATCTTTTCCATGTAGGTGGCCAGCCGGTCCAGCACTAAATCGAGAATGCCGGCCTGTTCGCCGGCATGGACCAGATTGCAATAGAGCCCGTCGAAGTACTGCGGATGCTTGCGGAAGGCGGCGTTCATGCTGGTGCCGGTTTCCACGTCGGATTTGATCTCGCCGAGCAGGCGTTGCAGCGCCGCGTTGCTGTGGCTGCGCGCGGCAATGTCGAAGGCCTGCAACAACGGGACGCCGGCCTTGAGCATGGTGGCAAGCTGGCGGGTGAACAGGGCGATATCTTTTTGCGAGATGCGCTGGCCGCGCGCGAACAAGCCCTGTTTGCTCACCTTCAGTGCGTTGATGCCTTGCCGGCGCAGCGATTGCCGCACGAAGGCCTCGCCGGGGGCGAGCATCTGGCCTTTGATTTTCTTGCCGGTCTTGTCGGTGCCTTCCCACAGGAAGGGAACTTCCCGGATCGTTGTTTTGGCCAGAGCCATGCTTGTCAGCTTCCTTATCCGTTTTCTATTCGTTGGTGATGGCGAGGGCTTCTTCCAGCGAAGTCAGCCCCTGCTTGACCTTGAGCAGGCTGGCCTGGCGCAGGTTGAGCACGCCTTCGCGTTCCGCCTGCTGGGCAATTTCCAGGGTGGAGCCGTTCTTCAGGATGATGCGGTGAATGTCTTCGGTCACCGGCATCACCTGGTAGATGCCCACCCGGCCTTTGTAGCCGGTCTGCTTGCAGGTGTCGCAACCTTTCGCCGTGTACGCCTGCCAGGAACCATCGAGATCGGACTCGGGGAAGCCGGCGCTCAACAGCGCTTCCGGCGGGATGTCCACCGGCTTGCGGCAGTTGGGGCAGAGGCGGCGGCCCAGACGCTGCGCGGTGATGAGGTGCACCGAGGCGGCCACGTTGTAGCTGGGAATGCCCATGTTGATCAGGCGGGTAAGCGTCGCGGGCGCGTCGTTGGTGTGCAGGGTGGAGAGCACCATGTGGCCGGTCTGCGCGGCCGTGATGGCGATGCCGCCGGTTTCGTGGTCGCGGATCTCACCGACCATGATGATGTCCGGGTCTTGCCGCAGGAACGCTTTCATGGCCGTGGCGAAATCCAGGCCCGCCTTTTCGTTGACGTTGACCTGGTTGATGCCGGCAAGCTGGATTTCAACGGGGTCTTCGACGGTGGAGATGTTCACGCCAGGCTGGTTCAGGATGTTCAGGCACGAGTACAGCGATACCGTCTTGCCGGAGCCGGTCGGGCCGGTCACCAGCACCATGCCGTAGGGGCGCGCGATGGCGTCGGTGAGCAGCTTGAGTTGTTCCGGCTCGTAGCCCAGCTTCTCGATCCCCATGGTTGCGGCGGACGCATCCAGGATACGCATGACGATCTTCTCGCCATACAGCGTCGGCAGGGTGGAAACCCGGAAATCGATCGCCTTGTTGCGCGACAGAACCAGCCTCATGCGGCCGTCCTGCGGCACCCGTTTTTCCGAGATGTCCAGCTTGGAAATGACCTTGATGCGCGAGGCGATCTTTTCCTTGATCGCCAGTGGTGGCTGCGCGATCTCGTAGAGCAGGCCGTCGAGGCGGTAGCGGATGCGATAGGTTTTTTCGTAAGGCTCGAAATGGATGTCGGAGGCGCCGCTATTGATGGCGTCGAGCATCATCTTCTGCAGATACCTGACCACCGGCGCGTCGTCGATGTCCACCGCCGCCGCCGTGGTGGCCGCATTCAGGGCTTCATCGTCGGTGAATTCGAGGTTGAGATCCTCGGTTTCGATGGTCTTGAGGATGTTGTCCTCGGCCGTCTCGCCATACTGCTCCAGCCAGCGCCCCAACTTGTCGTCCTCGACCACCACCGCCTCGACGGTCAGGCCGGTCTGGAACTTGATGTCGTCCAGTGCCTGCAAGTTGCTCGGGTCGGAAAGCGCGACGAACATGCGGTTGCCACGCAGCGCGATGGGCAAGACCCGGTGCTTGGCGAGCAGTTTGCTATCCACGGGGCCCCTGGGCAGAACCGAGGGATCCAGAGCATCAAGGTTGAAGAAAGGCAGGCCGAAAGTGACGGCGGCGAAAGCGGCGATCTGGTCGGCGCGGAAACGCCGCGTGCGCAGGAGGTGGGCCAGAGAACTCTCGCCCGAACTGCGCGCCTGGTTTTGCAGCGTCTCGCCTTCTTCCGGCGACAGCAGGCCCTGGGTGACCAGCGCCCGGCTCAGGCCGGTGAGGTTGGCGCCAACGGTTACCGCGACCATGCTGTTACCGCTCCCGAGAGTTCATTAACTCGCTGGATGTTGCCCATCAGGGTAGGAAATGTAAAGCAATCATGGGCTTGAATTCCCGGTCGCGCGGCGCGCGCCGATCCGCGCGGTTTTCACCATGCGGCCGTGTACCTGCACGATTTCCATCGGGTAGCCGGCGATCATCACGCTCACGCCGGGTTCCGGCATCGCTTCCAGGTGGTCCAGGATCAGGCCATTGAGGGTACGGGCGCCATCCACCGGCAGTTCCAGCTTCAGTTTACGGTTGAGTTCGCGCAGGCTGACCGCGCCTTCCACCAGATAACTGCCATCTTCCTGGGGCAGGCCGGGTTCCTGGCCGCCCGGGCGCAGGCTGGCGAATTCACCGACGATTTCTTCCAGGATGTCCTCCAGGGTGACCAGACCCAGGAGTTCGCCGTATTCGTCCACCACCAGGCCGACCGACTGGCGCGTGGCCTGGAATTGCTCGAGCTGGGTATAAAGATTGGTGCCGGAAGGGATGAAATAAGACTTGCGCAGCGCGTCATGCAAGGCCGCCAGATCGAAATCTTCCTCGTGGATATGCGCCAATACCCGGCGTACATGCAGCATGCCGACAACATTGTTGGGTTCGCCTTCATACACCGGCAGGCGCGAGTGATGGCTGGTGGCGAGTTGATGGATGATTTCCTCCAGGCCGGCGTCGATATCGATGGCCTCGATCTGGCCGCGCGGGCGCATCACGTCATCCACCGTGATCTGCTCCAGATCGAACAGATTGAGCAGGATGCCGCGATGCTGCGCGGGTATGAAATGGCCGGATTCGGTCAGCAGGGTGCGCAGTTCTTCCACCCCCATGCTGTTTTCCGATGCCGCGCCGGGGTTCAGCCGCAGCAGCCGCAACAGGGACTGCACGAACAGGTTGACGAACCACACCGCCGGGTAGCACAGCTTGAGCAGCGGCGCCAGCACGTAACTGGCGGCCGGCGCGATACGATCGGGATAGGACGCGCCGATCACCTTGGGCGTCACCTCGGAGAACACCAGGATCAGGAAAGTGACCGCCAAGGTGGCCAGGGTCAGGGACAACTCGTCCTGGCCGAACAGGCGGAAGGTGATGAGGGTGACCAGGGAAGCGGCGGCGGCATTGAGCAGGTTGTTGCCCAGCAGCACCACTCCCAGCAGTTTGTCGGTGTTGGCGAGCAGCCACTCCGCCAGTTTTGCCCCGCGATGCCCCGACTTGGCCAGGGTACGCAGGCGATAGCGGTTCACCGCCATCATGCTGGTTTCCGACATCGAGAAGAAACCGGACAACACCAGCAGAACAACCAGGACGCCGAATAGCGCCCCTAAGGGAATCGAGTCCAAGACATTACCGGGGAGTGAAAGTGGGGCGAGTGTAGCAGCGCGCGTCTTACGCCCGTTCGAACAGCGCGATCGACTCCACCTGTGCCGTGTGCGGGAACATGTTGGCGGGGCTGCATGAGACGTAGACGATGCGGCAGGGCGCCTGCATCGGGCAATGTCTTGACCAACTTGATGGCCCCACCCGGGATAAACTCCGCGCCCAGAATTTTTTTATGCGGGCGTAGTGTAATTGGTAGCACGCAGGCCTTCAGAGCCTGAAGGGACACCATCCCGCTGTGCCGGTTCGAGCCCGGTCGCCCGCTCCAGACAATAAACCGCACCCGATGAACGGGGGGGGGGGGGGGGGGGGGGGGGGGGGGGGGGGGGGGGGGGGGGGGGGGGGGGGGGGGGGGGGGG
>JAUYFG010000140.1 GCA_030690985.1 Pseudomonadota bacterium
TTGGCGAACTGGTTTTCCATTGCGGGGCGTCTCGTGTTGTTCTTTGAAAAACGTTATGTTTTTGCTGGAAAAAAGCCGCGCGATTCTAGCAGCCTGTCGGACTTTGGTCGTCGATAGAGAAAATCGGCCCCAGCGAGGCCAGTTTTTGCCGGATTTGCCGCCGCATAGCCCAGCTATGGGGCAAAAATCCGGTGAAAAATGGACCGCTGCGGTCGATTTGCAGCCGACGATTCCAAAGTCCGACAGGCTGCTAGCATGCAGAGGCCTTTTTCCGGGACGGGGTCGGGGCGGTTGTTTAGTGCCGGCACGGATTTACGGGGTGGCGGCAATCCCTGATGAGGCCCCCTGCCCGGAGGCTTCTGAAAATGCCGGCGAGTCTACGTTGTGGCCGTTTCCCGCAGGTCATGATTGTGCGGAACAGGGTCGATCCTGCCGCGGGCATAACCGTCTTCCCCGCCGGCGCGCGGGAGATTACGAATTTGTAACCTTGCCGTCAGCTTTCGGTAGGGCACGGCAAGGCAGCATGCCTGTCATGACCCAATACGCCACGATTTTCCTGATTCTGCTGCCCGGCCTGGCCGCAGCCGCCACCCTGCGCGAGGCGCTCGACGCGGCGGCGGTGCGGGCACCGCCGGCGCGTGGCCTGGAAGCGGGGCGGATCGAGGCCGCCGCGCACCGTTACGCCGCCGACCGCCTGTTTCCCGGCATGCCGGCCCTGGGGCTGGGGCAACGCGAAGGGGAAGGCGGCAAGCGCGAATTCGAACTGGAACTTTCCACGCCGCTATGGCTGCCGGGGCAACGCCAGGCCAGTCTGGCGCTGGCCGACGCCCGTATCGAGGAAAACGCGGCGGCCTATGCCGCGCGGCGCTGGGCGCTGGCGGGTGAATTGCGCAACTTGCTGGCCGCCGCGCGGGCGGCAAAAGCCGAGGTCGATCTTGCTCGCGCCCGTCTGGAGAACGACCGCCAGCTTGCCGACGAAGTGGCGCGGCGGGTGGCGGCCGGCGATCTGGCGCGCGCCGATTCGTTGTTGGCTCGTGGTGAGCTGCTGGCGTCCGAGAGCGCGGTGCTGGAGGCCGACAGCCGCCTGACCCGGGCGCTGCGCGATTACCGCGTATTGACCGGCCTCGCCGCGCTGCCCAGCGATGCTGTGGAAACGCTGGCCCCGCCTCCGGCGGGGTTGGCAACGGGGTTGGCAACGGGGTTGGCAAATGAAGTAATGCAACAACATCCCGCCCTGGCGGCCGCCCGGCGCAATGTCGAACTGGCGCGCGCGGGCCTGGAACTGACCCGGCGGACACGGCGCGACGCGCCGGAACTCGGCGTACAGGTGCAAACCGCGCGCGATGTGTCCGGCGCGGATTACCAGAACAGCGTGCGCTTCGGCCTGCGCATCCCGTTTTCCGGCGAAGCGCGCAACCGGCCGCTGCTGGCCGCCGCCAATGGCGATCTGATCCGGGCCGAGGCGGAACTGGCGCAGGCAACGGCGGAACTCGAAAACGAATTGCAGACCGCGCAAGCGGAACTGGCCAATGCCGAGCGCGGCGAGGAACTGGCGCACGCACGCCGGCAGGGCGCCACGGAACGCCTGCGCTTGATCCGCCGGGGCTTCGAACTCGGTGAACTGTCCCTGGCGCAACTCTTGTTGGCGCGCGGCCAGGCGAATGAAGCGGAGGCGGCGACGACGCGCGCCGGCCTGTCGCTGGCGGCGGCGCGTGCGCGTTTGAATCAGGCGAGTGGGGTGTTGCCGTGATGCTGGTGCGTCGTGGGAGCCGGCTTGCCGGCGATGAGGCGGGTCGCTTCGTAGATGCGGCGCAATCGCGAGCAAGCTCGCTCCTACGGCTGTGCGCTACGGCCCTCTTGCTACTGGGTCTGTCGTCATCGCCGTTCGCGCATGAAGGCCACGATCACGGCGACGCGCCCAAACCTGTTCCGGTTGCCGCCGCCGCGCCGCGCTTCGCGGCGGCGAGCGAGGAATTCGAGCTGGTGGGGGTGCTGCATGGCAGCGTCCTGACCCTCTATCTCGACCACTACGCCAGCAACGCGCCGGTGGTGAAGGCCACGCTGGAAGTGGAAGTCGGCCAACGGAAGATGCAGGCGAAGGAGGCGGAACCCGGGGTGTATCGCCTGGAGTTGGGCAACACACAGGTCGCCGCAAAGCCGGGCCGGCTTGGTCTGGTGTTCACCATCCAGGCGGGCGAGTCCGTCGATCTGCTGACCGCCAATCTGGAGCTTCCGGCAGCACCCGTCGCCGATGCAGCGGTTTTCGACTGGCGCCGGCTCGGTTGGGCGGGGCTGGCCTTGCCGCTGCTGGGGGTCTGGGTTTGGCGACGGAGAGTAAGCGGGAGGAAGGAACATGGTTAGCGTAGTACTCGGCCAGTTGCCACAAGGAGCGGTTCCTGTAGCGCCGGCATACTTGCCGGCGGGGTTAAAAGACGCCGGCAAGGAGAGCGTGGTTGTTGCCGCCGGGGTTTTGGCGGCATTACAACCACGGCCTACCCCTCGCGGGTATGCCGGCGCTACAAGGGCCGTCGGCGCGCTTCCCGGATTGATGAAGCAACTAAGCGAAGGACTAAGCCGCCAAAAAACGGCGGCCAAGTCCCTGCTTATCCGCTGCGCTGCATCCGGGCTACTGTTGTTGTTCTCCAGCCTGGCGTTCGCCCACGGCGGCGAAGACCACTCGCAGGACGAGCCGGCGCCAGTGGTGATGGTGACGGGTGATGCCCCGGCGCGCCTCGCTGATGGCAGCGTGTTCCTGCCCAAGGCGGCGCAACGGCAACTCGGACTGCGCACCCAGCTTGCCCAGGTGGCGGCGCACGCGGCGACGCTGGAATTGAACGGCCGCGTGATCGCCGACCCCCAGGCCGGCGGCAAGGTGCAGGCGACCCAGAGCGGGCGTATCGATCTGTCGCCCAATGCGGTGCTGGGACGGCGCGTCGCCAAGGGCGAGGTTCTGGCCACCTTGCGGCCGCTGGTCGGCAGCCTGGAGCGCGGCGGCCAGCAGGCGCAATTGGCGGAGTTGGCGGCGCAGAGCGAGGCGGGTGAGCGCCGGGTGGCGCGCCTGGAGCAACTGGAAGGCATCGTGCCGGCGCGCGAAATCGAGACGGCGCGGATCGAGTTGCAGGGTTTGCGGGCGCGGCGCGCGGCACTGGGTGGCAGCCTCGGCAGCGAATCCCTGCGCGCGCCGGTGGCCGGCGTGGTGGCGGGGGTCAACGTGGTGGCCGGGCAGGTGGTGGAAGCACGCGAGACCTTGTTCGATATCGTCGATCCCAACCGCCTGGCGGTGGAGGCGCTGGCTTACGACGCCGGCGTGGCCGCCGGACTTGGCGAGGCCAGCGCCGCAGTGCCGGGCGGTGAATTGAAGCTGACTTTTCTGGGTGCCGGCCAGGTGCTGCGCGAGGGCGCGCTGCCGGTGTTGTTCCGTATTGCGGTGGACAAAATAGTGGCAAACAAGGTGCCGGTCGCGGTCGGCCAGCCGCTCAAGGTGCTGGCCAGAACCCACGCCAGCCGCGAGGGTGTGGCCGTGCCGAGCGATGCGGTGATCCGCAATGCCGCTGGTGCCGCGCAAGTCTGGGTACATATCGGCGCCGAACGTTTCCTTCCCCGCGCGGTGAAGACCGCGCCGCTGGATGCCGCTTCGCTGCTGGTTCTGGAAGGCCTGGCGGCGGGCGAGCGGGTGGTGGTGAAGGGCGCCGCCGCCCTGGCGCGGGTGCGCTGAGATGAAATGGACAGCACGTAGGTTGGGCAAAGCGCAGCGTGCCCAACATGCAACGATGATGTTGGGCACGCTGCGCTTTGCCCAACCTACGACAGAAATCCCATGTTCGCCCGCCTGATTCACGCCAGCCTGAACCAGCGCCTGCTGGTGCTGGGCCTTGCCTTGCTGTTGCTGATCCAGGGCAGCCTGGTGGTGAGCCGGATGCCGGTGGACGTGTTCCCCGACCTGAACAAGCCGACCGTGACCCTGATGACCGAGGCCGGCGGCATGGCGCCGGAGGAAGTCGAACAGACGGTGACTTTCCCCATCGAAGCGGCGATGAACGGCATGCCCGGCGTGACCCGGGTGCGGTCGGTGTCGGGCATCGGCCTGTCGGTGGTGTATGTCGAGTTCGCCTGGGGCAGCGAAATCTACCGCAACCGCCAGCAGATTTCCGAGCGCCTGGGCCTGCTGCGCGAGCAGTTGCCGGCCGGGGTGGTGCCGCAGATGGGGCCGATCGCTTCGATCATGGGCGAGATTGCGCTGATCGCCATACCGGTCGCGGCCGACAGCAGTGCGATGGCGGCGCGCGAATATGCCGACTGGGTGATGCGACCGCGCCTGCTCTCCATTCCCGGCATCGCCCAGGTGATTCCCATCGGCGGCGAGGTGCGCCAGTACCGGGTGGAACCGGACCCGACGCGCATGTCGATGCTGAATATCGACTTCAGGCAGGTGGAAGCGGCGCTGGAAAACTTCGGCGGCAACAGCAGCGGCGGCTTCCTGGAAAGCGGGGCGCGTGAGTACCTGATCCGCAATCTCGGCCGCACCACGCGCCTTGCGGATTTGCGCAATCTCACCGTGGCGAACCGCGCCGGTCAGCCTATCGCCCTGCATCAGGTCGCCGAGGTGCGTTTCGCCGCCGCCGTGAAACGTGGCGATGCCGGCTACAACGGCCAGCCGGCGGTGATTCTCTCGATCCAGAAACAGCCGGACGCCGATTCGGTGGTGCTGACCCGCGAGGTGGCAAAGGCGCTGGACGAACTCGCGCGAAATACACCAAAAGGCGTGGATAAACCCCGCTTTCTGTTCGAGCAGGCCAAGTTCATCGAGGCTTCGGTGGGCAATGTCGAGGAGGCGCTGCGCGATGGCGCCATCATGGTGGCGGTGATCCTGTTCCTGTTCCTGTTGAACCTGCGCACCACCTTCATTTCCCTGACCGCCATTCCCGTCTCGCTGCTGGTGACGGCATTGGTGTTCCAGTATTTCGGGCTGTCGATCAACACCATGACCCTGGGCGGCCTGGCCATCGCCATCGGCGAACTGGTGGACGACGCCGTGGTCGGCGTGGAAAACGTGCTGCGCCGGCTGCGCCTCAACAGCGCCTTGCCGGAACCGCGCGCGGCCGCCGTGGTGATCGCCGAGGCGACCCTGGAAGTGCGCTCGGCCATCGTCTACGCCACCGCCATCGTCGTCCTGGTGTTCGTGCCGCTATTCGCCCTGCCCGGCATCGAGGGGCGGCTGTTCACGCCGCTGGGGCTGGCCTACATCGTCTCCATTCTCGCCAGCATGGCGGTGTCCCTGGCGCTGACGCCGGTGCTGTGCCTGTACCTGCTGCCGCGCATGAAGCTGCTGGATCATGGCGACAGCCCGCTGGTGCGCCACCTGAAAGCCTGGGATCGACGCCTGCTGGACTGGTCGTTCGGCCATGCCCGCGCCCTGCTGGGTGGCGCCGTGGTGCTGGTGCTGCTCGCGGCCGCCGCGCTGCCGTTGTTCCCGCGCGCTTTCCTGCCGCCGTTCAACGAGGGCACCCTGACCATCAACGTGCTGCTCGATCCGGGCGCCTCTCTGGCCGAATCGAACCGCATCGGTCGGCAGGCGGAACAGCTCATCGCCGCCGTGCCGGAGGTGATCAGGGTCGGCCGCCGTACCGGTCGCGCCGAACTGGATGAACACGCGGAAGGCGTGCATTACTCGGAACTCGATGTCGATCTGAAGCCCTCCGAACGCGGTCGCGACGAGGTGGTGAGCGACATTCGCCAGCGCCTGGCGGTGCTGCCGGCGGTGAACAGCGTCGGCCAGCCGATCTCGCACCGGCTCGACCATCTGCTTTCCGGCGTGCGCGCGCAGATCGCCCTGAAGATCTACGGCGATGACCTCGATACCCTGCGTTCCCTGGCCAGCGGAACGCGGGATCGGCTGGCGAAGATTCCCGGCGTGACCGACCTGCAGATCGAGAAGCAGGTGTTGATTCCGCAACTCAAGATTCACCTCGATTACGACGCGGCGGCGCGCCACGGCGTTAATCCCGGGGCTCTGCTGGCGGATCTGGAAAAACGCATCGGCGGCGACCGCATCGGTGAGATCGTCGAAGGCAACCGACGTTTCGACCTGGTGTTGCGCCTGCCGGAAGGTGGCCGTGATGCGCGTGCCCTCAACGCCATGTTGATCGACACCGCGCAAGGCCGGGTGCCACTCAGCCAGATCGCGCGGGTGGAGGAAGGCGACGGGCCGAACCAGATCGGCCGTGAGAACGCGCGCCGCCGCATCGTGATTTCCGCCAATACGGATGGCCGCGACATGAGCACGGTGGTCAAAGACATCCGCACCGCGCTGGCGGCACAGCCCTTGCCGGAAGGCTATTTCACCGCCCTGGAAGGCCAGTTCCAGGCGCAGGAGGAAGCCAGCAAGCGCATCGCCGGCCTCGCCCTGGTGTCGCTGGCGCTGATTTTCCTGGTGCTCTACAGCCGCTACCGCTCCACCGTGCTGGCCGCCATCGTCATGGTCAACATCCCGCTCGCCCTGGTCGGCGGCGTCGTCGCCCTGTGGCTATCCGGGCAGCCGCTGTCAGTGGCGGCGCTGGTTGGTTTCATCACCCTGGCCGGCATCGCCACCCGCAACGGCATCCTCAAGATCAGCCATTACATCAACCTGTGCCGCTTCGAGGGCGAGGTATTCGGCCAGCCGATGATCGTGCGCGGCTCGTTGGAGCGCCTCACCCCGGTGCTGATGACCGCGCTGGTCGCCGCCTTCGCGTTGAGCCCGCTACTGGTGGCCGCCGACGCGCCGGGCAAGGAAATCCTGCATCCGGTTGCCGTGGTGATCTTCGGCGGCCTCGCCAGTTCCACCCTGCTGGATACCGTGCTGACGCCGGTGATGTTCTGGTTGTTTGGTGAAAAACCGCTGGCGCGCCTGTTGCGGGACAAATCCAGTGAAAGTTTTTGACCCCGTAGGGTGCGCCGCGCGCACCATTTGACGCTGAATGGTGCGCGCGGCGCACCCTACCGATTACTTCGCCAACCAAGGAGATGCACCATGAAAAAACTCGCCGTTCCCTTCGCCTTGAGCCTCCTGCTCGCCACCAGCCAGGTCTGGGCCCATACCGACCACCTCAAGCCGCAGTTTGGTGGTGTCACCGCCGACGCCGAATCGTTCCAGGTCGAACTGGTGTTCAAGGGGGCCGAGGCCATGCTCTACCTGACCGAACACGGCGCCCCGGTGGAATCGACCGGCGCCAGCGGCAAGCTGATCGTGCTGTCAGGCAAGAACAAGGAAGAAGTGACTCTGGCCCCCAATGGTTACCAGACCCTGGGCGCCAAACTGAACGGCAAACCCGCCAAGGGCGCCAAGGCCGTGGCGACCATCACCGTGCCCAGCCGGGGTACGGGCAATGTGCGCTTCACCTTGAAGTAGGAGGCGCGCTCGCGGGCCGAATACGCCGCCAAACGCTATTCGGCCTGGGCGCGTAGCACGCGTAGGGCGGATGAGCCGGCGTCTTCTTGCCGGCGTTATCCGCCGAATGCCAAACATTCGGCGGAAGGCGCGATAAAGCCGCTTTTCCGCCCTACGCGTGCTACGCGTGCTACCGGTAGTGGGTTTGGGTGACAACCGGATAAGTACGCGTAGGGCGGATGAGCCGGCGTCTTCTTGCCGGCGTTATCCGCCGAATACCAAACATTCGGCGGAAGGCGCGATAAAGCCGCTTTTCCGCCCTACGCGTGCTACCGGTAGTGGGTTTGGGTGACAACCGGATAAGCACGCGTAGGGCGGATGAGCCGGCGTCTTCTTGCCGGCGTTATCCGCCGAATGCCAAACATTCGGCGGAAGGCGCGATAAAGCCGCTTTTCCGCCCTACGCGTGCTACGCGTGCACGGCATTGTTACGGGATAGGGCGCCCGCGCTCAACCGCCAAGGTCGGCGCGGCGTTTCTGGTAATCCTCACGGTCGATTTCGCCACGGGCGTAGCGTGCTTCCAGGATTTCCAGGGCGGTCTTGTCCTGGCGATCTTCCCTGCCGCCGGAGTACCTGCGAAACAGCAGGACAAGTAGAAGCAGCGGCACGATCCAGACCAGGATCATGCCAAAGCCGCCCAGTCCCATACCGAAATGGTCGTATCCGTACATGGCACTTTCTCCAGTCTGGTTTCAATACCGCTCGTCAGCGGCTTCAGTTGCCCGGCATACCCATACCCATGCCAGGCCCCATGCCGCCCCCCATGCCCTGCATGCGCATCTGCATCATCATCTGCATCATGTCCAGGCGTTTTTCCATCATCTCCATGCGCTTGGCCATCATGTCATCCTGACCGGGCATGCCCTGCCCCATCATGCCCTTGCCACCTTTGCCACCCATCATGCCCATGCCGCATTTATCCCCCATCATGCCCATGCCACCTTTGGCGTCGGCCTTGGGACAACTGCGATTGGGGCCTTGCATCATGGTTTCCAGGTCTTTCATCTGGGCACCCATCATTTCCATGCGTTTTGCCGGATCCTGAATCTGGCGCATCTGGCGCATTCGATCGCGCATCGCCGGCATGAGATCCGCGGGTGTCGCGTCCGCTGTCGGAGTAGCAGTCGCTGCCACGGTTGCTGCCGGGGCTGCGGCCGCCTCGGGATGATGGCCACTATGCTCATCCTTGGCCGCGTCGGCGGCCAGCAGGGCGGTCGGCATGGCAAGGACGCCGGCCAGCGCCAGCATCAGGGTGGTACGTTGCATTGCTTTCATGAATATCTCCTTGGGTGGGTCATTGAACAACTTCGAGTTGAGTGACGGTCAACTGGCCGTTCACCTTGTCGGCTTGAAAACGAATGTTGTCGCCGGGTTTGACCTGATCCAGCCAGGCAGGTTCGGTGACACGGAAGATCATGGTCATGGCGGGCATATCCAGGTTTGCCGGAGGGCCGTGCCGCCACCGCCGCGAAATAGGCCTGGCGCGCGGCTTGCGCCAGACGCAGGGTGTCGCCGGCGACGACAAGGGCGGGGACTTTGAGTGTGTGAGTGGTCATTGCGCTTCTCCACGGCAGGCGCGCCAGCCGTGCGCCGATGCCCCGCATGGTGGCCAACACTTACCGACAGCAAGCTGACGGGGAGATTACAAAGCTGTCATGTAGCCACAGTTGCTGGACTCGGTGTGGGTCAAAATGCATCCTGCCATCCTGTCCACCTACCCTGGATATTGCATAAAACCGCTGCCGTGCCGCTTCGTGGCCAGATTGCCGAATTTTTCGATTTTCAGGCGAAAGCGCCCCTGAAGTGGACCCCCGCGTCAAGACAAATTCCCACTGGATTTAAGCTGTGCATTCGACTTGATCAGCAGCTGGAAGGCGCTGCCCCGGTTTTGCCTTTGACTTGGTTGTTGCCGCTGCTTCTGACTTTGCTTCTGCGGTGGAGGAATCCCCTGAGGAGCGCAGCGGATCAGGGGATT
>JAUYFG010000179.1 GCA_030690985.1 Pseudomonadota bacterium
GCGTCACCCATACGCTAGCCCAAGCCATTCATGCCGCCCGTCAGGGACTGAGCGCTCCAGCCTTGCCACCCATCCCGGCTGAATCGCCTGGGCAACAGCTTACTTTGGTGGGGACTTGAGGTGGGGTCTAAACGATTACCCACACGCTGCTCGATGGCCATAACTTCGATTACCTGGCCGATCCCGTCGCCATATTGAAAGGGCGGGTGATCGCCTTCGGCCTGTTTGCCGTCTATGCGCTGGCCCAGGAAAGCCTGCCCTGGGTGTCACTGGCGCTGCTGGCCTTGTTCTTTCTCGCTACGCCCTGGATCGTGGTGCGTTCGCTGCAATTCAATGCCCGCAACAGCAGCCATCGCGGCTTGCGTTTCGATTTCAGGGGCGATCTCGGCGAGGCATTCCGCATTTTTGTCGGCTGGGGTTTGCTGATGCTGCTCAGCCTGGGAATGGCGCTGCCTTACCTGCTTTATCGCAAGACCGCGTTCATCGCCGGCAATCATGCCTACGGCGCGACTCGATTCAGCTTCCAGGGGCGGGCTGCTTCGTTTTACGGAATTTTCATGAAGGCCTCCTTGATCATGCTGGTTCCCCTGGTGGCCATCTTCGCCGGGGGCGTCGCGCTGGCCAGCCTCGATCACGAAGGCCCGGTGGAGATGGCGGAAATGATCGGCGCCCTGGGACTGGGCCTGCTGTTGCTCTACGCCGCCCTGCCCGTCGTCATGGGGTACGTCAAGGCGCGTGTCGCCCGCCTCACGTTTCTTGGCACGCGCATCGGCGCGCTGGGTTTTGCCGGCCGCCACACGGCACGCGCCCTGATCGGCCTGTATGTCTCCAACCTGCTGCTGATCGCCCTGACCCTGGGCCTGTTCATCCCCTGGGCGCAGGTGCGTAGCGCGCGTTTCTGGCTGGACAACCTGGCCGTGGTTGGGCCGGAACACGGGCTGGGCAGCTTCGTCGCCGCCTCCGGCGAAGGCGTTGCCGCCACCGGGGCGGAAATGGCCGAGGCCTTCGATGTCGATTTAGGCATCGCGTGACGCCGTTCGCCGCCCGCTATTTCGATGGCCACAGCAGTGCCGCGCGGGCGGTTCAGGTGGTTTGCGCTGCCGATGCGCTGCGCCTGCTGCAAGAGGATGGCGAAATCCGCATTGCGTTGCCGCAGGTGCGGATCGGCGACCGTCTCGGCAGCGCGCCGCAGGTGATTTACCTGGAAGGGGGCGGCGAGTTGCACAGCGACGATCACGCGGCTGTGGATGCGCTGGCCGGGCGGCTCGGCCAGGGGCGCATGGCGGCGCGGATTTTTCGCCTGGAATCGCGCACCTGGATTGCCCTGGTCGCCCTGTTGTTCAGCGTTGCGGCCGCCTGGTTCGGCCTGCGCCACGGGCTGCCGCTGTTGGCACAGGCAGCAGCCGATTGGGTGCCGCCCGGCATCGAAGCCGGCATGGGTGAACAGGCCCTGACCGTGCTCGACAAGCTGGTGTTCCAGCCCAGCGCCTTGCCGGCAGCGCGTCAGAAAGTCCTGCGCCAACGCCTGCAAGCGGTCTGCCGCCAGGCGGGGGACTGCCCGGCCTGGCGCCTGGAATTTCGCGGTGGCGGTGAAATCGGCGCCAACGCCCTGGCTCTGCCCGGCGGCACCCTGGTGTTCACCGATGAAATCGTGAAACTGGCACGCCACGACGATGAATTGATCGCGGTGGCCGCGCATGAACTCGGCCATGTCCAGCATCGCCATGCCCTGCGCCAGGTTCTCGCCGGCGCCGGGGTGGTATTGCTGGCGCAAGTTCTGCTGGGTGAGATGGGACAAATCGGTGACTTGGCCAGCGGGCTGCCCGCTCTTTTGTTGCAAACCGGCTACACACGCACGATGGAACGGGAGGCGGAGGCGGAGGCCCATGCCCTCGCCCTGATGCGCCGAATCTGCCTGCCGCCGCGCCGCTTCGCCGACCTCCTGCAGCGGCTTGACGCTTCGCATCCAGGAAGTCGTGCCGCCGCCACGCTGTTCTCGACCCATCCTTCGATGCGGGATCGCATCAAAGTCTTTCAGGCACAAGAGCTTGTCACACGGGGCTGTTAGAATGCGCCGGTTTTTCCCAACCTACTCGTTCCCATCATGCTGATTTCCCCCGCTTACGCCGCTGCTGCTGACCAACCCGACCCGATCATGAGCTTCCTGCCCTTGATCGTGCTGTTCGCGCTGTTCTACTTCATGATCATTCGTCCCCAGATGAAGCGCACCAAGGATCAGAAGAAGATGCAGGAAGGTATCGCCAAGGGCGATGAAATCATCACCGCCGGCGGCCAGCTCGGCAAGGTGGTGAAGGTTACCGAGCAATACATCACCCTGGACATCGGCGGCGGCGTGGAATCCCACTTCCAGCGCGGCGGCGTGCAGACCGTGCTGCCCAAGGGAACGATCAAAGACCTGTGATGCGTAAGGCGTGAGGCGTGAGGCGGAAATCCGCCGCGCTTTGCGCCAGACACCTCATTCCTCACGTCTAACGCCCCGCGAAGAAAATGAACCGCTATCCCCTCTGGAAATACCTCGTCATCGGCGCCGCGCTGCTGATTTCGTTTATCTACACCCTGCCCAACTTCTTCGGCGAGGTACCGGCGGTCCAGGTGATGCCGGTGCGCACCACCGAGAAGGTGGATACCGGCCTGATGCAGCGGGTGGAGCGCGCGCTGACGGCGGCGGGTATCGTAAGCCAAGGGGTGGCGATGGACGAACGCGGCGTGAAAGCGCGTTTTGCCGGCACCGATGTTCAGATCAAGGCCAAGGATGCCCTCCAGGCGGCACTCGGCCCAGGCTACACGGTGGCGCTGAACCTCCTGCCCGCCTCGCCGCAGTGGCTGTCCGCGCTGGGGGCGAGGCCGATGAACATGGGTCTGGACCTGCGCGGCGGTGTGCACTTCCTGTTGCAGGTGGATATGCCCCGCGCGCTGGAGAAGGCTGCGGAGCGGTATCAGGGCGACATCCGCACCCTGTTGCGCGAGAGCAAGGTGCGTTACACCGGCATCGGTCGCGAGGGCGATCAGGTGGCCGTCAAGTTCCGTGACGCCGTGCAGCGCGACGCCGCGCGCAAGGCAATCGAGACGGCCTACTCCGAGTTGCAGTTGGACGATAGTGAAAGCGGTGGTGAATTCGTGCTCACCGGCAGCCTGAAGCAGCAGGCCAAGGTGAAGACTCAGGAATACGCGCTGCAACAGAACCTCACCACCTTGCGCAACCGGGTCAACGAGCTTGGCGTGGCCGAGCCGGTGATTCAGCAGCAGGGCATCGACCGCGTCGTGGTGCAACTGCCGGGTGTGCAGGACACCGCCAAAGCGAAGGAAATCCTCGGCCGTACCGCCACCCTGGAAATTCGCATGGTGGACGAGGAGCGGATGCAGGATGCCGCCACCGTTCAAGCCGCCGCCGCAGGCCAGGTGCCATTCGGCACCGAGCTTTATTACGAGCGCGATGGCCGCCCGGTACTGGTGAAGAAGACCGTGGTGCTGACCGGCGACTACATCACCGACGCGCAACCCGGATTCGACAGCCAGACCAACCAGGCCGCCGTGCATATCAACCTCGATGGCCGTGGCGCCCGCCTGTTCAAGAACGTCACCCGCGAGAACGTGGGCCGCCGCATGGCCATTCTGCTGATCGAGAAGGGCAAGACCGAAGTGGTCACCGCCCCGGTGATCCGCGAGGAAATCGGTGGTGGCCGGGTGCAGATCACCGGCATGGACTCGCCCCAGGAAGCGTCCGACGTCTCCCTGCTGCTGCGCGCCGGCGCCCTGGCGGCACCGATGGAAATTGTCGAGGAACGCACGGTCGGCCCCTCACTGGGTGCGGACAACATCGAACGCGGCGTGAATTCCACCCTGGTGGGCTTTGCCTTGGTCGCCGTGTTCATGGTCGTTTACTACCGCCTGTTCGGCGTGGTCTCCGTGCTGGCCCTGGCCACCAATCTGTTCCTGCTGGTGGCGCTGCTGTCGATGATGCAGGCCACCCTGACCCTGCCCGGTATCGCCGGTATCGCCCTGACCCTGGGTATGGCGATCGACGCCAACGTGATCATCGCCGAGCGGATTCGTGAGGAACTGCGCCTGGGCAATTCGCCGCAGGCGGCCATAGCCGCTGGTTACGACCGCGCCTGGGACACCATCCTGGACTCCAACGTCACCACCCTGATCGCCGGTCTCGCCCTGTTCTGGCTCGGCTCCGGCCCGGTGCGCGGCTTCGCCGTGGTGCTGTGCCTGGGCATTCTGACCTCGATGTTCAGCGCGGTGACGGTGTCCCGCGCGATGGTCAACCTGACCTATGGCCGCGTTAAGCGGCTGACCAAAGTTTCGATCTAGGGGTAGCGACATGATTGAACTGTTCCATCTGAAACGCGACATCCCCTTCATGCGCTTCGCGCGCAGCACGATCTTTTTCTCGGTGTTTTTCATCGTCGCCTCCATCGCCCTGCTCGCCACCAAAGGCCTCAACCTGGGCGTGGACTTCACCGGCGGCACCGTGATGGAAGTCAGCTACCCGCAACCGGCGAATGTCAATGGCATCCGCGAACACCTGGCGAAGGCCGGTTATCCCGAGGCGTCCGTGCAGAACTTCGGCACCTCGCGCGATGTGCTGGTACGACTGCCGGTGAAAGCCGGGGTCACTTCCGCACAGTTGTCGGAAAAACTCATGGTGGTGCTCAAGCAGGCTGACCCCTCGGTGCTGTTGAAGCGGGTCGAATTCGTCGGCCCGCAGGTGGGCAAGGAACTGTTCGAGGATGGCGCCCTGGCCCTCCTGGTCGTCTCCATCGGCATTGCCCTCTACCTGGCCCTGCGCTTCGAATGGCGCTTCGCCGCCGGCGCCATCTTCGCCACCGCGCATGACATCTTCATCGTGCTGGGCGCCTGGTCGCTGTTCCAGTGGGAATTTTCGCTGACCGTGCTGGCGGCGGTGTTGGCGATCCTGGGCGACTCGGTGAACGACACCGTGGTGGTGTTCGACCGGATTCGCGAAAACTTCAAGAAGACCCGTTCCAACGACGTCGCCGCGATCATGGACAACGCCAAGACCGCCACCCTGTCGCGTACCCTCATTACCAGCGGCGCCACCCAGTTGATGGTGCTGGCCATGCTGTTCCTGGGCGGTGAGGTGCTCTACGGCTTCGCCCTGGCATTGACCATCGGCATCGTCGTCGGCACCTACTCCTCGGTGCTGGTCGCCAGCCCCATCGTGATGTGGCTGGGGGTGTCGCGCGAGGATTTCATCAAGAAGGCCGTGAAGCCCGAATCCGGCGCGATGGTTTGAGTGTGGCGAGTGGCGAGTCGCCCTCGCCACTTGCCCCCTTAAAGCACGCGTAGGGCGGAAAAGCGGCTTTATCGCGCCTTCCGCCGAATGTTTGGCATTCGGCGGATAACGCCGGCAAGAAGACGCCGGCTCATCCGCCCTACGCGTGCTGTCTACGAGACTGACATGGAACTGATCGCCACCTTCATCGACATCGTCCTGCACCTGGACAAACACCTTGCCCTGCTGGTGCAAAGCTATGGCGTCTGGGTCTATGCCATCCTGTTCGCCATCGTGTTCATGGAGACCGGTTTCGTGGTGACGCCGTTTCTGCCGGGCGATTCGTTGTTGTTCGTGGCGGGGGCCGTGGCGGCGGCGGGAGGGATGGATCCGGTCATACTGGCCGCCACCCTGGTTACGGCGGCGCTGTGCGGCGATAACGTGAACTACTGGACCGGTCGTTTTCTCGGGCCGAAGGTATTCCAGTTCGAGGGCAGCCGCTGGCTGAAGCAGGAGAACCTCGACCGCACCCATGCCTTCATGGAGAGGCACGGCCCCAAGGCCATCATCATTGCCCGCTTCGTACCCGTGGTACGCACCTTCGTGCCCTTTGTCTGCGGCATCGGTCGCCTGACCTATTTGCGCTTCCTGGGCTTTTCCGTGCTAGGGGCACTGCTCTGGGTGGGCCTGCTGGTGCCGGCCGGCTACTTCTTCGGCAATCTGCCGATCGTGAAAAACAATCTCACGGCGGTGATTCTGTTGATCGTGCTGCTTTCGATCCTGCCGGGCATCATCGAGTACATCAAACACAAACGCGCCTCCCGCTGAGCGGCGCGCCGCGCTGTCGCTGCTTATTTCAGCATGTAGGATGTGGTGAGCGCAGCGAACCGCATCGATCACGGTCGAGTTGCCTGATGCGGTTCGTCCCTCACCACATCCTACGGACTTATGTAGTGCCGGCTTCCAGCCGGCTTTCTTGAAAACGCCGGCAAGGATGCCGGCGCTACATCACTACTTCAGCGTGGAGAGATAGGCGGCGATGGCCGGGATGTCGCTGTGGGAGAGGCTGCGGGCGACCGTCGTCATCACCGGATCGGTGCGCGGGCTTTTGCTGGAACGGTACTTGCCCAGCGCCTCGGTGATGTAGGAGATGCGTTGTCCGGCGAGGCGGGCGATGGTGTTGTTGCCATGGCCTTTGGGGCCGTGGCAACCGATGCAGGTGGCCTGGTAGCGCTGCTTGCCCTTTGCCACCAGGGCCGCGTCTTTCGAGATGGGCGTATTGGGGCGCATGGTGGAGTAGTAAACCGCCATGTTGATGCGGTCCTCACTCTTGAGCGCCTTGATCAGGCCGGACATGAACTCGTCGTTGCGGCGGCCGTCGCCGAATTTCTCGATCTGGGTGAGCAGGTAGACCGGGTTCTGGCCGGACAGGTTGGGGATGTTTTCCTGCACGCTGTTGCCGTCCTCGCCGTGGCAATAAAGGCAGAGAAAGGCTGCACGCTTGCCGGCATGGGCGGTGGTCGCGAGCGTTTTCGAGTCGCTCATCGCCTGTTGTATGTGCGATTCGTATTCCGCCGGGGGGATAGCTGCCGAAGGGGTTTTGGCCAGGACTGCGCCCGTGCTCAATGACAGTGCCAGGGCTAACGCCAGGCGGGTAGTTGGCTGCTTGGACATATTGGTTATCCATTTTATTGATCGCACCGGTGCGATTTGTTTTCCTCTCGGGCCTGGCGGGGTGCTGCCCCCTGCCGGCCGTCTTGTTTCAACTGGCTACGGTGAGGCCGGCCAGGCGGTTGATCTCCTCCAGCAACACTTCTTCCTGATACGGTTTGCCCATATAGGCATTCACGCCGAGTTCGCGCGCGTGATTGCGATGCTTCTCCGCTGTGCGCGAGGTGATCATGATGATGGGCAGGTCGCGCGTGATTCCGCTGGCACGCACGTGGCGCGCCACTTCAAAGCCGTCCATGCGTGGCATCTCGATGTCCAGCAGCATGACGACGGGTATCTCGTCTTCCAGCGCTTCCAAAGCTTCCACTCCGTCGCGCGCGATGGCGACTCGGAAACCCTCGCGTTCCAGGAAGCGGGAGGTGATCTTGCGTACCGTAAGGGAGTCGTCGACCACCAGAACCAGCGGTGCCTGCTCCTTTTCCTCGATCTCGACCTCGATCCCGATCCGGGGGGCCCGTTCCGCCAACTGGAACGGGTTGATGATCAGGGCGACGCGGCCATCGCCGAGCACGGTGGCCCCGCTGACACCGGCGATACGCGCCAGTTGCGGGCCGATGTTCTTCACCACCGCCTCGAAGGTGCCTTGCAGGGCATCCACCCGGATTGCCAGACGCTGATCGCCGGAGCGCAGCAACAGAATGGTGCGGTAGCGGCCTTCGCTGGCTTGCGTGGGTTGCGCGACCAGTTCAGCCAGGGTGCGCAGAGGGAAAACCTCGTCACCCAGCATGACTTCACCGGTTTCATGCAGGGCCGCCATTTGTTCGGAGCGAACCTCGCGCACCAGGGCGATGATGTTGGCCGGCAGCGCGTAGGTGACACCGCCGGCACGGGCCAGCACGACCTGGGACAGCGCCAGCGTGAGCGGCAGGTGGATGGTAAAACGGGCGCCCGTGCCGGGGCTGGTTTCCAGGCGCACACGGCCGCCGATGCCGGCGATTTCGCTGCGTACCACATCGAGGCCGATGCCACGTCCGGCCAGTTCGGTCACTTCCGTGGCGGTGGAGAAGCCGGGGCGGAACAGCAGGGCCTCCAGTTGCTCTTCGCTTGCTTCGGCATTCGCCGCCAACCAGCCGATCGCAACGGCATGCGCGCGCACGGCGGCATGGTCGATGCCGCTGCCGTCGTCACTCAGATTGAGCACGATTTCATTGCCTTCCTGGCGCGCCGACAGGCGCACTTCGCCAAATTCCGGTTTGCCGGCGGCGGCGCGTACTTGCGGATCTTCGATACCGTGCGCCACGGCGTTGCGTACCAGGTGTTCCAACGGCGCGGCCATCCGGTCCAGCACGGTGCGGTCGATTTCAGTCTGGCCACCGTCGATTTCCAGGTGCGCGCGGCGCCGGGTTTCCTTGGCGGATTGGCGCGCGACACGGTGCAGGCGTTCGGCCAGCGTGTTCATCGGCACCATGCGGATGTGCATGAGTTCCTGTTGCAGGTTGCGCGTCATGCGCGATTGCTGAACCAGGGCGGCTTCTGCTTCGGTGAGGCCGGAGAACAGGTTTTCCTGCACCGTGGAAACGTCGTTGACGCTTTCCGCCAGCAGGCGGGTCAGTTCCTGAAGGCGCGAGAAACGGTCGAACTCCAGTGGGTCGAATTGGGATTCATCCTCCATCTGCGAGAGGCGCGAACGCATCTGGGTCTCCGCCTGGATTTCCATCTCGCGCAGTTGCGAGCGCAGGCGGTCGACGTTGGATGACAGTTCCTGGGCGCTCAGTTTGTAGCCGGAGAGGACGTTTTCGATACGGGCACGGGCGATGGAGACTTCGCCGGCTTCGTTGAGCAGCGTGTCCAGGATGTCCGATTTCTGGCGCAGGCTTTGGCGTAATCGCAGTTCGTCGTCGACGCGCGCGGCGGTTTCCTGCTCGGGGCGCGTGGGCACGGGCGGCGCGGTCGCCGGGGCTGCCGGGGCGGGCGTCGCCGCAGTACCGCCCTTGTAGCGCTGGACCTTGTCGGCGATGCCGTCGTAGGCGGCCTCCAGGGTGTCGAGCAGCGCTGCGTCGGCCGAGGTGCTGCCCAGGTCGGTGATTACGCTTTCCAGGGCATGCACGTCTTCACCCAGCGTCATGGCACCGGCCATGCGGGCCGAGCCTTTCAGGGTGTGCAGACTGCGTTTCAGCGCGTCGCGTGACGGCTCGTTATCCGGCTCGCTACGCCAGGTGCGCAGTGCCGAGCCGATCTGCGGCAGCAGCGTGCCGGCTTCTTCCAGAAAAATCGGCAGGAGCTGGCTATCCAGATCGTCACGGCTGGTTTCGACTACGGGACTGGCGGGTGGGCTGGACGCTGTGGCGGCGGCGGGTTCCCGCACTGGAACAGGCGGCGGCTCGATGGGGATGGCCGCGACCTGGGCGCTGTCGCCGGTGGCTTCCGGGGTGGGGATAACCATCGGCAACGCCGTGTCACTATCCACCTCGGCTTCAGCTTCCACGGCAACGTGAAAAACCAGACCGGCGAGCAGTTCATCGATGATCGGAATGGGTTGCGGGAAGCGGTGTTCCAGAATGCCGTGCACACTGGCGGTGAGTTGGCCGATGACGGCCTCCAGGGTGCCGGTTGCCTCCTCCGCGAGCGCCTGGGTTTTCTCCGGCCATTCTCCCGCCCAGGTTTCCAGCGCGTGGGCGGCATCCGCCAGCGGGGTGAAGCCGGTGGTGCGGGCGATTCCGGCCAGGGTATGCGCGGAACGAAGAAACGTTTCCCAGGCGCCGGGGTGCAGATGGTGGCCAAGGTTGCCGAGTACGCCAGCCATGTCGGCAAGACGCTGGCTGGATTCGCTGCTGAAAATGCGGAACAGCTCAGTGGGCAGAATGTGCTCGCCGATGGCTATGGTGTCTTCCGTGGCTGGCGCGCTGTCTTGCGCGTGCTCGGCCGCTTCGGCCACGGCAGCGGCTGCGCCGGCCGCCGCGGCGGTTTCCGCCTGGGCGCCGGCTTCAGGCTTTGGGGGGGGCACCATCGCGGAATTGCCCAGGTCGCGCAGGCGGCGCGCGATCTGGGTCAGATGCCCGGCTTCCACTCTCACCTGGCCCTGTTCTTCCAGTTCCATGACCCAGACATGGAAGGCGTCGGCGGTGTCTTCGATGAGTTGCAGTATCTCGCCATTGGGCGCGCGCTCGTCGCGCAGCCACAGGTTGAGCGTTTGCTCCACTTCCCAGGCCAGTTCCGCCAGATCGGTGAGGCCGACCATGCGACCGCTGCCTTTGAGGGTATGGAATCCGCGCCGGATCGAGGTGAACGCTTCGTTGTCGTAGGGGCTGACGTGCAGCCTGGAGGTTTGTATCGCAATGCTGCCGAGTACGTCCTGAGCTTCCTCGATGTAGGTGAGCAGGATGTCGCGGTCGATGGTTTCATCCGAGGCGGCGGCAAGACGTAGCGTGTCGGCACTGGGTGCGGGCGCGGTGGCAGGGGTGCCGGTGGTGGCGGGGGTGATGTTCTGCACCGCCTCGCGTACCTGGTCGAGGCTGGTCGCGCTTTCCAGTGCTTGCGCGGCGGCGGCGGCCTTGTCGCGCAGGTCGTTGTCGGCGACCAGATCGGCATCGCGCGCCAGTTGTATGAGTTCGGCCTTGAGGGCGGCGCGGCCTTCCGACTGGCCGCCCTGATCCGCCCATTGCCGCACCGATGCCACAATCTGTTCGGCTTCGCCACGCAGTTCCGTTTCCACGGTGGCTTCACGTACCCCGCTGGCCATGGGCCTGTCCAGCAGGGCCCGCAGCGCCTTGCTGTCGTCGCGGCCGTAGCGCAGGGCCTCCATGTAGATACCGAGATAGGACAGCGCTTCCGCTACCCAGTCGAGGTCTTCCGGGGCGATCAGCGCATCGCTTTCGGCGAAGTAGGCGACCCGCCGGGCTGCCTCGTTGACCAGTTCCGCCGCCACATCCAGTTGCAGGATGTTGAGCGCGCCGACGATCTGCTTCATCAGCGTCGGCACCATGGGCAGGCTGCCGCGCTGTGCCGGGTCACGGAAGAACTTGTCGAGGATGTCTTCCGCCTGATTGAGGTTGGCCTGGATTTCCTGGGTGACCTGGGCCAGGACCAGTTTTTCCTGAGCGGCGTGGGTGAACTCGTCGAGCATGTCCACCTGGGGTATGCGCGAGGTGTCGAACATCGGGTCGATGGCGGCTTGCAGGCGCATCGCCTGGACTTCACTCTGGTGCGTGAACTCGCTGCCGAGGTGCTCGATGTGGTCGATGGCGTTTTGCACGAGCAGCAACCCGGTGGCCATTTCCAGTTGCAGGACTTCGTTCTGGGTGGCGTCGGCGGTGCCGGGCAGGCGCTTGGCCACGGCCTGGATGATGCGAGTGAGGGATTGCAGGGCGCCGCTGGGTAGGCGTGTGCTGCTTTCGAACAGGGTCAGGGCGGCGTTCTGGAAGGGTTCCAGGCTTTCCGCGCGTCCGGCGCAATAGCGCATCCAGTGGTCCTTGGCACTGGCAAGACTGTCCTGCAGGGCCATCAGGTGTGGTAGATACGCAGCGACCTGGTCATTGCCGGCCGGTGGCGGCAGGTATCGCTCCAGTTGAAACAGCCGGCGCGTTTCCGCAGCCCGCCCGCTGGGGGCGGTGTCCTGGGCGACGTAGTAGAGAACGTCGCGAAACAGGCGTTCGGCAAGCTGGCGTGAGCCTTCCATCATGCGACGCATTTGCAGGTCGATACGGCCGCACAGGCGTTTGATCCAGAAATCGCCGGGGTCGTTATTGCGCCGCAATTGTTCCATGAGGCCGGCGGCGGTCCACCAGAAGGTGTATTGGGCCGGGCCGGGAGCGATCCGTTCGACGGCGCGAACCGCTTCGTCCATCTGCATCAATCCTGCGGTCGGTTCGCGGTTTTGCAGGAATTGCAGCAGGCCTTTCTGGTACTGGAAACGCGCCCGGCGAATGGCACGTCCACGCGTGGCGTCGTCCATCGGCAGCTCCGCTTCGGCGCGGGTGGCGCGCACCTGGGTATCCGGATAGAACAACTCGCTGGGGGCGGGCGCTTCGCCACCACGCCGCAGCATGACGTCGTGGTAGATCTGGGCAAGTTTCATCTCGACATGCGGAGTACCGGCCATGAGGCCGTCGAGATAGGAGCGGATGTCGCCGATCGCGCGCAAAGCGGTTTCCATCGCCCGGCCGTCGCGCAACTCCGCTTTCTCGGCCATGGCAGAGACCAGGCGCTCGGTTTCCGCCGTGAGCAGGGAGAGGCCACGCAGATCGACGATCTGCAGGGCGCCGTAAACCTGGTGCAGATGGGCGGCGGCGCTCTTGAGCGGCGTGGTGTCGTCACCATTCCAGCCCACCAGGATTTGTTGCGCGGACTGAAGCGCATTGTCCAGCTCCGCCTTCACCCAGGTCAGCGATCCCAGGTCGAACTCCATCTCCGTGCTCATGCCGCGAACTCCCTTAACGTGAAACAACATGGCAGTCCCGTAGGAGCGGCCTCCTGGCCGCGATGCGCCGGCAGGCGCAAAGGGGTGACGCTCGCCAAGACCCCACGTTTCATCTTTGCGCCTGCCGGCGCATCGCGGCTAAAGCCGCTCCTACGGCGGGTTTCATTGTCCGGGGCGGCCATCCGGCCTTGCCCGTTAGCGTCGATCAAAGCTTGAAGCCCGAGACGGAGACCTTCAGTTCATCCGACAGCAACGACAACTGGCCGATAGACGCGGCGCTGCGGCGGGCGCCATCGGAAGCCTGCCCGGTCACCGCGAGAATCTCGCGCATGTTGTCGGCGATGTGCTGGGCGGTGCCGGTTTGTGCCTGGGTGGCGTCCGAGATGCGCTTGATCAGGCGCGCGAGTTCGTCCGACACCGACACGATTTCGGCCAGCGAGTTGCCGGCCGCGTCGGACAGCACGGTTCCTTCCACCACGCCCTGGGTGGAGCTTTCCATCGCGTTGACCGCGTCCTGGGTGTCACTCTGAATGGTCTTGACGATGGCGCCGATGCGTCGAGTCGCCTGGGCGGAGCGTTCCGCCAGGCGCTGCACTTCTTCCGCCACCACCGTGAAGCCACGCCCCGCTTCGCCGGCCGCCGCCGCCTGAATCGCGGCGTTCAGCGCCAGAATGTTGGTCTGTTCGGTAATGTCCGAGATCAGGTCCACGATTTCACCAATCTCCTGGGAGGACTCGCCCAGTCGCTTGATCCGCTTCGAGGTTTCCTGGATCTGGTTGCGGATCGAGTTCATACCGGCAATGGCGTTACGCACCGAGTCGCCACCCTTGCGGGCGGTGGCCAGCGATTGTTCGGCCACGCGGGCGGAATCGGCGGCGTTTTGCGATACCTGCACGATGGAGGCGGACATCTGGCCCACCGCCTCGCTGGTTTCCGTGATCTGGCGTGACTGGTGTTCGGCGGCCGCGAGCAGTTCGTCGGAACTGACTCGCGCTTCGGAGGCGGCCAGGGTCACCTGTTCGGAGGCGCGGTTGATACCCTGTACCAGCAGTCGCAACTCTTCGATGGCGTAGTTGACCGAGTCGGCGATGGCGCCGGTGATGTTTTCCGTCACCGTGGCCTCTACCGTCAGGTCGCCGTCGGCCAGGTCGCCCATCTCGTTCAACAAACGCAGAATGGCTTCCTGGTTGCGCTGGTTCTCCAATGCGGCTTCTTCCGCACGGCGGCTGGCTTCACCCACGTTGAGCACGCCGAGCACCAGCAGGGCGGCCAGGGCAATCAGGGCGAACACGATGGCGAGGGCAAGTGAGATGCCGACGCCCAGCGACCGGTAGGTCTGAGTGATCTGCTGGGTCTGAGCGAGCAGCTTTTCCGACTCGTCGAACAGTTCGCGCGCCGCGCGTTTGGCTTCCACCAGTTGCGGCATGTTCTTGAGAATACTGTCGACCTGCTTTTCAAAGGCGGTGAACACTTCACGCAGATCCAGCAGTTTGTCGTGCGCATCCGCGTCGGAGACTTGCGCCACGCCGATGTCGCTGTTGCCCTCGATCATGCCCTGCAACACTTCGCGGAAGGTGCGTACGTCCTGGCCCAATTGGTAGGCGGTTTCCGGGTTGATCTGGTCGGAGGAGAGCAAGGCGTTGGCGTTCTTCGCCATGCGCTGCGTCCACAGGGCCTGCTGGTTGGCGAAAGCCAGCTGTTTCTTGGAGTCGGCGGGCAGCAGCGAGATGACCTGCTCGGCCAGATCGAGCAATTCCGTGTTGCGCTGGTTGATTTCGGCCAGCGCGCGGCCCAGCGCGATCAGGGTGCCCTGTTGGGTGACCAGAGCCTGAATGTTCTTCCTGGAAGTCTCCCAATGCTTGTTCAGTTCGCCCAGTTCAGCCTGCATCGAGCCGGGCGAGGACGGTACGCCGGCCCCGCCGTCAATTAGGGTGGCAAGGCCTTCGCCGAAGGCCTTGCGGCTTTCGTCCAATTGCTTGAATGCGTTCTTGTTGCCCAGCGTGGCTTGCTGGGCGGTCTTGCTGTAGCGCTGCGAGAGCATCTGCAAGCGGGTGGAAATTTCCACATATTCCGCGCGGTTGCCGACCTGAACCGTGTACCAGATCATCAGCAGGGTAGCCAGCAGCAGGGAAACCAGCAGGGTCAATACCACGGCGGGTAGCCGTTTCTCCGCCGGGAGCTTGCTCAACAAGGGCAGCCTGGACGGATCCAGTTGCATCAAGCGCCCCAGTTGCGCCGCAAGGCGCGGCCCCATGCCGGGTCCGTGGTGGTCGAAAGACTTACCGATTTCCAGTTGCGGCTCGTTGTTTGCCATTGTTGCCTCCAGATGCGCTACCGCTTTCGTTCACACGAAAGATGTCGATTTACAAGCCGGCTTCCAGGAAAGCCGGGGACGTGACCAGTTTTTCTACATCGAGTTCGGTCCAGATTTGATCGTCCTGGCCGCGCCACTGGCCCACAGACCAGGGGATGGCGGCATCCCGCGTAGCTTCCCGGGTCAGGTTGTCCACTGGGCGCAGGCCAAGCGTGCGCTCGATGCGCAAGGCGGCATTGACGCCGAAGCGGGAGTGCGCCAGCAGGAGATGCGATTCACCCGGCGGCAAGGCTTCCGCGAGCTGCAGGAAGGCACCCAGGTCGGTGCAGCCGAACAAGGCGCCGCGCACACTGGCGACACCGGAAAACCAGGGTTGTGCCCAGGGCACGGCGATCAGTTCGGGCACCGTCACCACTTCCTCGATCTGCTCCAGACTGACCAGCCAATGGCGGCCGCCGGTGATGAAGCCCAGCTTGGAAGAGGGGCCGGTGGCCGCTTGCGCGGCCTTGAGCTTGCCCGCAAGCTGGGTCTGAAAGTCCCGGAGGCTTTGCTTGTCCTTCATGGGGCGGCCTGCCGGCTACTGGCCCAGCGCCTTGATCTTGGCCAGGAGTTCCTCGGCCACGATCGGCTTTACCAGGTAATCGATGGCGCCCTGGCGCAAGCCCCAGACACGGTCGGTTTCCTGGTTCTTGGAAGTGCACATGATGACCGGGATGGCCTTCGTGGCCGGGTCGCGCGAGAGCATGCGGGTGGCCTGGAAACCGTTGAGGCCGGGCATGACCACGTCCATCAGGATCAGATCCGGCTTCTCTGCTTTGGCCTTGGCGACACCTTCCTCACCGGTTTCGGCCGCTACGACCTCGAAGCCATTTTTGCGCAGAAGATCGGTCAGGAAGTAACGCTCGGTGGGCGAGTCATCCACGACCAGGATGGTCTTTATCGGCATGGTGTTCCTCTGTTGTTATCAGGACGCGCGCGCCCGATGCCGGCGCACGGCGTCGAGCAGGGTGTCCTTGGTGAAAGGCTTGGTCAGGTACTCATCCGAGCCGACCATGCGGCCACGTGCCCGATCGAACAGGCCATCCTTGCTCGAAAGCATGATCACCGGAGTGTCACGAAAGCGGATGTTCTTCTTGATCAGCGCGCAGGTCTGGTAGCCATCCAGGCGCGGCATCATGATGTCGACGAATATCACCTCGGGCAGATGGTCGGCGATTTTGGCGAGGGCATCGAAACCGTCTTCCGCCAGGATGACTTCGCAGCCGGTCTGCAACAGGAAGATTTCGGCGCTGCGACGAATGGTATTGCTGTCGTCGATCACCATCACCTTGGTACCAGCCAGATTGTTGCTGTTGTCCACTCCGCTCTCCGTGTTCGTTCTGATCAGGAGCCTTGTTTGACGGGATAGCCCGCTGCTTTCCATGCCGGCAGCCCGGTACGGAACCAGTAGACCCGCTTGTAGCCGCGCTTGACCATGTAGCGCGCCGCCTTGTAGCTGAACCAGCATTCGGCGCCGTTGCACTGGAAGATCATGGCGGCATTCTTGTCCTGCGGCAGTTTGGACAGGTCGAAATGGTCGACCGCATCGTCGTAGTCGACTTCCTTGGGACTGTTCATCCCATAGGGCACGCTGATCGAGCCGGGGATATAACCGTTGAGCCGATGCGCGGCCGGCCGCACGTCGATTAGCGGCGCACCCTGGGCCATCAATTGCTTGACCTGCTCGGCGGTGGGGAGGGTGGCGCCTGGCAGAACCTCGGGGGTGAAGAAGCCGCGCGTGGAGACATATTCGAAGTCAATCTTGTCGGCGGGGTCGAAGTTGCCGAACTTGACCCGTTGCAGTCGGCTCACCATGTCTTTGTCCAGCGCGGTGAAGGCCGAACGGATCTTGTCCTTGATGCCCTCGTCGAGCTTGTCGCTGACCACCACGCCGGCGCTCGGTACATCGGGGAAGGTTTTCAGTACGATGCCCTTGTGTTCCCGGTTGATCCAGATGCGCGCTTCGGCATCCGGCAGCACCGCGAGGTCGGCCTGGCCGATTTCCATGGCGTAGAGCACCGCGCCGTACAGGGTCATGTGCATGGTCCGACCGAAATACGTGCTGGGCGACAGACCCAGGGCGTTCATCTCGCCCTTGAACATGTAGCTGACCAGAGACTCCCGATGCGGCAGCGCGAGGCGCTTGCCGCGCGCGGCTTCCAGCGACTTGATGTTCGCGCTGCTGCGCGCCACCAGCGAGACCCGGGTGCTCTGCTCGGTCTTGGCCACCGGCACATAGCCGTTGCGCATGGCCAGACCGACCAGTTGCGCGGGGGCCAGCAGCAGGGCGTAGGCATTGGTGCGGATGCGCTCGCCCACCCGTTCGGCGTTCTGGGTCATCACCAGTTTCACCGGCTGGCCGATAGCGCCGGAGAGGTATTTCGCAAGGTCGTTGAATACGACCTGGGTGCCGATGTGGTCACGTTCCTGGTCGTAATCCAGGGTGACGTTGAAGAGCAGTTCCGCTTTTGCCTGGGCATTGATGGCCGCAGTGGCCGCGAACAGGGCGATGATGGTGGCGATGATCCAGCGCATTTATAGGCTCCTTTGTTGCTGCTCCCCCCGGAACTCCTCTCTGGGGCGGCAGGCCGTAGCGGCGGCCATTCTGTACGGATAGCAATCAAATTGCCACCCTCTCGAAATCTTCCTTGCGGGCACCGCATTCCGGGCAGGTCCAGTTGGGCGGAACATCGGCCCAGCGGGTGCCGGGGGAGATGCCTTCGTCCGGGCTGCCCTTTTCCTCGTCATAGAGGGTGCCGCACAGCAGGCACATCCAGGTTCGATATTCCATCGGCAAGCGGGTTAGTACTTATGTAATAAGATCGCATTCTGCCCCGCCAATTCGATAACGCCAAGCATGTCCACCTCAGTGACCAACACTCCCCCGCCCATCGTGCTGGTATTCGCCGGCACCGACCCGACCGGCGGTGCCGGTCTTCAGGCCGATATCCTTACCTTGGCCAGCCTGGGTTGCCATCCACTCTCCGTGGTGACCGCCGTCACGGTGCAGGACACCGTGGGGGTGGACGACTTTTTTCCAATGGAGGCCGAGTGGATTGCCGACCAGGCGCGTAGCGTGCTTGAAGACATGCCGGTGGCGGCGATCAAGATCGGCATGATCGGCAGTGTCGAAGCCGTCGCCGCCATTGCCGAAGTGGTTTCCGACTATCCCGATATTCCCCTGGTGCTCGATCCGGTGCTCAGTTCCGGGCGGGGTGATCCGCTCGCCAACGAGGAGTTGATGGCCGCCCTGATCGACCTGTTGTTCCCGCAGACCACGGTGCTCACGCCCAACAGCATCGAGGCACGGCGTCTGGCGGAGGGCGTGGGCGACGATGACGATGACGATGACGATGACGAAGAGGTGGATAGGGATTCCGAAGCGGCCCCTGATCTGGCCGACTGCGCGCGCGAGCTGATCGACCTGGGCTGTGAGTTCGTGCTGATTACCGGTGCCCACGAGCAAGGCGCGCAGGTGGTAAACACCCTTTACAACACGCGCGGCGTGGTGCATCGCCAGACCTGGGAACGTCTGCCCGGCTCCTACCATGGTTCCGGTTGCACCCTGGCTGCGGCAGTCGCCGGGTTTCTCGCGCTTGGCCAGGACGTGGCCGAAGCGACGAAAGAAGCCCAGGCCTACACCTGGCAGACTTTGAAACACGCTTATCGGCCCGGCATGGGCCAGTTCATTCCGGATCGTATGTATTGGGTGCATGGTGACGATGAGAAGGCGTGAACTGTCGGGGCTTTATGCCATCACCCCCGACTGGGCCGACACTCGCCGCCTGCTGGCCACCACCGAAGCCATCCTGGCCAGTGGTTGCCGGATTCTGCAATACCGCAACAAGGTGACTAGCGACTGCCATCGTCAGGAACAGGCAGTCGCCCTGCGCGGCCTGACCCGGCACTTCGATGCGCTACTCATCATCAACGACGACGTCGATCTGGCCCTGTTCGCCGAGGCTGACGGCGTTCATCTCGGCGAGGACGATGGTGAACTCGCCGCTGCGCGCGCGCGTCTGGGTAGCGCTGCCATCCTCGGTGCTTCCTGCTACCAGAGTCTGGAGCTGGCGCGCAGCGCGGCGCGGGCCGGCGCCGATTACCTCGCCTTCGGCAGTTTTTTCGCCTCCTCCACCAAGCCGCTGGCGCGACGCGCCGATACAGCGTTGCTGCAAGCGGCGCGTGCGGAAATTGGCCTGCCGCTATGTGCCATCGGCGGCATCACCCTGGATAATGCGGCCCCGCTGCTGGCGGCCGGTGCCGATATGTTGGCGGTGATTACCGCGCTATTCGAGGCCGCCGATCCCGGGCTCGCAACTGAACAATTCATCAAGCACTTCGAGGAAAAGACCCCATGAGTTCCCGCAACGACCAGCTTTTCGACCTATCCCAAAAAGTCATTCCCGGCGGCGTCAATTCACCGGTGCGCGCCTTCCGTTCCGTCGGCGGCACGCCGCGCTTTTTCACCAGGGGCGCCGGCAGCCGGGTATGGGATGCGGACGGCAAAAGCTACCTGGACTATGTCGGTTCCTGGGGGCCGCTGATCCTCGGCCATGCCGACCCGGACGTGGTACGCGCGGTGCAGGAGACCGCCGCCCTGGGCCTCTCCTTCGGCGCGCCGACGGAAATGGAATTGCGCATGGCCGAACAACTGGTCGCCATGCTGCCCAGCCTGGAGAAACTGCGCCTGGTCAGTTCCGGCACCGAGGCCACCCTGAGCGCCATTCGCCTGGCGCGCGGCTATACCGGCCGCTCCACCCTGATCAAATTCGAGGGCTGCTACCACGGCCATGCCGACAGCCTGCTGGTGAAAGCCGGTTCCGGCCTGCTCACCTTCGGCCAGCCGAGTTCCGCCGGCGTACCGGCCGATTGCTCCGGCCATACCCTGGTGCTGGATTACAACGACATCGACCAGGTCAACCAGCTCTTTGCCGCGAAGGGCGACGAGATCGCCTGCGTCATCGTCGAAGCGGTGGCCGGCAACATGAACCTGATCAAGCCGAAGGCCGGCTTCCTCGAAGCCCTGCGCGAGAACTGCACCAAGCACGGCGCCGTGCTGATATTCGACGAAGTGATGACTGGTTTCCGGGTCGGCGCCGGCTGCGTGCAAGGCTTGTACGGCATCACCCCCGACCTCACCACCCTGGGAAAAGTGATCGGCGGCGGCCTGCCGGTGGGGGCTTTCGGCGGTCGCGCCGAGATCATGGACCAGCTCGCGCCGCTCGGCCCCGTGTATCAGGCGGGCACCCTGTCCGGCAACCCGGTGGCCGTCGCCGCCGGCCTGAAGACCCTGGAAAAGATTTCCGCCCCCGGCTTCTTCGAGGCACTGACCACCCAAACCCGTCGCCTGGTGGATGGCATCAACGCCGCCGCGCGCGATGCCGGCGTGATTGCCTGCGCCGATTCGGTCGGTGGCATGTTCGGCATCTACTTCCGCGCCACCCCGCCCACCTCCTATGCGGAAGTGATGGACAGCGACAAGGAGGCCTTCAACCGCTTCTTCCACTTGATGTTGCTGGAAGGCGTTTATCTCGCGCCCTCCGCCTTCGAGGCCGGCTTCGTCTCGGCGGCGCACAGCGAGGCGGACATCGACGCGACCATCGCCGCCGCCGCCCGCTGCTTCGAAAAAACCAGTGCGTAGGATGTGGTGAGCGTAGCGAACCGCATCGCCTGCGCGTGATGCGGTTCGTCCCTCACCACATCCTACGGCTGGCTGTAGTTCAACCGAGATGATCGAAGACCTTTCCCCCGAAGACAGCTTCCGCCTGCAAGTCCTGCTTGCCCAGAACCTGCGGGCGGTGCGGATCGAGGAATCGGAAGTCAGCCCGGTGCTGCATGCCCTCACCGACAAGGGCGAGGCGAGCATTCCGCTCAGCCCCAACTGTCGCCTGGACAAATACCTGCGGCTGATCCGCGAACTCCTGTCCGGCCATGCCCTCGGCTCGCCGGGCGGCTACCCGGTCTTCCTCAGTCGCTGGACCCGGCATGGCCAGATGGAAGGGCTCAACCTCGGCCGCCTGTTGCTCACCGGTGAACCCGAGGCGGTGGTCGCCGTGGTGCATTCCCCGGGATTAACCGACGAACTGGCGCGTGATGCCTGGTGGGCCATGCCCTCCAGCGAAAACGCGCGCCTGATGCTGAGCCGGGAAAAGGTGGCGAAAGGCGCAATGGGGCCGATCCTCGCGGATTACCTGGTCGAACACCTGCCGTTCCTGCAGGACGAACACCTGGACATCATGGATACCGTCGTCGTGCTGCTCAATTCCGGCGTGCTGACCGAGGCCACCCGCGAAGCCATCTGGCGGCGCGGCAAGCGCAGCAACACGCATTACGTGGCATTTCTCGAAGTGGCGGGCTGGGACTCGCCGCAAGCGCTGCCGCTGCCTTTGCCGGCGCGCACCGATCTGATGGTTGGCGATGGCAGTGCCGCCCTGGCGCGCGCTCTGGAAGCTCAGGGCCAGACCTTCCTCGCCGCCGCCGAGGAAATTCTGGAGCGGCCGGAAACTCAGGAAGTGGTCAATCGCACCCTCAATGCGCTTGGCCGCTATTTCGCCTTCGGCAGCCCGCAGGCACAAAGCGAGTCGCGCATGAATGTCTGCCAGGCATTGGCGCCGCATCTGGAAGCCGCCGCGCGGCTGGCCCGCATGAGCGAGGAACAGGTGACCCCGATCTTCGCCCGCAGCAGCGCCATCGGCTCGCTCATGCGGCGCAAGATCGAGCCGGTGGTGAACGGGGTGCTGGCGGATATAAGGCTGTTGCGCGGCGAAATGTAGCGCCGGCATCCTTGCCGGCGTTTTTGCCTAACGGGCATGGCGGCCCCGCCGCCCCGAATGATGAAACCAGACGTCCCTGTAGCGCAGGCGTCCTCGCCTGCTCTTGGCGCTGAATGCAGGCGGGACGCCTGCGCTACAGAGGCGTGGTTGTTTCACGCTAACCTGCGCTTCTAAAAGACGCCGGCAAGGATGCCGGCGCTACAAGTCAGGCTTTCACCGCCTTGTCGCGCTCGATCAACGCATACGCCGAGTGGTTGTGGATGGACTCGAAGTTCTCCGCTTCCACCACATAGGCGTCGATGCGCTGGTCCTGGTTCAGGGCGGCGGCGACGTCGCGGACCAGGTCTTCCACGAATTTCGGGTTCTCGTAGGCCTTCTCCGTGACGTACTTCTCGTCCGGGCGCTTCAACAGGCCATAGAGCTGGCTGGAGGCGTTTTCTTCCGCGATGGCGATCACTTCCTCGATCCACACGAAGCTGTTGGTACGCACCGTGATGGTGACGTGGGAACGCTGGTTGTGCGCCCCGTATTGGGAAATCTTCTTGGAGCAAGGGCACAGGCTGGTGCAGGGCACCAATACCTTCATGGTTTGCAGATATTCGCCCTCCTTGATCTCGCCGATGAAGGTCACGTCGTAGTCCATCAGGCTTTTCACCCCGGACACCGGCGCCTGCTTGTTGACGAAATAGGGGAAGTTCATCTCGACATGGCCGGATTCCGCCTCCAGTTTCACCACCATCTGGCGCAACGTGGTTTCAAACGATTCCACCGAAAACTCACGCTCGTTGCCGTTGAGGATTTCGATGAAGCGGGACATGTGAGTCCCTTTGAAGTGGTGCGGCAGATACACATACATGCCGAAAGTGGCGATGGTGTGCTGGGCGCCGCCGGTCTTGTCGAGCACCTTGACCGGATGGCGGATGGCCTTGATGCCGACCTTGTCGATGGCGATCTTGCGCGAGTCCGGATAGTTCTGGACGTCGGCGATGGGCTGCGTGTTATCGGTGGGGCAGGGGGCGGCGGTCTCACAGACCGAATCGCAGGTGCTCATGGCGGTTTTCCTGAATGCGGGATGCGCGGAGTATAAGCGATGGCTAATAGTTGAGTAAACCACTCAACAAATAACCAGTTCATCGACGGCCATCTGAATTTCAAGCGAGTCCATGAGGACGCTCACCGTTTGGGTGAATCCGCGTGGCGGTCGTAGGAGCGGGCAACCGCGGTTTTTAGTCACTTATGGCTCAAGTCTTCACATTTCATGAGCAGATTTGTAGCCCGGATGAAGCGAAGGCGGAATCCGGGAAACTCGGCCCCCTTCCCGGATTCCGCCTTCGCTTCATCCGGGCTACCTGTTTGGTCGCCGGCTTAGGTTGATGGGGTTGGCTCCGGATAGAAAAAACGGCTGACCTCGGTCAGCCGTTTTTCTGGGAGCAGAACTTCGCTCAGTGGGCTTGCACGCCGGGGCCGAAGAAGCGGTAGCCCATGCGCATCTGGCGGCTGAGTTCCAGGCGCTTCTTGTCGGCGCCGCCGGCGAAGCTGCCGGCGATGGCGTTGAAGGCCTGTTCCGCCCAGGCGCTGTCGAGCAGCAGGTCGGACACGCCTTCGGCCCAGCGCAGTTTGTCATTGGCGCTGGCGAGCTTGCCGCCACAGGTGGCCATCAACGGGGCGATTTCGGAGGCGGGCAGTTCGTAGGACTTCAGGCGGGTGGCCAGTTGCACACAGGCATCACCGGTGGCGCAGGCGGCGGCGGCCTTGGCGAAGAGGGCGTCGGCGGCGCTGTTGTCGCCGATGTCGCGGTACAGCTTGGCGGTGTGGGCCAGCGCGTAATGGTCTTTGGCGCGGCTGGCGGCGTCGCCGAGCAGTTTGGCGGCCAAGGCGGAGTCACCCAGGGCGGTCTGCACGGTTTCCGCCATCTTGGTGTAGTCGTAGGGGTTCTCGCCGAGGGCGCGCTCAGCCACGAACACGACGGCGCGGGCTTTACCGTATTCGGCATCCTTGAGTTCGCCGGCGCAGGTCATCACGATCTCGCGGAACCAGACGAAGTCGGCGGCGGAGGCCACGCTTTCGTCGAGCAGCTTGCCCAGCCAGTTTTTGTCGCCGAGACGGTCGACGGCCAGGATCAGGGACTTGAAGCGGGCGAAGTGGAAAGCGCCTTCGCCGCGCATCATGTCTTCGGCGGAACCCAACAGCTTGGAGGCGTAAGAGGCGTCTTCCAGTTCCGCCATGATGCGGTCGGCCAGGCCGATGAACTGCTTGACCGTCTTGGCCTTTTCTTCCTCGTTCTGGATGGCGACGTACTTGGCCTGGTTGGCTTCGCGCTTGGCCAGACGATCCTGGAGGCGGGTGACGCGCTCGGCGTCAGTAGCGGCGTGCTTGGCCACCGCCTCGACGATCTTGCGCATGTCGTCGATGTTGTTCACGGCGTCTTCGCCGCAGCCCAGCATCTCGGTCACACCGGCAGCATTGCCGGCGGCGGCGTTGACTTCGACCAGTTGCAGGAACTCGCCGGTGCTCTGGGCGATGGCTTTGCCCTTGTTCAGCACGGCCTGGGTGAAGGTTTCGTTGCCGCCGGCGGCGGCCAGCACCTGCATCAGCGCGGTGAAGTCCTTGGCCGAGTCGAGCGCCTTGGCGTAGAGCGCCTCGGCGGCGGCCGGGTCGATTTCACCCATCGCGCCGGAGAGGACGATCAGGTCGGCCGGGCTGCTGTACTTGGCGGCGCCTTCATTGATGATTTCCACGGCTTTCGCTTGATCCCCGCCGGTGGCCAGCATCTTGCCCAGACGCGCAAAGTCGCCGGCGCGGCCGCACTTGGTCTTGATCTTGTCGGTGATCTGGCCGAACAGGGCGGCGTCGTCGAGTTCAGCCACCACGGCAGCGAGGCCGTACAACTCTTCGGTCACGGAAACTTCCTTGAGGGCACCGGCCAGCGCACGGCCGGCGGCGGCGGCGTCAGCGAGGGCCAGCCACTGGCCCATGCCCACGGCCACTTTCTCGCTGCCGTCCATGGCGAAGTCGGCGCCCTGGCCGAGCATTTCCTTGGCCTTGCCGGCGTCACCGAGCGCCTGGTAGCCGATGGCCAGGGTGACGAAATCCTTGGTGAACATGGCATCCCCCGCCACCTTGTCGAGGGCCTTTTTGGCGTCGGCAGCGCCGGTGAAAGCGGCGCCGCTCAGGAGTTCCTTGGCGTAGGCCATGTCGGCCGGGGCCTCGAAGCACTCGCGGGCGAGGTCGAACAGGTCGGCAGCCTTGGCGGCGGCGGCAACGCGGGGGGCCAGTTTTTCACGGTTAGCCATGAGACAACTCCTTGAGAATTTGAGGAAAACGGTGATGGGTTGTGCCCCCGGCGATGGACTTGAGGGCGGATGGCGCGCGAGTTTACCGAGGCGCCCGCCCCATGTCAGCGAAGCTTTGTTTATGGGGTGATGTCAGGGGCTTATGAGCGCCCTCCGAAAGCCGTGTCGAAGAAACACCGCCGCTGCCACTCCTGTAGCGCCGGCTTCCAGCCGGCTGCTTTAAAGACGCCGGCTGGAAGCCGGCGCTACAGCGTAGCTCGCGGCGGCCACGCCATAGTTCCTTGTTTTGCGCCTATTTCCGCGATAATTCCCGACTCTTTCCAAGCCTTTCCGATGCCATGTCCCTCGCCCAGTTGTTGGTCCGTCTGGCTTATCGGTTGCAGGCGTCAGAGCACCATGGCCGCCTCAAGGGCTTCTTCCACCAGCTCCTGACCGATCCGCGCTCGCAACGCCGCGCGCTGTTCGACGCTTTCATGATCGTGCTGGTGCTGTCCAGCGTGATGCTGCTGATCTACGAAGTGCGCCACCCGCTGGGGCCCTGGGCCGATCTGTTCGAGGTCTTCGTGGTGGGGGTGTTCGTCAGCGAGTACCTGTTGCGCATGTGGCTCTACAACGACAGCCACACGATCCTCATCGAACACTGGGAACGCGCGGAATTGATGGGCCTGCCGTTCAATACCGGCGCGGCGCTGTGGGCCGTGCTGCGGCAGAAGCTGGCCTACATGAGTTCGCCGCTGGCCATCATCGACCTGCTGGCGATCCTGCCCAGCTATCGGCCGCTACGTTTCCTGCGCCTGTTCCTGCTGTTCCGCCTGCTCAAGCTGTTCCGCTATACCCGCAGCCTGGGGGCTTTCGGCCAGGTGCTGGTGGAAAAGCGCTTCGAGCTCTACACCCTGTCCCTGTTCGTCGGCTCGGTGGTGCTGATCGCCACGGTGGCCATCTACCTGTTCGAGGCCCAAGCCCCGGACAGCCGGGTGAAAACCCTGATGGACGCGCTCTACTGGTCGGTCATCACGGTCACCACGGTCGGCTACGGCGACATCGTGCCGACCACCACGGAAGGCCGGGTGGTGGCGATGGTGCTGGTGTTCGCCGGTATCGGCGTGATCTCTTTCGCCACCTCCATCATCGTCATGGCGTTCCACGAAAAGATGCGCGAGCTGCGCGATAACCGCGTCTATGCCGAGGTGGAACGCAAATCCGACATCACCATCGTGTGCGGTTTCGGGCGTATCGGCCAGGTGGTGGCAGAGCGCCTTGCCGCCGCGCGCGAGGCCTTCGTCATCGTCGACAAGCGTGTCGAGAGCATCGAACTCGCGCGCCGGCGCGGGTTTCCGGCGGTGGCGGGGGATGCCACCGATAGCGCCCTGCTCGCCAATCTCGGCCTGGGCCGCCAGGCCTCGCGCATCCTCTGCCTGACCCACGACGACGTGAGCAACGTCTACATCACCCTCACCGCGCGCCAGATGTCGCCGCACATCCTCATCATCTCGCGCGCCAACAAGGCGGAAACGGCGAAGAAGCTCACCCAGGCGGGCGCCACCCATGTGGTGCGGCCCTATGCGGTGGTGGCGCGCATGGCGGCGGAATTCATCGGCCAGTCGGTGGCTTTCGATGCCCTCTATGACGTGGTGACGCGCGCCGCCGGGGTGCACCTGGAACCGCTGCCGGTGCGCGCGGGCGACTGGCTGGAGCAGCAGCGCATCGGCGAAATCGACTTCGCCGCCCAGCACCTGCTGCTGTTCGGCGTGATTCGCCCGCACGCCTCGCCCAGCGAAACAGGCCACAGCCGCTACGAACTGGAGGGCCGCCATTTTTATTTCAATCCGGGCGCGCAACTGCAACTGCACGCGGGCGACATCCTCATCCTCATCGGCTACCAGGCCAGTCTGTCGCGCTTCCGGCAACAGGCCAACCGGCGGCAACGCAAGGGTTAACCGTGCTTATCCGGTTAGCTCCCAATGACACTAGATGTAGTGGCCCGTGATTTCGCGGCATGGCGCCGTAGGTTGGGCAAAGCGAAGCGTGCCCAACATCGCGGCGGTTCGTTGGGCACGCGCAGCGACGCCCAACCTACGT
>JAUYFG010000182.1 GCA_030690985.1 Pseudomonadota bacterium
ATCCCGCTCAGGGCGACTGGAAATCCTATCCGGGTTGGCGGATGGAGTGCGCGTCGTCCGCGGCGGCACCGAGAAACTCTAATCGGGCGACAAGATCGGCGGTTGAGAGTTGCGCCGGCATCCTTGCCGGCGGGGTTAAAAGACGCCGGCAAGGATGCCGGCGCTACTCTCAACCGCCGATCTTGTCGCCCGATTCGAGTTTCTCGGTGCCGCCGCTGACGACGCGCTCTCCATCCGCCAACCCGGAGAGGATTTCCAGTCGCCCTGCGCGGGATTCACCGGCGCGCACCATGCGGAACTGGGCGATGCCATCCGGGCCGACCACGAATACGCCGCTGATGCCGGCGCGGTTGATCAGGGCGGTGGCGGGGACCGTCAGCGACTCGCGTTCGCCCTGCGGGAACAGGACGCGGGCGAACAGGCCGCTACGCAGGCCGGCGCCGGATACATCGAGCTTGACCAGGAAGGTGCGGCTGACCGGGTCGGCGGCGGGGGAGATGCGCGCCACCTTGGCAAGCAAGGGTTTGGCCTGGCCGTCCACTTCCACCAGCACTTGCGCGCCAGGCTTCAAGGCACTCAGCACGGATTCCGGTACCTGGGTTTCCACCTGCAGCTTGCCCGGGTTTTCCAGCACCAGCACGGGTTGGCCGGGGGCGGCCAGATCGCCGGCATTGGCCAGCTTCTGCGTCACCACGCCGGCAATGGGCGAGGTGACCGTGGCATAGCGCAACTGGCCGCCGGCGGTGCTGTGGCCGGCGCGCGCCTGGGCCAGACGCGCCTGTGCCAGGTCGTGTTGCAGCTTCATTTTCTCGAACTGCCGGCGGGTGACGGCGTCTTCCTTGAGCAGGGCTTCGAAGCGCTGGTATTCCACCTTGGCATCGGCGAGGGCGTCCTCGGCCTGCTTTACCCCGGCGCGGGTCTGCTCGACCTGGCCTTGCACGTCCACCGGGTCGATGCTGAACAGTTTCTGGCCGACGCGAACCTGCTGGCCTTCGACCACGTCGATGGAAAGGAGGGTGCCCATCAGGCGCGACGCCACCCGCACCTGGTTTTCCGCGACCAGGCTGGCGGGGGTGGGGTGATAGGCGGGGGTGCGGGCCAGGCTGGCGCTGCCGATCTGAGCTTGCATCACGCGGGCGGCGGGCTGCTTGCCGGCGGCCTCTCTGCTTGTATCTTCATGGCTGCCGCAGCCGGCGAGGAGAGCAGCGGCAAGCAGGGCCGGGGGAAGTTTGTGCAGGATCATGGACTATCCCTTTTCAGAGTTGTTCGGTGTCGAGGGCGCCGGCGGCCTGCAAGACCTGGCCACGGCTCACGCTCAAGTCATAGCGGGCCTGGACCAGATCGGCGCGGGCGCGGTCGAGCAAGGTTTGGGTGGAAAGCACATCGACCAGGGTGGTGACGCCGTTTTCATAGCGCAGCCGGGTCAGGCGCTGCGCTTCCTCGGCATCGACCACCGCCTCGCCCCGCGCGACCAGGCGTGCTTCCGCTTCCAGGGCACGGCGGCGCGCTTCGGTGACCTGGAAGGCGATGGCTTCCTCGGCCTGGCGCAGCTTGGCGGCCTGTTCCAGGCGCGCGGCCTGGGCACGGTCGATGGCGGCATGGTTGTGGCCACCGTCGAAGGCGTTCCAGGACAGGGTGCCGCCCAGGGTGTAGGACGCGGCTTTGAGCCCGAGAGTGCGGTCGTTCCAGTCATGCCGCGCCATCACATTGAATTGTGGTTTCTTTGCGCCACGCGCGGCCTCGGTGGCGGACTGCGCCGCCTCCACCTGGTTGCGCAGGGCTTGCAGGCCGGGATGTTGGGCGATGGCCTGGATGCGCAACGCCTCGGCATCACCGGCCGGCAGTTTAGGTTGAGCCTCGGCGCCGACGTCGATGGCGTCGCCCAGCTTGCGGCCCAGCAACAGCTTCAGGCGATCCAGTGCGGTGGCTTCCTGGCGGCGTGCCTCGTAGACGCTCAGTTTGGCGTTCTCCAGGTTCACCCGCGCCGACAGGAGATCGCTTTTCACCGCCATGCCTTGCTTATGCAGGTTAGCGGTAATCCGCACGTTCTCCGTCGCCGCTGTTTTTGCCTGTTCGCCTACTTGTATATAGGCGCGCGCCAAATGGACGCCCTGGTAGGCCTGGAGCACATCGAGCAATACCTGCTGGCGGGCAGCGAGGTCACCCGCTTGCGCGGCACGTACATAGGCCTGGGCCTCGTCCTGGCGCGCAGCGATCTGGCCACCGCTATAGAGCGGCGCCGTCACTTCGACGCGGGTATTGAAATTACTTATCGCTGCCGGGTCGTTGAGGGTCGCCGGGTTGAAGTCGGCGGCGGCAATCCGCTCCTGCCCCAGCTTCAGGCCAAAGGCGTTCAACGGGTCATTGGTATGGGTGGCATTGAGAGAAACATCGACCCGGGGCAGGTGCGCACCATCGGCCTGCTTCAGCCCGGACTCGGCCTGGGCGACGCGTGCCTGGCTGATGGCCAACTCAGGGTTCTGATTCAACGCGGCTTCCGCTGCCTGGCGCAGGCTCAGCGTTTCCGCCGCCGCGCTACCCCAGAGCAGACTCAAGAGCAGCGACAAGGCGCTAAGACGCACTGGCGAATTCGACATGACTCACACCTCTTGCAGCCGCTCATCCCGTCAGGAGAAGTGGCTAAATATTATAGAATGCTAATATTACAGATAAAAAATACTTATGACAAGATAAGCAATATTAAGCAGATATCAAGAGGACGGAGAAGCGGTTTTGCCGCGACAGCGGAATGTCACGACGCGGCAGGCTGGGCCAAGCGGCCAATGACCGGGAATTTGAGCAGAGCGGGCCGAAGCGGCCTTATTTCGAGAAACCGCAAAAAACGTCGCGCATCATGCCGATGAGTTGCAGGGTGCGGGTGTCGCCAACGCGGTAGTAGACGCGGTTGGCGTCCTTGCGGGTGCGCAGTACACCCTTGTCGCGCAGGATGGCCAGATGCTGGGAGATGTTGCTTTGTGAGGTGCCGACGCTTTCCACGATGTCCTGCACGCTGACTTCCTTGTCGCCCAGCACGCACAGAATCTTCAACCGCAAAGGGTGCGACATGGCTTTGAGCGCGCGGGATGCTTGTTCGATGTGCTCGTCCTTGTCGATGAGATCGGTGGACTCGGTGGTCATTGTGGGCTCCGTGCTGCCGGTTGTATAAAGACGCGAGCTGATGCCAGCCGCGCCAGTATAGTTCGTAAAGTATTCAAATATACTAAAATACGCCATGAAAAAGACTGTTAGAGACGATAAAATCCGCTGATGCCTCCTGCTCCCGTCAAGCCCGTTCTGCTCATCATTCTCGATGGTTTCGGCTGTCGCATCGCCGATGCCTATAACGCCATCACCAGTGCCAGCAAACCGAATTTCGATCATTTCTGGAAAGACCATCCGCATAGCCTGATTCAGGCTTCCGAAGCGGCAGTGGGCTTGCCGGCCGGGCAGATGGGCAATTCCGAAGTCGGTCATCTCAATATTGGTGCCGGTCGCGTGGTGTATCAGGAGTTCACGCGCATCGATCACGCCATCCGCAACGGCCATTTCCCCGGCAATCTGGCGCTCAATGAAGTCATCACCAAGCTCAAGGCCAATGGCGGTGCCCTGCACATATTCGGTTTGCTCTCGGACGGCGGTGTGCACAGCCACGAGAATCACATCCATGCCATGCTCGATCTGGCTTTGCGCGAAGGCCTCAAGAAAGTCTATGTGCATGCCTTTCTGGATGGCCGCGATACGCCGCCCAAGAGCGCGGAGGCGTATATCCGTTGCCTGCAGGACAAGATGGACGGCCTGCGCGGCGGCAGGATCGCCAGCATTGTCGGCCGCTATTACGCGATGGATCGCGATAAACGCTGGGATCGGGTGAAGGTCGCTTTCGATCTGCTGACCCTGGGGCGCGCTGATTACCAGGCACCCAGCGCGGCATTGGGCCTGGAAATGGCCTATGAACGCGGAGAAAACGACGAGTTCGTGAAGCCCACCGCTATTGTCGAGAAAGGCTCCGAGCCGGTGCGCATGCAGGATGGCGATGCCGTCGTGTTCATGAATTTCCGTTCCGACCGTGCCCGCGAGATCACCAAGGCGTTCATCGAGCCGGGGTTCAAGGGGTTCGCGCGCGAATATGTGCCGAAGCTCTCCAGCTACTGCACCCTTACCGGCTACAGCGAAGAGTTCGATGTGCCCGTCGCCTTCCCGCCGGAGCGGGTGCGCAACGGCTTCGGCGAGTACATCGCCAACCTGGGCCTGCGCCAGTTGCGCATTGCCGAAACCGAGAAGTATCCGCACGTCACCTACTTCTTCAACGGCGGCGAGGAAACGGTTTACCCCGGCGAGGATCGAGTCATGGTGAAGTCGCCGAATGTGGCGACCTACGATCTCAAGCCCGATATGAATGCTTTTGAAGTCACCGACAAGTTGGTCGAGGCGATCGAGAGCCGTAAATACGACGCCATCATCTGCAATTACGCCAACTGCGACATGGTGGGCCACACCGGCATCATGGAGGCTGCGGTGGAGGCGGTGGAGGCGGTCGATGTCTGTCTCGGACGGGTGGTGCGGGCCATGCAGTCCAGCGGCGGCGAAGTGCTGATCACCGCCGACCATGGCAATGCCGAAACCATGCAGGATCTCACCACCAACCAGCCGCATACCGCCCACACCATCAATCTGGTGCCTCTGGTTTACATCGGCAGGCCGGCGCACATGGAACATAGCGGCGCGCTGGAAGACATCGCGCCTACCCTGCTGAAGATGATGGGCCTGCCGCAACCGCCGGAAATGACCGGCAGCGCGCTCATCGAATTCGAATGACGTGCTTTCATTGATTCGTGCCGTTCTCCTGATTCTCGCGTGTGCATCCTCGGCCTTGGCCGGCCCCGAGACCGGCAAGCAAGAGGAACTCAAGGATTTACGTGGCCGCATCGAGGCGTTGCAGCAGGAACTGGAACAGGCCAGTGAAGATCGCTCGGAAGCGGCTGACGGCCTGAAGAAATCCGAACGCAGCATTTCCAATGTGGCGCGCAGCTTGCGCGATCTGGAATCGAAGCAACGCCGCCTGGCGCGCGAACTGAAGAAACTGGAAGGAGAAACGCGGTTGGTCAGCGGCGAGATCGTGGATCAGCAGAAACGTCTGGCCATCCTGTTGCGTGAACGTTATGTGCAGGGCGGCAACGATGCCATGAAGCTGATGCTCAACGGCCAGAACCCCGGTGAGGTGGCGCGTAATCTGGAGTACTACGGCTACATCGGCCGCGCCCGTGCAGAGATCATCCGCGAGTACCAGGATTCACTCTCCCGCCTCAGCGCACTCAAGGACAAGACCCAGGTGCAGCGCGATAACCTGAGCCAGGTGAAAAGCGACCGAGTGGCGCAGAAAAAGACGCTGGAAGACGAGAAAAGCACGCGTCAGCAAGTGCTTTACAAACTTTCCGCGCAGATCAGCAAGCAGCGCAAGGAAATCGACACCCTGGTGCGCGACGAGAAGCGCCTGACTCGCTTGATCGAGCGCCTCGCCCGCCTGGCTGTGCCGAAGCCTCAGCCCACGGTCAAGCCGGGTCAGAAAGTGAGCCGGGTAGCCGATGCCAGTCTGGCCGGACTGGATTTCGATCGCCTTAAAGGCAAGCTGGCCCTGCCGGTGGCGGGTGAAATTCTGCATCGCTACGGGCAGAGCCGCGATGGCGGTGGCCCGGCCTGGAAAGGGCTGTTCATCCGTGCCCGGCAAGGACAGGAAGTGCGCGCGGTAGGCTCCGGCCAAGTGGCTTTCGCGGATTGGCTGCGTGGCTTCGGCAACCTGCTGATCATCGACCATGGCGACGGTTTCCTCAGCCTGTACAGCAATAATGAAAGCTTGTATAAACAGCCGGGCGACCCTATCCGGGCGGGCGATGTGGTGGCGGCCGTAGGTGCCACCGGGGGCCAGGATGAACCCGGTCTCTATTTTGAACTGCGCCGTCAGGGCAAACCCTTCGACCCACTCACCTGGGTCAATCTCAAATAGCCAGAGGCACAATCCTTGATTCCTCAGTTGACCGCTCATCATCCTTTGGAGCGTTGCATGAATGCTGGCCTTGTCGCCTTCGATGGAACCCACCGTTTGAGTGGACCCGCTACGCGCGTTCAACTGAGGAGTCAAGGATAATGGTCAGAAAATTCAAGCAAATCAGTCTGGTGGGAATGGGCGTCCTGCTCGGCGCCGCGCTCACCCTCAATTATTCGGCCAACGCGGAACGTGAACCCGAACCCTTGCCGCTGGATGACCTCCGCGCCTTCAGCGAAATTTTCGGCAAGATCAAGAGCGATTATGTCGAGCCGGTGGAAGACAAAAAGCTGATCACCGAAGCCATCAACGGCATGCTCTCCGGGCTGGACCCGCATTCCTCTTATCTCGACAAGGAGGCCTTCAAGGAGCTCCAGGTCGGAACCCAGGGCGAGTTTGGTGGCCTCGGCATCGAAGTCGGTATGGAAGACGGCTTCGTGAAAGTGGTTTCCCCGATCGAAGACACCCCCGCCTTCAAGGCCGGCGTGAAAAGTGGCGATCTGGTCATCAAACTGGACGACACCCCGGTCAAGGGCATGACCTTGAACGATGCAGTCAAGCGCATGCGCGGCAAGCCCGGTACCGACATCACGCTCACCATCATCCGCAAGGGCGAGACCAAGCCGCTCACGATCACCATCACGCGCGCGGTCATCAAGATCAAGAGCGTCAAATACAAGCTGGTTGAACCCGGCTTCGGTTATGTGCGTATCACCCAGTTTCAGGAACACTCCGGCGAGAACCTGGTGGATGCACTGAACGACCTGGGCGCACAGAACAACGGCGCGCTCAAGGGCCTGGTACTGGATCTGCGCAATGATCCCGGTGGTCTGCTCAATACCGCCGTGTCTGTTTCCGGCGCCTTCCTCAAGCCGGGCGAACTGGTGGTGTACACCGATGGCCGCATCGAAGACGCCAAGATGCGTCTGACCAATTCGCGGGAAAACTACCTGCGCCCCGGCGAGGCCGATTACCTCAAGAATCTGCCGGCCTGGGCCAAGACCGTGCCGCTGGTGGTGCTGGTCAACGGTGGCTCGGCGTCGGCTTCGGAGATCGTCGCGGGTGCGTTGCAAGACCACAAGCGCGCCCTGATTGTCGGCACCCAGTCGTTCGGCAAGGGCTCGGTACAGACCATCCTGCCGCTCAACAACGGCACCGCCATCAAGCTCACCACCGCGCGTTACTTCACGCCGGGCGGCCGCTCTATCCAGGCCAAGGGCATCACACCGGACATCCCCGTGGAAGAGGCGACGGTTTCATCGGGCGAGACGTCCAAGATGGAAGTGCGGGAGGCTGACCTGGAACGGCATCTCACCAACGGCGATGAGCAAGACGCAGCCAACAAGTCACCGCATGCGCCCAAGGACGAGAGCAAATCCAAAGAGAATAAAGCCAAGGTCGGCAAGAAAGACGGCAAGCCCGTGCTGGAGCCCGGCGAGATCGTCAGCAAGAGCGACTACCAATTCAACCAGGCGCTGATCCTGCTCAAGGGGCTCAATCTCCTGCAAGGTCGCAAGGAGTAAGCCGTGTCGGCGCCCTGTGACGTCGACAAGCAGCGGGAGATTGTTTTCCATCCCCTGCCCCCCGGGCAGGTCGAGCGCGCGCTTGAACTGCTCGGTGATATGCCGGGGCTGAAGGCCATCCGGACCGGGCCGCAAACCCTGCAAGTTGCTTATTGCATTACTGACCACTCCCTGCAGGACGTCGAAACCATGCTGGGTCTGCGGGGCTTTCATCTGGAAGCCACCCTGCTGATCCGGGTCAAACGCGCGCTGGCCTACTACTGCGAACATGTGCAGCAGGAAAATTTGCACAAGCCGGAAGTGCTGACCAAAAAATACAAGCCGCACATGGAAGCCTGGGAAAAACACCCACACGGTGACCATGACGAAACGCCGACCGAGTGGCGGCAGTACAAGTAGTACAAGTAGGATGTGGTGAGCGCAGCGAACCGCATCATGCGGCATGTGCCAGGCTCGCCACTCAGATGAACGACTCCCAACTCCTCCGCTATTCCCGCCACATCCTGCTCGACCAGGTCGGTATCGCCGGACAGGAAGCCCTGCTCACGGCGCACGCCCTGATCATCGGCGCCGGCGGCCTCGGCTCGCCGGTGGCGTTGTATCTGGCCGCAGCGGGCGTGGGGCAGATCACCCTGGCGGACCACGACGTGGTCGATCTCACCAACCTGCAACGCCAGATCGCCCATGACCTCGCCAGTGTGGGGCAGAACAAGGCGCACTCCGCCGCCGGACGGATGCGGGCCATGAATCCGGATGTCCAGGTGGTCGAATTACCCGTGCGCCTACAGGGTGATGCTCTCGATGCCGCCATCGCCTGCGTCGATGTGGTGCTCGATTGTTCCGACAACTTCGCCACCCGCCACGCCGTCAACCGTGCCTGCGTGACGCACCGAAAACCCCTGGTATCCGGCGCCGCTGTACGTTTCGATGGGCAGGTGGCGGTATTCGATCTGCGCCGCGAGGAGGCCCCCTGCTATGCCTGCCTGTTTCCCGAGCATGCCCAGGATGCGGAAATGCGTTGCGCAGAATTCGGCGTGTTCGCCCCGCTGGTTGGTGTGGTTGGGGCGATGCAGGCGCTGGAAGCCCTGAAGCTGCTGATCGGTATCGGCGAAAGCCTGTCCGGTCGCCTGCTGCTGTTCGACGCCCTCGCCGCCGATTGGCGCACCATCCGGTTGAAGCGAGACCCCGGCTGCGTAACTTGCTGTCAGGCGCCTGTCGCAAAATAGATAAAGCCGGCGCAGGCCGGCTTTATCGTGGCGAGGCGGAATTCAGTTGGGTCGTGCCGCTGCCAGCAGCTTCTGCAGTTCGCCGGTCTGATAGAGGTCGCGCATGATGTCGGAGCCGCCGATGAACTGGCCGCCGATATAAAGCTGGGGAATGGTCGGCCAGTTGGCGTATTCCTTGATGGCGATGCGGATGTTGTCGTCCTGCAGCACGTTGACCGCGACGAAATCGGTCACGCCACAGGCCTTGAGGATGTTGGCCGCGTTGGCGGAAAAACCGCACTGGGGGAACTGCGGCGTGCCCTTCATGTACAGCACGACCGGCTTGCTGGTGACCAACTGGTGAACCTGTTCTTTCATGTCCATGACGATACCTTGGCTAAGTTGACAAAAACAGTCGGGAATTATACGGATCGAATCGGGACGGTCAAGTCGGGCTGGACTGGTAATCGAAGGAATCCGAGAAAAAGGCGTCTTCCGGCAGACCACGCGCCATGAAGTCACGCCGTGCCGCCTGGATCATGGGCGGCGCACCGCAGGCGTAGACCTCGTAGCCGGAGAGATCGGCGAAATCGGCCAGCACCGCTTCATGCACGAAGCCGGTGCGGCCCGGCCAGTTGTCTTCCGGCAAGGGTTGGCTGAGCACCGGGATGAAGTCGAAATGCGCGTGCTGCTGTTGCCACTGCGCCGGCAGGTCTGGCTGATAAAGGTCGTGCAGGCCGCGCGCGCCCCAATAGAGCACGAACTTGCGCTCGATTTCATGGTGGAAGGCATGCGCCAGGATGCTCTTGATCGGCGCGAAGCCGGTGCCGCCGGCCACGAAGATCACCGGCTTGTCCGAGTCGCGCAGGAAGAAACTGCCGTGCGGGCCATTGATACGCATGATGTCGCGGGCCTTCATGGTGCTGAACACCTGCTCGGTGAACTTGCCGCCCGGCACATGACGGATATGCAGTTCCAGCAGGCCGTCTTCTTCCGGCGAGTTGGCCAGCGAGAAACTGCGCCGCTGGCCGTCCTTGAGGAGAAAGTCGAGGTACTGGCCGGGCAGGAACTGCAAACGCTCGTTGGCCGGCAGTTTCAGAAAGAGGGCCATCACGTCATCGGCCAGTTTCTCCATCCGCTCCACCCGGCACGGCAGGGTTTTCACCGGCACATCCTTGGTGGCGCCCACTTCCTTGACCTCGATGCGGAGATCACTCTTCGCCGTTGCACAGCAGAACAGCGCCATGCCCTTGGCTTTGTCTTCCGGGGTCAGCGCGCTGTCCTGATAACTGCCGAAATCCACCTCACCGGCCAGAACCCGGCCCTTGCACGCACCACAGGCGCCGTTGCGGCAGCCATAGGGCAGGGAGAAGCCGGCATTGAGCGCGGCCGCGAGCAGGGTGTCGCCGACGTTGACGGTAAACTGATGGCCGCTGGGCTGGATGGTGACCTGGTGGGACATTCCGATTTCCTCTCTGTGCTGAAAAACTGATGCGTATCCTGATTGTGGGTTGCGGCGATGTCGGCTTGCGCGCCGCGCGACTGCTCGCGGGACATGCCCGCCTTTATGGCCTGATTCGTTCGCCGCGACGCGCAGATGAACTGCGCGCCGCCGGCATTACCCCCCTTCTCGGCGACCTCGACGACCGCGCCAGCCTCAAGCGCCTGGCCGGACTGGCCGATGCGGTGCTGCACTTCGCGCCACCGCCGGCACTTGGGGACCACGATCCGCGCACCCGCCGTCTGCTGGCGGCCATCGGGCGCGGCAGTCTAGCGCAAGTGATCTATATCAGCACCAGCGGGGTGTATGGCGACTGTGGCGGCGAAGTGGTGGCGGAAACCCGGCCGGCGCGGCCCAACAACCCACGCGCCCGGCGCCGCGCCGATGCCGAAACACAACTACGCCGCTTCGGACGCGCCGGTCGACGGGTTTCCCTACTTCGCGCCCCCGGCATCTACGCGCAGAACCGCATGCCGGAAGAACGGGTGAAAAAAGCCCTGCCCGCCATCGTCAGCGCGGATGACGTCTACACCAACCACATCCATGCCGACGACCTCGCCCGCCTGGCCATCGCCGCCCTGTTTCGCGGGCGCCGCAACCGCCTCTACAACGCGGTGGACGACAGCGGCCTGAAAATGGGCGACTGGTTCGACGTGGTCGCCGATCACCTCGGCCTGCCGCACCCGCCGCGCCTCCCGCGCGATCAGGTCATCGCCGCCGTCACCCCGGCCATGCGCACTTTCCTCAGCGAATCGCGGCGTTTAAGTAACCGACGGATAAAGCAGGAACTGCGCTTCCGTTTGCGCTACCCGACGGTCAGGGAAGGATTGCGCAGCAGCGGCTCCTGATAAAGAAGGGTATCCGGCGGCGGGCCATGGCCCGCACACTCGATCCCTGCTGTCTCAGACTTGCTATCGTCATGCGCTCTTCAGGCTGAAGTTGTTGGTACGGGGGGCGTCTTTGCATCTGCACACCTTACGACATCCAAGGTGTTGCACTTTTCAGATTTGAGGCTGCCCGCCAAGCTCAACAATTGGCGGGACTCCAAAGTCCATTCCAGCGACAAGAAAGGCAGACAGCAGCCTGTCTGTCGTTGATGCAGCGAGTTGTTCGGGTGGCACGATACGACCGGATTTCGCATTGCCCTCCCAAACAATTTCTCGCAGGTTGAGAACGTCGTTGCTATGAGATGAGCGCGCGCCCTTGGGTTTGAATGAGGCGAGCCCCTCAAAGAGGCGAATCTCGCGTTTGGATTGAGCATCGTGAACAGCTCGGAGCAGATAGGTTGCGGCGACGAGAACGCTACAGCCGAGGCCGACGTACCAATAGCGAGTTTGGTTTTTCCTTCGCTCTACGCGACGTCCTGTCGGATTTCCGTTTTCGTTAAAAGCCACCGACAGCGGGGCCTCAATCAAGAGATTCAGCGGCTTTCCATCGGCGGCGACAATATCCAGGATCTCTGTTCTCAACTGGGAGAACGACACTTCTTTGGGCTCTCCGTCGCCAACCAGCAATCCGCAGCTCTTCACTGCTTGAGCAAAACCAAGGTCGACAAAAACCCACTCCCCCGAGGTTCGGTTGGCTTCAGTTGTGAGTCCGGCACGGATCATTGGTGGCGGCTAACGCCAGCCATGAGCGGCCGGTGCGCGAGGAGCGCAAATAAGGGACGGGTCCATATTTCCAGTCTCATGGCTCGAACGCCTGTAATACCAATCCCTGGATCGGCCTGAAATGCTTGCTGTTGGCGCTGCTGAGTGTGAGGGTGTGCTCGATGGCGGTAGAAGCAATGAGGGCATCGGCGAGTAGTAGGCCGTCGCCCAGGAAATGAGTTTCCACCAGTGCTATTGCCCGCTCTGAAATAGCTTCCGAGACCGGCAGAATCACCACTTGGCGGCGGCTGAAATCTTTCTTGAGCCGTTCCAACTCCTGCCGATTGCGGCATCCCTGCACCAATTCCATCCAGGTGATGGCCGAGAGCTTGAGTTCCTGCAGGCTCTCCAGAAAACGTGCGGCCTTCTCGTGGCCACGCAGATACCAGATCAGCACATCGGTATCGACGAGCATCACGCGGGCCTATTCACGCTCAAAGCGCGGTACACGCAAGCTGCGTGCATAGCCGGCGACATCGGCAAGATCGTCCCGGTCGCGCCACATTCCGAAGGCCGAGGGGGAATCGTCCGTGGTGGTAGGCTCTTCCTCTATTCGTACTGTTAACTGAGCATCTTTCGCGGCGGCCAACCTTGTGCGCCAGGACTCCGGTAGCTCACTGACCTTCACATGTTCGATCAAGATGGCGTTCATGATGTGTTTCCTTCGTGTGTGACCCAATGTCGCGGTTCGGAACTATTGAGCCAGGCCGTGAGAGGCGGCTGCGCTGTTGGATCGCTGCATTGTATTGCCAGACCCTGCCCAAGGGGGCATGGGGCGTGTTGCCTTAACGCGAACTGCCGACCAAGCCGCTGCACCAAGGTCAAATATCAATGTTGTCCTGACCTACCGCCGCGCTTGCTTGCCGAGCAGGCATTTTTCCAAAGTCGATCCCGTATACCCATGAAAAAGGGGCCGAAGCCCCTTTTTCATGCCTGTAAAAACCAGGAATTACAACTCGCCAGCGTGCTGAGCCAGGTACTCGGCGACCCCGGCGGTGCTGGCTTTCATGCCTGCATCGCCTTTCTTCCAGCCGGCCGGGCAGACTTCGCCGTGTTCTTCGGTGAATTGCAGGGCGTCGATGACGCGCAGCATTTCGTCGATGTCGCGGCCCAGGGGCAGGTCGTTGACGACTTGATGGCGCACCACGCCGGCCTTGTCGATCAGGAAGGAGCCACGGAAGGCGACGCCGGCGTCGTGTTCGACGTCGTAAGCCTTGCAGATTTCATGCTTGATGTCGGCTACCAGGGGGTACTGAACCTGGCCGATGCCGCCGTTGTTGATGGCGGTGTTCTTCCAGGCCAGATGCGAGAAATGGGAGTCGATGGAAACGCCGATCACTTCCACGCCGCGCGCCTTGAACTCGTTCAGGCGGTGATCGAATGCGATCAGCTCGGACGGGCAGACGAAGGTGAAGTCGAGCGGGTAGAAAAACACGACTGCGTACTTGTCCTTGATCGTGGCGGACAGGGTGAAGCTTTCGTTGAAGCTGTTATCGCCCATGACGGCGACAGCGGTGAAATCGGGGGCTTGCTTGCCAACTAGAACAGCCATGTTGCTTACCTCTTTACGATTGAATTGACGGAAGTTTCCGGCCGGCCTGATTCCCCGGCGGCGCGGTTTTCACCAAGCCGCCATCCGAGGCACCGGATGAGACTCATTCTAACTGGTGTCGGAGTGGCGAGAAACAAGCTGCATTTATCCGAGATTGTCCATTAGCCAAAGTAGGCCTGTAGCGCAGGCGTCCCGCCTGCTTCGTAGGCCTGATCGGAAGGAGGATGCTGGGGGGACGCCCGCGCTTCATGTGGGCCTCCGGCTAATGGACAATCTGG
>JAUYFG010000183.1 GCA_030690985.1 Pseudomonadota bacterium
GCCCAGCACCAGCGCCGGGAAGAAGCCGGATGCCGCGAGCGAGAACGCCGCGCCGACCAGGAACAGGATGTCACCCGGTTTGAGTGAAGTCACCCAGGCCGCGCAAATCGCCACCACCAGCAACAGGCCCTTGGACACCGCCAGACGGCGAGTGGTCGGAGCATGCGGGTCGATCATCTTGTAATAGACATCGTGTGACAGGGCGTTGGCAATGGTCAGGAGCAGACCGTCGGCGGTGGAAAGCGCCGCCGCCAGACCGCCCGCCGCCACCAGACCCGTGATCACATAGGGCAGGCCAGCGATTTCCGGCGTGGCCAACACGATCAGGTCGTTGCCGATAGTGATTTCCGCCAGTTGCACCAGGCCGTCCTTGTTGAGGTCGGTCACGCTCATCAGGGTCTTGTCCACCGCTGCCCAGGCATTGACCCAGCCTGGTAGTTCGGAAAACTTCGAGCCGACCAGCAGGTGGTAAATGTCGAACTTCGCCAGCACCGCCAGGGCGGGTGCGGTGAAATACAGCAGGAAGATGAAGAACAGCGACCAAAACACCGACTGGCGCGCTTCCTTCACGCTTGGCGTGGTGTAGTAGCGCATCAGGATGTGCGGCAGCGCAGCGGTACCCACCATCAGGCATAGCACCAGGGCGAGGAAGTTCTTGCGTTTCTTGTTGGACTCCTTGTCATCCTCGGCCCTGGCCTTGGCGATTTCTTCAGCCGAGGCATTGGGGTTGGATTTGAGCAGTTTCGCCTCGGCGCCCTTGCCTGCGAACGGCTCGGCATGGGCCTTGACCGGGGCCGCCTTGGCCTTGGCGCCATCTGCCGCTTTCTTCCACGCCTCCTTGGCCTTGACCGGATCGGGCGGAAAATCCGCGACGGCTTTTTCCGCCGCCTCGATTGCCTTGACATCAGGCGCTGGAGCGGACTTGAGGCCGGCCAGTTTCATTTCGACCTTGGCTTTCTCCTCCGCCAGGTAAGCTGCGCCACCGGCTTCCAGTGATTTCAGCTTGCCTTCCGCATCTTCCTGCTTCTGCTTGTAAATGGCGCGGACTTCGGCCTCA
>JAUYFG010000201.1 GCA_030690985.1 Pseudomonadota bacterium
GCATGTAGTGATTTGCGCTGGTGATTGGAGCGAAAAATTGGCATTCTTATTGAATATCGGCATGGTCAGAAAGTTGCTTCAACATGCAACATATTGAATTCATTGGATTTCTACAAAGTTGCCCCTACCTGAGTAGTTACTCATGGCCATGCCTTCCTGTTGCAGGTAGAGCAGGAACAGGAACGAGCCGATGCGCTTGTTGCCGTCGGAAAACGGATGGTCCTTGATGACGAAATACAGCAGGTGGGCGGCCTTTTCCTCGCGGCTCCTGTAGAGCGGCTCGCCAAACATGGTCTGTTCGATGCTGCCGAGGATGCCTTGGATGGCGTCGCTCCGTTCGCGGCCAAACAGATCGGTGGCCTCGCCGCGCTCGAAGAGCGCGGCTTTCAGTTCAGCGATGGCGGCGCGGGCTGCCGGGTAATCCAGTACGCCCCGCGCCGGCTGGCAGGTGGCGGGCAGGCTCAAGCCGTCCTCGTCGTATTGCAGCAGCAGCCGCCAGGTCTTGGCATAGCGGGTGATGATGGCGATAACTTCGCGTCCGGCGTCGTTCACCAGCGCCTGGTTTTCCAGAGTGCGAGCCAGCAGGTCGATGGCCTGACGCGCTTCATCCATGCCTTTTTCCAGCAGGCGCGCCTGGTTGAGGGTGTAGCCCTGGGCCAGATGCTCGCGCAGGACACGGGTGGCCCATTGCCGGAACTGCACGCCACGCCTCGAATTGACCCGGTAGCCGACGGAGATGATGGCGTCGAGGTTGTAGTGCATCACTTTCCGGGAAACCTGTCTTGCGCCCTCGGTTTGAACTACCGAGAAATCCTCGGTAGTTGCCGATTCCTCCAGCTCTTCCTGGGCATAGACGTTCTTCAGGTGCAGGCTGATGTTGTCAGTGGAGGTTTCAAGCAAATCTGCCATCTGCTTCTGGCTCAACCAGACGGTTTCGCCCTCCAGCCGAACGGACACGTTTTGTTCATTGGCGGTGTAAATCAGCAACTCACTCATGTTCTTCTCCCCATCAATTCCAGATCGCAAGACCGGCGCGGTTGTAGCCTTCGGCGCGGCGTTGCAGATCGGGATTCTCACCCCACAGCCCGCCCGCAACCCATTCGGCAAGCTTGCCAGCGTCACCCTGGAAGTCCTCGAACCAATAGACACTACCGGCGGGGACGGCGGCCTCGGCAGGCTTGGGTTTCCAGTTGAACAAATCCCAGCCGCTGATGATTTCGCGGCGACCCAGAGCGGCGCAGACCAGGCGGGCAGAGAAACCAGGGCCACGCAGGAGGCAGTCGCCGCCTTCCCGGTTGACGCCGTCGGGCAGCCAGCCTTGGGCGAACAGCGCCGGGGTTTGCAGAATCAGGCGGAAGCGGTTTGAGGCGCCTGGTACCCCCTCCACACGCGGCGGCTGGAAATCGACTCGGCGGTATTGGGCGCTGCGCCCGTCGCCACCCAGCCGCAGCAACCCTGCCTCCGGCAACAGGCCATCGGCGCCTTCGATGCCCACCAGGAAGCCGGTGCTGGCGAAAGGACGCGGGATTTCAGTGCTGCTTGCCGGGCTGAAGGAAAAGCCTTCGGTGGTGTAGATCAACCCTTCCTCAACCGAGCGGGATTCGGCGTTGAGGCCGATGCCCAAGCGCGGGTCGCGTTTGTACAGGTGCCGGGCCTCGATCTCGTGCGCGGTTTCTGGAAGCTGGCCTTGCCGATGTCGAGCGAACCCGGCCTGACGCAGGCTGTAGCCGGACTTGGGCTTTTCCTGTTTGGCGGAAATCAGGGTGGCACGCAGGGGGAGTTCACCTGCTGAGGCAACAAATTCGCCAGGCGTGCGCGGCTGCAACGGGGCGAAACCGGATTCGAGGCGAAGCAGGTCAGCGGGGAGTTGAAACACCGCCTCGGGCATGGTTTTCTCCGTTACTCGCCCGGCCAGTGACAGCCAGGAAATACAGAACGCGCCGGGGTTTTCCGGCGTGCCCAGGCAGGCATCGAGGCGGGCATCGTTGCAGCGGCCTTGGGCGAGAAAGGCGCTCATTTCACCCGCGTCCCGCCCCAGGAGGGCGGAGCGGAAGGCGCCGGCAAACAACGAGGGCGGCGGCGGCATCAGCGACGCGCCATGTTCGCCGGCATCGCCGAAGGCCAGGTTGCCGCGCACGAACAGGGTGTCGGTGGGCTGGACGTAGTAGTACGTGGTCATGCGGCCTCCTGTTTCGACTCGCGCCGCGCCTTGCCGGTCATCTGGATGGCGCGGGCTTCGCGGGCGAAGAACTCGCTGGTGACGAGGAAATGGTCGATGGCGGTTTTCGGGTGCTCCGGACGCATGACCTCGCACACGTAGTCCACCACCCGTTTTGCAATCTCCGGGTTGCCGCGCTGGCGGTTGAATTGCGCCGCCAGCGCACCGGTGATTTGTGCGCGCCAGCGTGGATCGTCCGCGTCCTTCTTGTCGTCGGTGAGCCCTTCGAACCAGAGTTGCGAACGATAGATGGCACCACGGGAGAACTCGGTCAGCGCCAGTTCAACCGCCAGTTGTTTCATCAAGGCCAGGGCGCTCTTTGCGGTGTTGGGCGTCTTGTCGGATTCAACTACCCACCACGGGCTGACCACGCTCACCTCGCCGCCGCCGCGTTTCAACACCCGCAGATGGAAGCGGTCACGTCCCGCGCTCTTGGCCGTGTTTTCCGCCGCGCGCAGTTCGCGCAGCACCATCGAAAGTGGTGCGGTGTGGTGCGCCACCACCGCGCCCATCGAGGCGGTGGCCTGGTGGCCCATCAGGGTCATCAGCCGGCCATTCAAAAGGCCGAAACCTTCCGCCAGCAGCAGCTTGTTTTGCCGCGCACTCCCGCCGGCGCGCAAGGCACCGATGCGGTCGGAGAGGTTCATCGCCTCGTCAGGCGCGATGCCGCTATAGGCCAGGCGCAGCAACTGCATGGCGTCGAACAGATCGTCCACCGCCACCAGTGCGAGCACGTCGTCGCCGCCAGCATAGAGCAGCTTGCCCTTGCAGCAGTCCTCGATGATGTGGCGCGCCAGATGGGTGGAGAAGTCGTTGAGGGCGCGGGAGATGCTGGCATGACGGGCCGGGGAAACCGGGCGCAGGGTGTTGAGGTAAGCGGTCAAATCCGGGTTGCCGCGAGTGTGCTTGTCCATTTCCGCGCGCACCTTGCTATGCCAGGTGTCGCGGTAGGCCAGCTTGTATTCGTCTTCGTTGCCGGCCAGCCAGCCGCCCATGCGGTCGCCGTCCATGAGGATCAGGGCGTAGTAGGTTTCCGGTTTGTTGTCCTCACCGAAGAGTTCCTTGATCGCCTTGTCCATCGGGCTTCGGTCTTCGGCATCGCGTAACCGATCCAGCGCGGCGGGCAGGCGTTTGAGCACGAACTCCGCGTTGGCATTGGTTTCCCTGCGAATGCGCGCATGGAGGGCTTTGGGCAGGGTGACCGGATCATCCTGGGCGAAGTCAAAGTCCCGGCTCAGGCGGGTGAGCTTGTCGAGCGTGTCCGGGCCGTATCCATCCAGCAAGCGGTCGATGGAGGTGGACAGCGCCAGAGCATGGGTGCTGACCACATAGCGGCGCACCTTTTCGCCTTCACCCAGACCGAGGAATTCGCCTATCTGCCGCGCGAACAGGGTCGGCCATAGACGCTTGAGGGTAGCCAGCGCGCCCAGATGCTCGCCCTTCTTGATGCCAAACTTGCCCACCGCATAGCTCCAGACCGTGCCTTTCCGCTCACCGATGGTGATGTCGGCGCGCGCTCTGCTCGGAACGTGCAACACGGTGGGCGCGCGTTCGTTGGCTTCTTGGTAGTTCAGGGAGTCGGTGAGCCATTCCGCCTCGCCGCTCAGGGTGCAGCGGAAACCTTCCTCACGCATGGCGTTGAATGGCCGGGTGGCCTTGGCGGCGGCCAGTGCCCGGTCGGCCAGTTCGTACACCGCCGGGTAAAGCAGGCCGGTGTTGGGGCTCCGGAACTGCAAGTCATCCAGCTTGAGTTCCTTCGTCAACACTGGCCAGACCTTGGCATCGAAAATGCCCTGGGTTTTCAGGTCGGGGTGAACTAGGTCGAGGGCGGTATGCAGGCGCTTGGCGGCTCCCGCCACATCCTTCAAATCGCCTTCCGCCGGCCAGGTGGAGGCGGCCCAATAGGCCTCCGGGAAGCCGTCCAGTTGGGCAGCAATCTGGGCATGGGTCTCATCAGTGAGATTCGCGCCAGCCACCTCGAACACGGCTTGTGCCGCCTCCAGCGTCCATTGCTTCGCCTGCTTGCGGACAGCGGCAATGGCGGCTTCGGCCAGTTTCTCGGCTTGCCGCGCAGGCACGATGGCGACGAACTTGTTGGGCAGGGCGGCGGCGAACAGCGGGTTGGTGTCGGTCTTGTCTTGCAGAAACTCGGCGTCGATGCCCTCGAACAGCGTGCGAAACGCCGCGCCACCGGTTTCAACCAGCCAGCGATCCACCGCCGGCACACCGCGCAGGGCCGGGAACAACACCGCATCCGGTCCGAGTTGCTCAACAACGGGCTTCATCGCCTCCCAAACCAGGCTAGCCAGCAAATGTGAACCCGCCCACAGGTCGGAAGTGGAACGCGCCTGGCCGATGAAACCCTGCACCGGCCCGAAACTCATCGCCAGCAATGCCGGCTGGTCGGGGCCATCGGCGTCCCCCGCCAGCGCAGTGTGGATGGCCGCCACGGTATCGACATGCGACCAGATGCTGTGATCGGGTGTGCGTGAATCGGCAGGCAACATCGGCCAGAGCACGCCGAGTTCGCTGGCGTGTCGTCCCGCTTCGGGACCGAAGCGCCAGAAGGCTAAAAATGTCTTGCGAAGGTCATCGTCGTCATCCTGAATCAGGCTCTCGAAGTGGTTTTGGCTAACGGTTTTGATCTGATCGACGCTGATATCCAGATCGAGCGAGCCGGGCTTCAAGCGTGCGCCAGACAAGGGGTGGATCAGTTCGGCCTCTTTGGCAAACCGGACCGCCTCGAATTGTGGGTAGCGAGGTGCATCGTCACCACGCGGCCAATTGGGCCGGTCGGCCGCAGCGGCCAGGTGGTCGGCGTGCTCCACCGACTTTCCCTGCTTGAGTTTGTCGTAGTTTTGCTTGATCCATTGGCCCCTTTCCTTGCGCCAGGCAGGGACTGTCTCCAGCCCGAGCGCCTTGCCCACCTCGACAATGCTGCCGCCCTCATGGCCGACGGGATCGCGCATCAGCACGAGTTGTTTTTCCGCCGGGTCATGCAGCCAGGCGGCGAGTTTCTGGGTCCAGTCGGTCATGCTTGGGCTCCCTTGATACGGCTTAGTCCGTTGGTTTTTTCGGCATCGAGCAGGCGGTGCACTTCTTTCCACACGGCGCCCTGATCGGGCAATTGTTGCCTTGTGGCCATGTGCACGGGCATGCGGGAAGGAAAATGCGCGATCGTTGCCGCATAGCCGTTGCCGCGTTGATGCACCTTGAACAACACCTGGTTGGCGAGGCGACCGTTGTTGCCCCAGGCTGTGACGTTGTGCTGGCTGCCCGCCGGGTAAGCGAGGATGTGCCGGTGTTGCGGGTCGGCATGGCCGTCGCGCCCGCCGCCAACGAACTTGAAAAAGTCCGAGGTCCGAAACACGATCTTGATACGTGCCAGTTCGCGCATAACCTCCTGCCAAGTCGCAAACGGCACGAGTTGCCGTTTCTCCTTGTCCACCTTCAGCAACCGCCACACCAGCGGAATGCCGCCGGCATCGCTGCCCAGCGCATGCAGCCATTCCACTTTCAGGCAGTCATCCAGCGGGCGCGGCGCAATCAGGCCGCTGAGCGCCGGGATGTTCAAATCGGCGAAGCCCTTGATTGCCTCACCCTCGATATGGAGGGCGCCCCAGCCATTGCGAGCCCGCGAACCCAAGGTGCCGAACCAGGCGGCAAGTTGCATCGCAGCCCTGATTTCGTCGGCATTGCTATCCGGGCAGAGCACAGTCAGTTTGTTAGAAGGGTCGCCCGGCGCAATGGCGTTACGCCTATTGGGTTCCACCGGGCCGTAGCCGAGATAGAGGTTGGCTCCGATTTCGTGTATCTCCTTGCCATTGCTATCGAGCACGAGATTTCCGTAGCGATCTTTTTTTGCGGGAACTTCCGGGTGATGGATAGCAGCACCGCTTTCCACCGTGTTCTGTTTTCCATACTCCCAGCCATCCAGCCGCAGCCGCACCAATGACCGATGCGACTTCTCCTGCCCGCTATCCGAAGCCGCGCCAAACAGACGCATCTCCGCTTCCCGCACGCGGCGATGGTCGTAACCGAAATCCTTCGCCTTCACCACCCGCCACCACTGCCGGATCAGCGCCTTGAACGGCGGCGTGCGCCATTGCGCCTGTTGCTCGGCGTTGCCGAGAAAGGCGGGGGTGTTGAAGCGGACGCTGTATTCGAGTTGTTTCATGTTTCTCTCCCAGGGGATGCCCGCATTCTGCCTTGTCTTCAGTAACGCACAGCTTGCCGCAAGCTTGCCGCTGCGGCCGTAGGGTGCGCCGCGCGCACCGGTTCATGACCAATGGTGCGCGCGGCGCACCCTACCGCGTAGGTCGGGTCAGGCGCGGGTTTTGCGCCGTAACCCGACATCACCACACCCGCGCGGGGGCTCATCATTTCCCCATCCAGACTTTCAGGTAATCCACCAGGTTTTTCACCTCTTCCGCCGCGAGCAAATCGACCTGATTGTCCCGCGCACGCTTGCGCAGGTTTTCATCGACCGGCCGGGCGGAGAGCAGCAGGCCGCGCCCCATGAGGCCGCCGACCTGGCGGGCGAGTTGGGCCAACTTGTAAATGTGGTCGGAATCCTTGCCGGCATCGCGGCCGAATCGCTTGGTTTTGCATTCGACGATCAACAGCCGATTGCGGTGGACGATGGCGGCGTCGAGTTCGTTATCAGTTTTCGCGCCGACGGTTTCGATCTTGAGATTGATCGCCGCCTCGGCCGGCTTGAGGCCACGCAGCTTGAGCCAGACATATTCTTCCAGCCAGCCACCCCGGAAATAGCGGGCGGCATCGGCATGAGTGAACACGATTTCCGTGTCGTTGTCCCAGGCCAGCAAGCCGAGTTTTTGCGCATCACGCAGCAGATCGGCGTTGCGGCCACCAGGGGCGAAAAGGAGTTCCTGGCGTGGCCGGAACGGGCCTTCCGGCTCGTTCAGCGCCTTGTCGGCCAGTGAATTGAGCGTACCGAAGAAGCGGGCCAGTTTGTCCGCACCATCACCCAGCGTGCGGGTGAGGCTGGCGCGGGAATCGGCGTCAGCCATCCATTGCACATCGCGGTCGCCGCGCGTCTGGATGCGGTAGCCCTGCGCGAACAGGACATCCTCCAGCTTCAATACATCGGCCATGTCATCCATTGCCGGGGTCGGCTTCAACCAGTCGAGGCGGTCATGGCGGGTCTCGCAATAGAGCAGGTGCAGGTTGTCGCCGGCCAAATCCCGCAGCTCGTCGGTGAGCGCCAGGGTCATCAATTTGTGGCCGCCGCTGGCGTTGAACACTAACGGTTGTTCGCCAAGTTCGAGCGCGACTTGCTGGGCCGAGTTGACGATGGCTTCCGGCGTGGCATCGTCGAAAGGGATGCGCCGGGCGGGTATGCCGCGCGATTTGAGCGCGGCCTTCAGGTTTTCCGCCGAGGCACGCATTTCCGGCGTTTCCAGAATGACCACTTCGCTGGCCTGAAGCTGGATGGCGGGGATCAGGTTAGCCAGGTTCTGGCCGGTGGCGATGCAGACGTGGAGGCTGGGGCGGGTCATACGGATTCACCAATAAAAACAATCAGATGGACGATCTGGATTGCCGCGGCAGCCTGCCCTCGAATGGGGTAATCGGGGGCGGGAATGACGCAGGTAGGTGCGGAGACGGTCATGAGGCGTTGGATGTCGGGTTACGCCGCGCCAACCCGACCTACGGGGGCGTCGATGGGGTTGCAGCGGATGGCGTCCGGCTCCAGGGCTAGGCGGTAGCGGTGCGGGCGGGTGTGGCCGTCGTCGATCAGATAGGGGGCCGCTGCGGGGCCGAGTTGTCGTTTGAGTGTGGCGCGCAGGCTGGAGAGGTGTTGCGAGAAGTAGTTGCCGTCCACGCCTCGGCGCAGCACCTCCTCCACGCTGTCCGGCAGGTACAGGCTGCCGCAAGCGGCGGTGAGGTCGGCCAGATAGTCGCGTGACCAGTCCACATCCACGCTGTCCTTCAGCGGTGCGCGCAGGGCTGCCGCGCCGACGCGGGCGCGTTGCGCGAACATGGCCAGCAGGGCGAATTGCGCGGGGGGGAGGGTGAATGTCTTGTTCGCCGCCTGAATCCTGCGGGTAGCCGGGTCCAGCGCCAGCGCGGCGGGGCCGATGGCGGCGCGGGCGGCCTCCACCGTGGCGCGGAAGCTCGCCCGACCCGTCAGGAGTGCTTCCGGCAGGCCGTGGCGCAGGCTGACGAAGGGAATCTCGGCCAGGTCCACCTGGGCATTTCGGGCATCGACGGTGATTTCCTTGTCGCCGCGCTTGCTGTGGATAGGGTGGTCGTAGGGGGTGGGGTAATAGAACTCGCGGTTGGTCTCGTAGGGATCGGAAACCAGCACATGCGATAGCCGATCTTGCGGGCGGCCATAGAGCGAGAGGGCGTAACCCAGGTAGTAGCCCATGGTCTTGCGCCCACCGGCGATGGAGACATGCAGTTCGGTATCCGGGGTTTCGGTCAGGCGGCGCACGGTTTCGGTGATGAAGTCGGCGGCCAGGGTGTTCTGTTCCGGGGTGCGGATGTCATCCAGGGCGCGGCCGTCGGCATCGGTGAGGATGTGGATGTTCTCCACCGGGAAGTCGATGGCCGGGAGCCGGTAATCCACGCACAGACGATGAAACCAGCCCCCCGGCAGAAGCAGGTTGAGGCGGGCGTTTTCCGCGCCGGTGGCGGTGGTGATGAGGTGGATTGCGTCGGGAACCCAGGGCGACTGCGCGCGGCTGGCCTGGGCTTTGTGGTTTTGGGTGACCACGGGGGGGGTGTGGCGGGTGAGGGCGTGCTGTTTGGGGCGGGGGGGGGGGGCGGGGTTCATGGCGGCCATTCTCGGTCAGGCCGCCGAGTTGGCCGGTTCTCGCAAGCTTGCGGTGGTTTAACGTGAAACAAACTCGCCCTTGTAGCGCAGGCGTCCCGCCTGCATTCAGAGCCAAGAGCAGGCGAGGACGCCTGCGCTACAGAGGCACCTGGTTTCATCGTTCGGGGCAGCATCAATCCATGACCGTTAGTCAATAACCCGATACCGCCCCAGCCCCATCGTCGCGCCACTCCCGGCATGGGTGAACTGGCCCAGCCAGAGATAGGGCCAGAAAGGCGCGAGGTCAGTCCCTTCCAGGGTCAACCGCCCCACCACCCCGCCCAGTTGCATCGCCTCCCCCTGGCGTTTCGAGTAGCGGCTGTGCTCCACCCATTCCAGGTCGGCTTTGCTCGACACCTGCCGCGCGGCCTCCTTCAACCCCCGGAAATCGGTTTCCAGCGGCGTTTCGGTGTGGAAGTAGGTGAGCATGGAAATCCGCCGCAGCAGGTTGCCGAACAGGTCGGCGAAGGCGAAATCGCGCGGGCCGACATGGCGGCCTTCGCGCTTCACCCGTAGCGGGGTGAGGATTTCCAGGGTGCATTCGGCGGGCGCGGGCGGGGCGGTGGGCGCACGCACCGGCAAGGCTTCGAGCGCCTGGCCGGGCGCGAAGATGCGGCGCCAGTCGCCGCCCTCGATGGAAGCGGCCTGCTCCACCGCGACCAGTGCCAGCACATTGCCGGAAACGCCGCGCGGCCCGGCGGCGGCCTGGGTCAACGCATGGATGAACACCGGCAGATGGCGGTTGGCCTGGCCCAGCAAGGTGAAATCCAGGCGCAGCGGTTCCGCTTCATCGGTATCCAGCACGAAGGGATGCGGCGCGTTCTCGTACTTGCGCATCTTCTCTGCCCCCACATGCGGCGGCGTGTCCCAGAAATACGGGTAAAGGCAGGAGCGATACAACAGGCAATCGTGGCATTCCGGCTGCCGCGTCACGCACACGCTGCGTTTCAGCGCATGGCCCAGCGCGCCGCGCCAGGCATTGCCGGGAAAGTCGGAGAAATGCGGCGCGGCTGTGCTGGTAAAGACGGCGCGGTAACGACCGATGGGGAGAACGGGGACTGGATTCATGACCTTCCCTGAGGTTTATTGGGGGGAGTGTAGCCCGTAGATATTCGTAGGATGTGGTGAGCGCAGCGAACCGCATCGTCGGCCTGGGTGATGCGGTTCGCTGCGCTCACCACATCCTACGCGGCAGCCCCCATTCTCGACCGTGGCCAGCCCGGCCCGCCGCCCCGAATGATGAAACCGGGCGCCCTTGTAGCGCAGGCGTCCTCGCCTGCTCTCGGCGCTAAATGCAGGCGGGACGCCTGCGCTACGAGGGGCGAGCGTGTTTCACGCTAACCCGCAAGCTTGCCGACACCGCCCCCCATTCCAGTCCGTCCTACAGTCCAGGCAACACCTCACGGACCAGGAACCATGCCCCGCCGCCTCTACCTCGCCGCCTACGATGTCGCCCACCCGCGCCGGCTCAAGCTGTCGCTGGAACTGGTCAAGGGCTACGCCACCGGTGGGCAGAAATCCGCCTACGAATGCTGGCTTTCCGAAGGCGAAAAATCCGCCCTGCTGCACGACATGGCCCTGGTGCTGGAAGAAGGTGAAGACAGTTTTCTCCTCATCGGCCTCGACCCGCGCTCCCCGGTGCAAACCCTGGGCCAGGCGGAAACCCCGGCCGACCCGGACTTGTTCTATATCCACTGACCATGTCCACCCTCATCCTCGACCGTTCCGATCTGGAAATCCGCCTCGATGGCGAAGCCCTCGCGCTCTATGAGCCGGCCGGGCGGCGCGGCACGGTGCCGCTGAAACTACTCGACCGCGTGGTCATGCAAGGCGGCATCAAGCTCGATGCCGGCGTGCTCACCAAGCTGGCGGAAGCAGGTGTCGCCACCCTGCTGCTCTCGAAACGCCACAGCAAGCGCGTCGCCATCGTCCTCGGCCTCGCCCACAACGACGCCGGCATCCGCCTCGCGCAAAGCCGCCGCGTGTTCGACCCGGACTGGTGCGCCGCCTGGGCCGCGCGGCAGGTCAGGGCCAAGACCCGCGCGCAAATCCGTCTGCTGCAAGACGCCCTGGAAACCCGCCCGGACTGCCGCAAACCGCTCACCGACGCGCTCGGCAGCCTGCGTGCCGCACACGACAACCTCGCTCATGCGCAAATTGAAATCGCCCGCCTGCGCGGCCTCGAAGGTGCGGCCGCGCGCGCCTACTTCCAGGGGCTGACCGCCCTGTTCCCGCCCGCGCTCGACTTCACCGGGCGCAACCGCCGGCCGCCGCGCGACCCGGTCAACGCCTGCCTCTCGCTCGGCTACACCCTGCTCCACTTCGACGCCGTGCGCGCCTGCCACATGGCCGGGCTAGACCCCCTGCTCGGCTTCTACCACCGCCCCAGCTTCGGCCGCGAATCGCTCGCCTCCGACCTCATCGAACCCCTGCGCCCCCACCTCGACCGCCAGGTCTGGCGCCTGTTCCGCGACCGCACCCTGCGTGAAGACCACTTCAGCCGCGACGGCCAGGCCTGCCTGCTCGGCAAAGCCGGGCGCGCCGCCTTCTATCAAGACTACGAAGCCCACGCCGCCGCCACCCGGCGCCTGCTCCTGCGCCAGTGCCGCATTCTCGCCAAGCACCTCAAGGCCGAAGGCGACCCCCTGCTTGCCGACGAAGAAGAGGAGAACTTCTGATGCTTGCCGTAGCAACCAAAGTGGGCGCCGCCTCCCCGCGCCTGCCGCTCTACCTCTATGGCCAGAGCCCCACCCAGGTGAGCGCCAATGGCCCCGCCCTGCTGGTGCGCATCACCCAGAAAGCGCCGCTGCGCTACCCCTTCGCCCGACTCGCACGCGTCATCGCCGGGCCGCGCGTGGAATGGCAAGCCAGCGCCCTGTCCGCCTGCCAGCACGAAGGCCTGCCCATCGTCTTCCTGGATGGCGCCGGCGAACCCACCGGCTACCTGCAACCCGTGCAAGGCAAACCCTCGCGCCTGGATAGCGTCATCGAAGAAATGCTCGACCGCGCCGACTGGCCCATGCACTACAGCCACTGGCTGCGCGCGGAACGCATGGATCGGGTGCAAGGCTGGCACCGGGCGCGCCTGGCAGCCGGCCGGGAAGTGGACGAAGACGATTTCCGTGAACTCATCCGCCAGCACGTCTACCGGCCCGAATCGGAAAGCTTCCTCTTCACCCAATCCAGCCCGCAAGCCGGCGCACTCACCGCCTACAGCCTGCAAGCCCTGCACCAGGCCGGCCTGAAAACCCGCTACTGGGGATCACACGGCGACCCGCTGGAACTCGCCGGCGACCTCACCCGCCTGCTCAGCCTGGCCCTGCACCTGGAAATGCACGGGCTGGGCGCCGGCCTGCACGGCGACAACGCCGCGCTGCTGCGCGTGCTGCACAGCTTCGGCCCGCACATCGACCAGTTGCTCCCCCACCTGCTCGGCAGCCTGCACCGCCGACTCAAATCGCTGCTCGAAGAATGGCGCTGAACGAAACCCGCACCTGGCTCATCGCCTATGACATCACCTGCCCGAAGCGGCTGGGTCGCGTGCATCGCTACCTCAAGACAGTCGCCGTCCCGGTGCAGTACTCTGTGTTCGCCGCCGAAGAGACGGCCCAGGGCATCCAGCGCATCCGCACCGCCCTGGCCCAGGAAATCAACCCGAAGACCGACGACGTGCGCATCTACCCGCTGCCCAAGAACCTGGAATTGCACCACTATGGCCGCCGCCCCCTGCCGGAAGGTTTACTGCTGCTGGCAGACAAAGAAGGCAAAGCCGCCGGTATTTTGCTGGCGTAGACAGACAGCTCACCCGAAATGACCCATCATCGCCAACCCACCCGGCAACCCATTGAAACCAAGGAGGAAATCGAACGATGCAGACTGAATCACAGACCTGATAAAGAAGGGATTAAGACGCAGATTGGCGATGCCCTGCTCGCGCATGATGACTGAATCACAGACCTGATAAAGAAGGGATTAAGACCCTCGCGGCCGATGAGTTCGTGCTTGGCACGAAGACTGAATCACAGACCTGATAAAGAAGGGATTAAGACACGCTGTGCGTGCGACCTGTTCAGCCGCCGAGGACTGAATCACAGACCTGATAAAGAAGGGATTAAGACCCACCGAAGCACACCGCAGAAATCAACCCGCCTTCGACTGAATCACAGACCTGATAAAGAAGGGATTAAGACACAGGAACAACAGGAACAACAACAGGAACAACAACGACTGAATCACAGACCTGATAAAGAAGGGATTAAGACCAGGGCGGACGTGGCGGCCTTGACGGCAGCCTTGAGGACTGAATCACAGACCTGATAAAGAAGGGATTAAGACCCAGGTGTATTGCGCGGCTTTACACCTTTGCAGACTGAATCACAGACCTGATAAAGAAGGGATTAAGACGAGTTACCAGAGGGGATCTTGCAAGATCCCCTCTGACTGAATCACAGACCTGATAAAGAAGGGATTAAGACGAGGCTTGTAGCGGCCTTAACGGACATCAAGCGCTCGACTGAATCACAGACCTGATAAAGAAGGGATTAAGACCTTCGTATGAATTTTCTGTTTCAAGTTCGCTGTGGGACTGAATCACAGACCTGATAAAGAAGGGATTAAGACCACGGTAACACATTGGGCATGGCTGCATTGCCCGACTGAATCACAGACCTGATAAAGAAGGGATTAAGACATGTTGATTGAGCGATAGACCAAATCTCTGAAAGGACTGAATCACAGACCTGATAAAGAAGGGATTAAGACGCCTCACTTGCCTAGTTAGCTGTTGCTTGCTCACGGACTGAATCACAGACCTGATAAAGAAGGGATTAAGACGATCACGTCGCCGCCCTCGTTCCACCCGCCAAGGCGGACTGAATCACAGACCTGATAAAGAAGGGATTAAGACCCTGCTCTTCGCCGCTCTTGATTAGTACGTTTGCTGACTGAATCACAGACCTGATA
>JAUYFG010000023.1 GCA_030690985.1 Pseudomonadota bacterium
CCCGCCACCGGCATGACGTAGTTGCTGCCCGCGCCGGTGCCCAGGCCGAAGCTGTAGCCGCTGACACGGGTTTGCTCGAAGTTGGCCAGGTCGCTGTAGGCGAGGCTTTCCGTGGACAGGCGGTTCAGGGCGGCGGCGGCGCCGCTGGCGATGACCGCGCCGTCCAGGCGGGTGGCCTTGCCGACCCGGAGGTCGAAGCCGCCATCACCGGCATAGAGGCCGCTCTGTTCGACCACGCTCTGGAACTGGTTGCTGATATCGAGCTTGCCGGCGTTGATGGAACCGCCCACCTTGCCGTAGCCGATTTGCAGGCTGCCGCCGGCATTGCTGCTCTTGTAACGGTAGCGCTCGCTGTCTTGCAGGCTTTGCAGGGTGAGATCGCCGCCGATGTCGGCCTCGATGCGGCGGGCGTTGGCGAGGGCGCCTTTGAAGGTGGTGTCGCCGCCGGAAAGCAGGGTGAGTTTGTTGCCGGCCTTGAGCCGGGCCTCGCCGTTGTCTTCCTTCAACGCTTCGCCGCGCGCGTTGCCGACCTGGCCGCTGACGGTGAAGTAGAGGCCGTCGCTGCCGAGGCCGATGCCGACACTCGCCGCCGTGTTGCTGCTCTTCTCCTGGCTGACGCTGGTTTGCGGGGCATAGCGGGCGGTGAGCCGGTTGCCGGCGGAGAGGGTGAGGTCGTGGGCGGCAAGTTGGCTGCCCATGATGTCGATATTGCCCTTGCCGGCCACCCCGGCGCGGGCGATGACGGTGGTGTCGCCGGTGCTGGCGAGGTCGGCGGCGCGGTAGGTGACCTGGTGCTGGCGGCTGGCGCTTTCGCTGCCGTTGCTGCCCAGGGTGAGTTCCAGGTTGACGCCACTGGTGCCCGTGTTTTTGCCGTCGAGTAGGGCGTCGAAGGATTTGTTCAGGTCGCCGAGTTGGCCGCCCAGCTTGGCGAGATTGTTGTCGGCGGCGAGCGCCTGGTAGAGGTTGTAGCCGGCCTTGCCGGCGTAGGCGGCTTGCAGGCGGTCGTCATCGCTGTGGGTGGCTTTGCGCGTGGCCTGCCAGGCGGCTTCGATGTAGTCCAGCGCGCCGCCCTTGAGGGCGAGGGTGAGACCGCTGGTGCGGGTTTTATGGGTTTCCTTGCGCTCATAGATGTTGTCGGCGGCGTAGATACCGACGTTGTCGCCGATGAGGTCGAGGTCGCCGCCCGCAAGGATGTCCGCGCCCTGGATGCGCAGATCGCGCCCGGATTGCAGCGAGACGTTGCCGTTGATGCTGGCGATTTGCGCGGCGGCGGCGGTGTCCAGGGTTTCTTCCAGACGCTGGCTGGTGTTTTTGGTGCCGAGGGTGATGCCGAACAGGCCGCTGCTGAAGAGGCCTTTTTGCTTGCTTTCGCGAATCATCTGGCGGCTGACCAGATCGCGCGCTTCCAGGATGTCGATGTCGCCCCCGGACGCGAGGCGAATGTCGTTGTCGGCGGAGAGCACCGAGCCGCGCACCATGAGGTCGCGCCCGGCGCGCAGGCTGAGGCTGTCGCCGGTGACCAGGCTGCCTTCGGCCAGCAGGCTCACGCCCGCGTCGATGGCCACGCTGTTGGCGCTGGAGAGGGGGATCAGGTCCAGGCCCCAGCCCCACCTGGATTTGGAACTGCTCTGGACGTCGCTGAGATTGGAATGGCGGGTCTGGCTGGCCTCGATTTCGAGGTCGCGGGCGGCGCCGAGGGCGATCTGGCCCAGGTCCGATTTGACCGCCGCGCCCAGCAGCAACAGGTTGCCGGTGCCCGCGAGGACGTTGCCGTCACCGTCGCGGCTGCCCAGGGCCAGCAGGCTGATGTCGCCCGCCGCGCTGATGTCGCCAACCTTCAGGGTCTCGTCGAGCGTTTGCCGGGTGTCGGTGGTGGTCGTGGTGGTGCATTTGCCCCACCACTTGCATTTCCGCGAGCTGCTGACGGTGACGCTGCGCACCAGTTTGCTGTCGGCGAGGCTTTCCACGGTGATGTCCGCGCCGGAGAGGGTGGCATTGCCCGCCGCGCGCAGGGCGCTGCCGAAGAGGCCAAGCTTGCCGCCTTGCGTGGTCTGGCCGGCGTACAGGCCGATGTCGCCGCCGGCTTCGAGCACCGTGCCGGTGTGTTGCGCGGTGGCGGTGGTGGTCGTGGTGTTGCCGGCGGCGGTGGTGTTGGCGGTATCGACCCGCTTGGCGGCCACGCCCAGGTGCCGACCGGCGGCCAGTTCGAGGTCGCCGCCGGCCTGGATGTCGGCGGCTTGCAGGGAGAGGTCGCGGGCGGCATCGGCGCGGATGTCCCAGCGGGCTTTGGCTTCACCGCCATCCATGTTGAGATCGCCCGCGCTGGAGAGGGTGATGTCGCCCACCAGGGCATGCAGCTTGCCTTTGCTGTTGACGCCGACGCCGGCTTCGGTGCCGATCAGGTAGATGCTGCCGGCATACATGCCGCCCAGTCGGCCGATGTCGATGGCAACCTGGGGGGCGGCGCCGCTGCCGGTTTGCTGGGTGATGGCGCCGGTGGACAGGTCGATGCGGTTGGCGCCGGCCACGGCTTCGACGTTGTTGCCATGCAGGTGGGCGTTGAGGATCAGGCTGCGGGAGAGCAATTGCAGTTGCTCGGCGCCGCGCGCATCCAGGCCTTTGCCCTGAACGCCGATGACGCCCTGGCGGATGTCCAGGCCGCCCAAGCCGCCGTCGCCGCCGAATTGCGGTTTGCCGGTGGTGAGGGTGGCGCGGCTGGCGTTGAGGAAGCCGCCGCCATCGACGCTGATGCCGTTGGGGTTGGCGATGACCAGGTCGGCGCGGCGGCCGGTGATTTCGATGAGGCCGTTCAAGGTGCTGGGGTGGGCGCTGGTGACTTCGTTAAGAATCAGCCGGGCGTTGCTGTTGCCAAGCATCGGGTTGCCGCCGACGCTGCCCGCGAGTTGGCTGAAACTGGCCTGGCCGCTGTTGTTGAGGATTTGGCCTTCGGCGCCGACGTTGTAGTGGATGAATTTGTTGTGCGAGACCCCCGCGCCGTTGGGTGGGACGATCTGCACGATGGGCACGCCGTTGCCGCCGGCGTTGAGCACGGGTTTGACCGCCGCCGCCGGGTCGACCACCAGCGCGGCGGCTGCCCAGGCCGGCGGGGATAAACCTTGCAGGGCGATCAGGGTGTAGGTCAGCAGGCGGCGCATGATCGGGTGCGGCGCGGTCTGGCCTGGGTTTTCTGGGGTGGTCATGGTGTCTCCCTTATTTTTTCGTGGATTCAGAAGTTGAAATCGAAGCTGATGAAAGCTGCGGCGGTGGGATGGGCGGTGGTCAAAGTGTCGGGTTTGGCGAGCGGTGCGCCCAGGCTCAGGTCGTAGTTCATCCGGCGCCAGCTTCCACGCAATCCCAGCGCCGCGCCGACGAGATGTTTTTGCGGTAGCGCCGCGCTTTGCGTACCCGCAATGCGCCCGGCATCGAGCGCTAAATAAGTTTCGTGGTTGCCGGGCAGGGCTTGCAGCACCAGGCCGATTTCATTGCGCCAGACGCCGCCGGATTCGGCCGACAGGGTTTGTTCGCCATCGAATCCGCGCACACTGTGGCGGCCGCCGATGCTGACATATTCGGTGGGCGGCAAAGCTGTATGGGTGTGCTGCCAGCGTAGCTGGGTCTGATAGCGCCAGTTCCGATCCCAAGCCTTGAAGCCGCGCCCTGCGGCAAGGTTGGCGATGCCGAGCCGGTAGCGGCCGTCCCAATCGGGAACGCCTACGATGACGCCGATGTTTTTTGATTGCGCGGGCAGGCTGGCGCGCAGGGTTCCGCTGACGGTCAGCGTCCAGTCGCCGACCAAGTGTTTGTGGGTGTGGCTGATTTCGGCGCCAACCAAGTCACGCGCCTGGACGCTGATTTCGGTGTCGTCGATGTAATTGCGGCTGACTTTGCGGAAGAGCTTGAACTGGCTCTGTCCTTTGACGCTGCCGCTGCGGTATGTCGTCAGCGTCGCGCCGACATCAAAGGCGGTGCTGTTGCCGGTGTACCTGATGGGCGCATTGAAGCCGGCAACGGTTTGTTTGTAACTGGAGCGGTTCGCACTTGAAAACAGGCTGGCGTAACCCAACGGGATATTCCACTGCGCACTGGACGCCCGGCTGCCGAGCGCCGGGTTACGCGCATCGGCGTTGGTGTTGTAAGTGAGCGCAAGGCTGTCGTATAGCCCCAGCGGAGAGTCGATTGATACGCTGCCCGAGAGTTGATGTTTGCCGGTGTTTTTGCCGCCGCCGTCGTCCAGGGCAAGGTTGCCGCGCAGGCGGCCACCTTGCCCGTGAATCAGTTGCACATCGGATTCGCCCAGCGCTGCGCCCGGAATAAGGTCGAAACGTGTATTGGCCTGGCTGGGCAGGCGTCGAAAATTCTCCAAGGTCTGGTCCAGATCGCGTTGGTTGAGCAGATCGCCCACGCTGGCCGCAAGCGGAAACCAAGTGATGCCGATGGGCTGTCCGATGTTCTCTATTTTGCCGACGCGGCCAGATAGCAACTCAATGGCGAGCACGCCTGATGCGAGATTTTGTTGGGGAAAGATGACGCGGCTGGTGATATAGCCTCGCGACAACAACGCCAGCGTTAAATGATTGCGCAATCGCTTGAGGCTGACGGCACCTAGACATTGGCCTTTGAAGCTTGCTGCTTTTTCGATCAGCCAAGGGAATGACTCTGCCGCGCGCCACTCGATGGCGCTCAAGGTAAAGCAAGGCGTTTCCTCGATGACCACTTGCGTGGCATCGGTGGGCGCTGGGTCATTGCTCAGAATGTTGGCGTCGGTTTGTTGGCGAATCTGGTTTTGTTCAAGCTGGATCGCCTGACGGCGCTGGATATCGGGGCCAGGCGGGTCAGCCGCCCAGGTCGAACCCACGGCCAAGATCGCCTCTGCCAGCAAAAAGAAAAACGTGCCGCGCCAGATCATCAGATCAGGCGCGGGAAAGCGACGGGTTGAACATCGAAGTCGGCAGGCATCTTTTTCGCCATGCGCGTGGCGTGGCGGGTGGATTTTTCGGTCATGCGGTTTCCTTGTGTAGGGTGCGCCGTGCGCACCATCGGGCGTGAATCGGTGCGCGCGGCGCACCCTACAAGATCAGTGCGTAGGATGTGGTGAGCGTAGCGAACCGCATCGCCCACGGTTGCGTTGCGTGGTGCGGTTCGTACCTCACCACACCCTACGGCCCTGATACACCGGGTTGCCGCCGGCGCGTTGCAGGATCATCGGGTCGAGGAAATCCGGCCCGGTCTTGAACACCCGCACGCGGTGGCCCGCGTCACGATGTTTGCGCGCCAGTGCCGCCGTGACGCTGGTCTTGCCCTGGCCGGAGGCGGGGGCGGAAATCAGCAGGGCGGGACAGGCTTTTGCTGACACATCGTTCACAAATCCACTCCCGCCTGCGCCTTCACCCCGGCGCGATAAGCATGTTTCACGTCGGCAATCTCGCTTACCGTATCGGCGGCATCCAGCAGCGCCTGCGGTGCGGCGCGGCCGGTGACGACAACATGCTGCATGGTCGGGCGCGCGGCGATGGCGGCCAGCACGGTTTCCGTATCCAGCCAGCCGTAGCTGAGCAAATAAGTCAGTTCGTCCAGCACCACCAAGCCGATGCCGGGGTCGCGCAGCATGCGTTGCGCCACCTCCCAGCCCTGTTTCGCGGTGGCGATATCGCGCTCCAGGTTCTGCGTGTCCCAGGTGAAGCCCTCGCCCAGGACATGCCATTCAACGCCGGGCTGTTTGCCGAGAAAGGCTTCCTCGCCGGTGTCGGAACGGCTCTTGATGAACTGCGCCACCCCCACCTTCATGCCGTGCCCCAGGGCGCGCGCGACCATGCCGAAGGCGGAGGAGGACTTGCCCTTGCCGTTGCCGGTAAGCACCAGGAGCAGGCCTTTTTCCTGGTCGGCTTTGGCGATGTTGGCGTCGATCAGGGCTTTCTTCTTCGCCATGCGCGTGGCGTGGCGGTCGGATTTTTCGTTCATGCGGTTTCCTTGATCGGTGTTCGTTGTGCGTAGGATGTGGTGAGCGTAGCGAACCGCATCGTCCACGTTCGCGTTGCGTGGTGCGGTTCGTACCTCACCACACCCTACGGCCCTTGCCGGCGTGCGTCATTCGGCCCGCAAGCGGGGCCCCCTACAAGCGGTTGTTTCACGTTAAAAGCACACGTAGGGCGGATGAGCCGGCGTCTTCTTGCCGGCGTTATCCGCCGAAGGCCAAACATTCGGCGGAAGGCGCGATAAAGCCGCTTTTCCGCCCTACGCGTGCTGCGCATCGAGCCCGTGGCATGAAGGTGAACGACATCATGAAAACGCTTTATCAACCCGGTTTCATCTTCCCCCCCGCGCGCCGCCCCCCCCCCGCGCCCAACCCGGCCCGGACCAGCCTTTCACCCTGCGCGCCGGGGGCCGCGCGCTGGGCGACTGGCGCTTGGGCTGGGCGCAGGGCGTGGGCCGCTACCATGAAGTCTGCGAAGACGTTTTGGGCTACCGCC
>JAUYFG010000025.1 GCA_030690985.1 Pseudomonadota bacterium
GACTTCAGCAGCAAGGACGGATCGGGGAAGGGGGCGCTCGCCATCCCCTTCTTATACCGTTCAGCATGGCGCTTGTCCAGCAACCTCGCTTAACCCGTTGTGTCACTTATGGATTTGGGATGGGGCAAATTAGCCCTGAGACGCAGCCCCTCCAGGCTGATAGTTCGGCAGGATGTCGCCTTTTCTCTCCCATTCCAGGAATACCGTGCTGGGGACTTCTTCCAGCACGGCTTCCCGGAACTTCCTGGTGAAGTGGCCCCCTTTCAGGATTCGCCGCATCTCGGCATCGAGCGCTGCCGACAACCGATCCCGCGCCGCTTGCAAGGCTTCTGTCGGCCCGGCACGGCACGACCGGTAGTGTTCCAGCAAGATTTCGATTGGGTTCATGGCGTCCTCCGAGATGAATGCGCGTGGATGCTACCGCCGCTTCCACGCTACAAAGCCCAATCGCCAGGAAAGTACATAAATACCAACAAGAAGCGTGAGCCGTTTTCAGCCCAAGGCGCGAGTAAGTCAGCAGATACCGCCCTGGAGCCTGTCCATGACCCACCTCCGCCTCAGCCGCTGGCTGCTGCCTGCGGCCACTTTGCTGGTCGCCTTGTTGCTCTACCAGGCGGCGCAACCGCTCTCGGGCATGAAGCCCATCATCGGCCCGCTGCCGCGTTACCCAGGCCACGGCGACCTGCGCGATCTTCAAGCGCTGGCGCAGCTTCAGGGCATCGGGCTTTGGCTCGCCGTCTGGAGCGCGCTGGGGGCGATTCAACTGGAACTGGCACGGCGGCTGCGCCCTGGTTTTGCGGCCTTGCTTTGGCTTGCGACCTTTGCCGCACTCGCCGCCGCCCCCGCCGGGCTTCATGGCGTTTCCGGCGAATCATGGTTGCTTGCAGCCGCAAGCACCGGCGTATTGGCGGCCTTGCTGACCGGCTTTGGCCGTACAACAGGGCTTCGCGCCTTGCCTGGTGCCAACATGCCCTTGGCCTGGCCAGGCTTCATGTTGTTCGCGGGGCTGGGGGTTCTTCTGATCACCGACATCGCCGCGGCGGGGCCGCCCGAACTGCGCTACGTCGGTCTGCAACAACTGGAAAACCTGTGGCTGGCGGGCCTGGTGTTGCTGCCCCTGGTTTGCCTGCTGCGCGAATCGCTCATGCGCTGGCTGGCTGCCTGCGCCGCCCTGGCCGAGCGTCGCCCGCGTCTGGCCTTCCTGTCGTTGCTGGTACTCAGTCTGGCGCTGGGCGGGCTCATCGCCTGGCAGGAATCACAGAAACAGCACAGCGCCAGCGAAGTTGCCCGTTTTCTGCTCATGCTGGCGTGGTCCTGGTTGCTCTACCGGCATGGCGAGCGCTGGCATGGCCGCCGTCAGCGCCGCCTGCTCGCCTGGCTGGCCTTGCCATTGCTCCTCGTGTTAACACTTGGCACCTACGCACTGGGCGGCGATTTCGGTCCCATCCTCATCATCGCCTGGACCCTGCTCATCCTCACCGCAGCCGCCATCCCGCGCGCAGGTGGTGCCGCCTTGATACTGGCGGCGGGTATTGCCTGCCTGCATTGGGGCTTGACGCAATGGCTGCCGCAACAACCCTGGGCCGAGCATGTGCGCATAAGAGAAGCCACCCGCACCCAGCCCCAGCAAGGCCCGCGCGTTTTTCTCTCGCAACATGCCTGGCTCAAACGCGCGGCCCCCTCCGGCGGCTGGGGCCTGGGGGCCGCGCCCTGGTGCGGGGCGCGAGCAGCACTTGGGGCGGGCGATTGCACCGCGCATTCCGGCGTCTCCGAGCAATTCACTTCCGATTACATCTGGGTCGGCCTCGTCGCCGTGCATGGCCGGGCCGGCGCACTCTTCCTGCTGGGGCTGCTGTTGCTGCACACCTGGGCCGTGTCGCGGGCGGCGACGCCCCGGCAACCGGCGCAAGCCGGCGACCGGGCCGACCTCGCGCGCCTGCAAGCCTGGGTGTTGGCCGTACAGGCCGCGCACATCACCGCGCAAACCCTTGTCAGCCTGAGTGGCAATGAAGCCTGGCTGCCGTTGACAGGCGTCACCCTGCCTTATTTCTCGCTTGGCGGCACCAGCTTGGCGCTACTCGCCGTTTGGATCGGCCTCGCCGCCGTGCGCCTGCCTGCAAGCGAAACCTCCCGGAGACCGTCATGACCGCTCACCCCCTGCAACGCCTGCATGGCGTCCTTCTGCTTATCAGCCTTGGTCTTGCTCTCGCATTGGCCGCAAGTTGGGCGCTGATTCCCGGCGATGTGGCGGATCGGCACACTTACCCGAAGCGCGATGCCGGCCTGCAAGCCCTGGCCCGCGCCTGGCAAGGCGCGCCCATCACCCCATGCCCGCCGCAAGCGCCGCCCACCTCGGCTTGTGTGGAAACCGGCGCAATCCAGGCGGCGATGAATTACCTCGACACCACCAGCCTGCAAAACGTGGAACGGCTAATGAACCTGCCGCCCGAACGTATTCCCGATGAAACCGCGCTGCGCGACCCCTTCCGTCTGCCTGGCTGCCTGCTCGTGCGCACCCCTGGGCTTGCCGCCCCGGCCTGGTGCAAGGGCCGCAACGCCATCGCCCGCCTGAGCCAGGTCCTGCCCCATGCCGAAACCCTGGACGCCGCGATGCAAACCCACTTGCAAGCGCGCGGCGACATTGCGCCCAACCGGGTACAAACCGGCTCCACCGTCTTGGCCCAAGGGCCGCACCTGCAACTCACCCTGGATGTCGCACGGCAGCAGAAGGTTCAGGATGTGCTCGCCTGCTACACCGGCGATGCCGCCGCCTGCCGCCGCTGCCCTGAGTGTCGCGACGACGGGCCCAGCCACTACGAAGCCGCCCGCGCCCGCATGCTCGGTGCCCTGGTCGTGGATTTGGCCAGCGGCGCGATTCTTGCCGCCCCAAGCAGCCACACCCCTTGCCATGCCGCCCGCCACGGCGGCCCGCCAGCGCCCGATTGCCTCGCCCTGCCGGGAGCACCGCGCCGCAACCCGTCCAGCCTGGCTAACCACGGAATCATGGGCGACTACATGACCGCCTCGCTCTACAAGATTCCGGCGCTCGCCGGCAGCGACGGCCCCCTCGCGAACGACCCGCAAGCGCTCGCCTACGCCATAGAGACCAGCGACACCGAGGCCGTGCTCGATGAAATGCTATGCAAGGAACAGGACTTCGCCCCCGACTGCATTGCCCGGCGCTTGGCGCTTGCCAGACAAGCGGCAGCGCAACTCGGCTTGAATGCGCCGCAAGACATGAATGCCGTGGACCCGGCCCAGGCGGGGCGAGTCGGCAAATGGTTCGAGCCCGGCATCGACTATGGCGTACCCGGAGCCGCCGGGTTTCGCCAGGACGACATTCGCGCCTGTTACCAGAACGGCCACAAGAAACGCTGGCGCGGCTGCCGGGGTGCGGGCTTCAACAACACGCTGGCCGAACTCTTTGGCCAGGGCAACGCCCGCGCCAACCCGCCCGGCATTGCGCAAATGTGGTTGAACCTTCACGCCGCCAGCCGCAACGCCGCCCCGCCTCGCGTCCACTTGGCCGCCCCGCCTGGGGCAGCTCCCGCCGCCTTGCCGAACACGGGCCTGGACAGTGCGCGCGCCCGCGCCCTGCTGGCCGGCATGGCCCGCGTTCCCCTGCAAGGCGGCACCGCGCACAGCGCCTGTCGGCAGGTCGGGGCCGGTGAAATCGCCTGTCGGCAAGATGACGCAGCGCCCATCGTGGTCGCCGGCAAGACCGCCACCCCTCTGTTCCCCCATGACCGCCTCACCCCGCAAGCCCGGTTGGAACGCTGCCGCCAGGCGCGCGGCCATGAGCGCAGCTACTGCGAACTCGCCCCCATCAAATGGTTCGCCGGTTACGCCGGGCCGCGCGATGGCGGCTACCGCATCGCCATCGTCGTACTGACGGAACGCAACTGACGGCGCGACGGCCGGCTCGACAGCGCCAACGAAGAAGGCAGCAACGTCGCAGCCGAAATCGCCCTGCTGATCGCCCGGCGCTGGTTCGCCGGCGGACGGGGGTGGGAATGATGGGTTTCGCTAGCGCTCAACCCATCCTACGTGGGCAGGCCGATACCCCAACCGTAGGATGGGTTGAGCTTCGCGAAACCCATCAATGGCGGCGGTGGGGGGGTTGATGGGTTTCGCTAGCGCTCAACCCATCCTACGTGGGCAGGCGGATACCCCACTCGTAGGATGGGTTGAGCTTCGCGAAACCCATCACCCCCACCACCACGACTAGCACATAAATACCAACAAAAAATATGAGCCGTTTTCCCATCAAGCGACGAGTAAGCCAACAAGAACGCCCGAAGGAACGCGCCATGACCCGATTACCCGCTCACACCGCCACGAGCCGCGCTGAAGACGCCGCCACCCTGTTGGCCGACCTCAACGACGCCTTGCTCGATGTGCAACACCGCTACGCCGGACAGCGCATCGAAGCGATCGACATTGCCCTGGCCTGGCCTGCGGACAGCGGCGAAATCCGCGCCTTGGCGCACGGCCTCATCCAACTTGGCATCCCGCATCGTTTGCTGCGGGCGCCGGTCACGCAGTCCCACCGCATTCACTTTCGCCTCGAAAGAGGCACTTTCAGGAGCAACGCCATGCAAGCCCGCACCCTCAAGCAATACCTGCACGACCTCATCAACGGTGCCCCCGATACCGACCCGGTACGCAGGGATCTCGGCCGGCTACTCGAAGAGCCCCGCCTGGAGCCGGAGTCCACGCACCCGACCCTGCCGCTCATCGACGCCTTTCGCGAAGCGCTCACCACCGCCACCACCCGCTTCATCGCCGATGTCGTCGCCCCGGTGCATGCCGATGCGCTGTTGGGTTACCGCATCCAGGCGCTGCGTATCGTGATCCCGTCTTATGGCGAAAGCCTCCACAACGCGCTGGTCAAACTCCCTGCGGAGGGCCTCAACCGCCTCGCCCGCGCTCGCATCGAAAAAGCCCGGGGCGCGCATCTGCTCGATTGCACCGAGTTCTATGGCGTCACCCTGGAAGCGCCGGAAACCCTGCTCGACGGCCAGCCGGTGGAAGTGCTTGCAAGCTGGGGCGGCACATCGCTCAAGCTGCGCTTCGTCTTCCAGGGCGGCTATATCAGCCTGCCGGCCCGCCCGGAAGCAGTCCCCGTCGAAGAACCCAAGCCGGTGGAACCCGCCCCTGAGCCAGCGCCCCCGTCGCTCGTGTCCAAGGTGCCCCTGGGTGCCACCCCCTTGCGCACCACCCTGGCCAAGCCCGCCGTGCAAATGGGCGAAACCCCGCTCAATACCACCATTCGTCCCGCGCGCCAACCTATCGCCCGTCTCGTCGCCCGCGCCCATGACAAGAACGGGCCAGGCCCCGAACAAAGCTTCGACGTGTACGAAGACCAGCTCCCCTTCGCCATCGGCTGTGCGCCGCTCGACAGCGGTGAATATCGCCAGGGGCTGGCCATCACTTTTGCTGGCTACAATACCGGCGAACACCCCTGGGTTTCTGATCGCCACCTCGTCTTGCAAGGTTTCGACCGCACTCAGGGTGAACTCCAACTCATCAATCGCGGGCGTAACGGTGCCTGGCTGGCCGGGCAACCGCTGGGAGAACGCCTGTTGTACCGGCCCAATGCGCAAAAACGATTCAACCTCGGGGGGCCGGAAGGCGTGGGCACAGCGGAACTGCGCATCGAGCCCGTGGCATGAAGGTGAACGACATCATGAAAACGCTGTTTCAACCCGGTTTCATCTTCCCCCCCGCGCGCCGCCCCCCCCCGCGCCCAACCCGGCCCGGACCAGCCTTTCACCCTGCGCGCCGGGGGCCGCGCGCTGGGCGACTGGCGCTTGGGCTGGGCGCAGGGCGTGGGCCGCTACCATGAAGTCTGCGAAGACGTTTTGGGCTACCGCC
>JAUYFG010000238.1 GCA_030690985.1 Pseudomonadota bacterium
TCCACCGCAGAAGCAAAGTCAAAGGCCACAGCAACGGCCGAGTCAAAGGCAAAACCGGGGCAGCGCCGTCCAGCTGCTAATCAAGTCGAATGCACAGCTTAAATCAGGTGGGTTTTTGTCTTGACGCAGGGGTCCACTTCAAAAAAGGGGCCCGAAGGCCCCTTTCGTTACACCGGACGGCTGAATCAGCCCTTGGCGGTGAAGTTGTAGCTCTCCGGCAAGCCCAGGGTATCGGCCCAGACGTTCTTGGCCCAGGACTCCATATAGGCCATTTCCAGTTCGCTTTCTTCCTTGGAGACGCCGTTGGCACCTTTCGGCGGCACCAGGGCTTTCTTCTCGGGATCCCAGCGGAATACGGTGGCTACGTGGAAGGCGGTGCCCATGCCGGTGCCGGAGTAGCAGGTGTTGGTCACGACCGGAGACGGATCTGGCTGACGGCCGGCGAACATTTCCGCCATGGCGTAGGCGCACATCTTGCCGGTGTTGTTGGCCACGGAACCTGACTTCGGGAAGTTGGTCAGCGCCGAGTCGCCCAGGATGTGGACATTGGGCACGACGGTGGACTCGAAGGTCAGGTAGTTGATCGGACACCAGGTGCCGTCGTTGCCGGTGCGGACACCGGCCATGCCGGTAACCTTGGCGGCGCGCATGGGCGGAACCACGTTGATGACATCGCCTTTCACATCGTCGAACTCGGTGCCGACCATCATCTTCTTGGCATCGATGGAACGCGGCATGTTGTTCGGGCGGTAGTCGATCATGCTGTTGGCGGTGCCGTAACCGAAGTGCTTCGTCCAGGCGGCCACGAACAGCCCCTTCTTGGACGCGACATCCGGATTGCCGTCCAGAACGATGACTTTGGACTTGGGCTTGGCCTGCTTGAAGTAGCTGGCCACCATGCAGGCGCGCTCGTAGGGGCCGGGCGGGCAGCGATACGGAGCCTTGGGTACCGACATCACGAAAGTGCCGCCGTCGGGCATGGCTTCCAGTTGCTTACGCAGGACGCCGGTCTGATCCGGGCTGGCCTTCCAGGCGTGCTTGATGGTTTTCTGGGTTTCGGCGTCATAGCCTTGCACCTTGTCATACAGCAGCTCGATGCCGCCGGCCAGGACCAGACGGTCATAGGCGAAGGTCTTGCCGCCGGCCGTGGTGACGGTCTGCTTGGCGTTATCGATGGCGGTGACGGTATCCGGCACGAAGTTGTCCACGACTTTCTTGATGTAGTCGTAGGGCAGGGTGATGTCTTCCATCTTGTTCGTGCCTGCCAGCACCGTGTTCGAGAACGGGCAGGAGGTAAAGACGGCGTTGGGTTCGATGAGGGTGACTTCCGCCTGGGGAGCCCACATCTTGATGTAACGGGCGAAGGTGGCGCCACCGAAACCGGCTCCGACGACAACGACCTTGGGTTTGGCATCGGCGATGCTGGTGGAAGCGCAGCCGGCCAGGCCGGACAGGGTGACGGCGCCGGCGGCACCGGCGGATACTTTCAGAAATTCGCGGCGATCAATTGTCATGTTTTTTCCTTCTCGTCCGTTACTTGTGGGCGGCAAACCACTTGCCCATGAGTTCATACTCGGCCTCGGTATAACCCATCGCGTGTTTCTGCATCACGGTGCCGGGGCGGGAGCCATCGCGGAACGCCTTCATCTGGTCGACGAAATACTTGGATTCGAGACCGGCCAGACTGGGAACGGCGCCTCGGCTATGGCCATCGGGGCCGTGGCAGTAAGAACAGTTCGCGGCGATGAAACGGGCACGCGGATCGGCGTGGGCCGAGGCGGCGGCGCCCAGCGCACCCGCGATCAGCAGGGTCAAAGCGATGGATTTCTTCATATGCTCCTCCAGAAAATAAACAAAGCGGTTACCCAGTGAGGGATACCGTAGTTCAGGGGATTGGTTGCCCAAAAAGCCGAATTGACCTAAGTCAAAGTTGGTATGGCGGCGGGATTGTTGCCGGTCAAAACATACCAGTCAACAAGCAAACCCTAATATTGGTGCGGGTTTCCGCTATTTTTTCGCCCCCAGGCCGCATGCCTGTTGGAGTCGTTGTTGGCCTTCCTGATTTTCAGCCGCCTCGCCCCAGGTTTCGCTGATCCAGCCAGCCAGATGCGATTGGGTGAGGTCGGCGAGGGCGCTTATCCACAGGGTGCGGTCGTTGAGTGCCGGGATGTAGCGGAACTCGCCGCCGCCAGCATTGAGGAAGGTGGTTTTTCCTTCCATGGCGATTTCTTCCAGGGTTTCCAGGCAATCGGCGACGAAGCCGGGGCAGATCACATCCACGCGCCGGGTCTTGCTGCGGCCGAGTTCTTCCAGGGTCGCGGCGGTATACGGTTGCAACCATTCGGCGCGGCCGAAACGCGACTGGAAGCTGATGCGGAACTGTTCGGGGGCCAGGCCCAAGGCTTCCGCCAGCAGGCGCCCGGTTTTTCGGCATTCGCAGTGGTAGGGGTCGCCCAGGTCGAGCGTGCGGCGCGGTGTGCCGTGGAAACTCATCACCAGTACCTCGGGGCGGCCATGTTCCGCCCAGTAGGCTTCCACGCTCTGGCGCAGGGCGCCGAGGTAGCCGGGGTGGTCGTGGAAATGCTTGATCGAGCGGGTTTCCGGTGGATTGCGGGTGTGCAGCAGGGTTTGCCACACCGCGTCGAGGGCGGAACCGGTGCTGCTGGCGGCATAGTGCGGATAGAGCGGCACGATCAGCAGGCGGTCGACGCCTTGCGCCTTCATGGCCTGAATTTTCTCCGCCACGCTGGGTTGGCCATAGCGCATGGCGTAGTCCACAAGCACGGGTTGGCCCAGGCGTTCGCCGAGGCTGCCCTTGAGCAGTTTGGTCATTCGCTCCGTATAGACCTGTAGCGGCGAGCCTTCCGGTCGCCAGATCGCGGCGTATTTCTCGGCGGACTTGGCCGGTCGGGTGTTGAGGATGATGCCGTTGAGGATGAGCCACCAGACCGGACGGGGAATCTCCACCACGCGGCGATCCCAGAGAAACTCCTTGAGATACGGCCGCACCGCCGCCGCCGTCGGCGCCTCCGGCGTGCCCAGGTTGATCAGCAGAATGCCGACGCGGGCGGCCTGGTCGTGTTGGTAAGGAGGTTCCGGGAGGTAGTAGGGCATGGTCGATTTCGGATTGTGGATTGCGGATTTCGGATTTCGGATGGCGGATGGATCGGCGCGGGCTTTTATATCCGAAATCCGAAATCCGAAATCCGAAATCCGAAATCCGAAATCGCCTCAGTGGTACGACAGCGCGTTCGACAGCAGCTTGGCGGTGATGTCGACGATGGGGATTACCCGTTCGTAGGCCATGCGGGTAGGGCCGATGACGCCGAGGGTGCCGACGACTTCGCCGTCCACCTCGTAAGGCGCGGCGATGACGCTGCACTCATCGAGCGGAGCGACGCCCGATTCCGCGCCGATGAATAGTTGCACACCGCTGGCGGCATGGCTGACGTCGAGCAGTTGCATGAGTTCGGTTTTTTGTTCGAACAGGCCGAACAGTTCGCGCAATCGACCCATATTGGAAAACAGGTCCGGGCTGCCGAGCAGGTTGCGTTCGCCCGAGAGCACATATTCCTTACCGACGCCGCTGAACGCCTCGGTGCCGACATTGACCACCGCCTCCATGAGCTGGCTGATGTCCGACTGGAGTTGCACCAACTCACGCGCCAGGCGCGGCTGAACCTGCTCGAAGGAGCATCCGGTGAAGTTTTGATTGAAATAGTTGGCGGCACGCACCAGTTGGCTGGGGTCGTAGGGCCGTTCGGTGACGATCACGCGGTTCTGCACTTCGCCTTCGGCGGTGACCATGATGAGCAGGAGTCGCTTGTCCGACAGGCTCAGGAATTCGATCTGGCGCAGGCCCAGGTTGCGCCGCTTCGGCGTCAGCACCACGCCGGCATAGGCGCTGAGTTCGGCCAGCAGGTGCGCGGCGGCGTTGACCAGTTGCTGCGGGTCGTTGGGCACCAGGGTGGCTTCGATCTGGCGCACTTCGCCCTGCGCCAGCGGCTTCACCGTCAACAGGGTGTCCACGAACAGGCGATAGCCGCGCGACGTCGGCACGCGCCCGGCCGAGGTGTGTGGGCTGGCGATGAAGCCGCCTTCTTCCAGATCGGCCATCACGTTGCGGATGGAAGCGGGCGAGAGATTCAGCCCGGTGTGCTGGGACAGGGTGCGCGAGCCCACCGGTTGGCCGTCTTCGATATAGCGTTCGACGAGGAACTTGAGGAGAAGACGAGCACGGTCGTTGAGCATGGCGGGCGGCAGGTGGTGGACGGCTATAATTTCACGCCATGAATTCAGATTTCAAGACCATCGCCCTGGTGGGCAAATATAACCGGCCCGGCAGCGCCGGTTCTTTGTTGCGCCTGGCGGACTATCTCAGAAAGCGCGGGCATGCGGTGATGATTACCGCGCACACGGCGGAAACCTGCGAAACCTGCGAGTACCCGGTGGCGACGCTCGATGAGATCGGCGCGGTGGCGGATCTGGCCATCGTCATGGGCGGCGACGGCACCCTGCTCAACATCGCCCGCACCCTGGTGGACCATCGCGTGCCGCTGATCGGCGTCAATCAGGGCCGCCTCGGTTTTCTCGCCGACGTGTCCATCGACACCATGTTCTCCACCCTGGATGAAATGCTCTCCGGCCAGTATGTGGCGGAGGACAGGATCATGCTGGAATCCAGTGTGGAGCGTGCCGAGGACATCCTGATCGCCGCCTATGCCTTCAACGATGTGGTGGTGAGCAAGAGCACCCTGGGCCGCCTGATCGAATTCGAGGTCTACATCGACAACCAGTTCGTCTACAGCCAGCGCGCCGATGGCCTGGTGGTGGCCTCGCCCACCGGCTCCACCGCCTATGCCCTGTCGTCCGGCGGCCCGATCCTGCATCCCACCCTGGAAGCGGTGGTGATGGTGCCGATCTGCCCGCATACGCTGTCCGCGCGGCCGATCGCGGTGAACAGCCATTCCGAGATCGAGATCAACCTGATCCACGCCGCCGACGCCCGCGTCCACTTCGACGGCCAGCAGCACGCCGACCTGCAGATCGGCGACCGCGTGGTGATCCAGCGCGCCAGGAACACCGTGCGCCTGCTCCACCCCATCGGCCACAACTACTACGACACCCTCCGGCAGAAGCTGCATTGGGGGGAGAAGTTGTGACCCCTGTAGCGCAGGCGTTATGTCCCTTAGGGACGGTATCCTTCAGGGCTCGCCTGCTCCCCGCAAAAAGCAACCAGAAGAACGTGCAGGCGAGACGCCTGCGCTACAAGTGACCCAGCCATGCTCCTCTCCCTGACCCTCACCGACTTCGTCCTGGTTGATCGCCTGGAACTCGATTTCCATGCCGGCTTCTCCGTGCTCACCGGTGAAACCGGCGCCGGCAAGTCCATCCTGCTCGACGCGCTTTCCCTGGTTCTCGGTGAACGCGCCGACGCCGGGGTGGTGCGCGAAGGCACCCAGCGCGCCGAAGTGGCGGCCGAGTTTTCCCTGGAGGGCCTGCCGGAGTTGGTCGCCTGGCTGGAGGAGAACGATCTGGCGGGCGAGGAGGGCATCCTTCTCCTGCGCCGCGTGATCGACGCCGGCGGCCGCTCCCGCGCTTTCATCAACGGCCGCGCCGCCACCGCCCAGCAACTCAAGGCAGCGGGCGAGCATCTGGTCGATATACACGGCCAGCATGCCCACTACTCCCTGCTCAAGAGTGCCGAGCAGCGCCGTCTGCTCGACGCCTACGCCGGTTCCACGCCGCTGGCCGCTGAAGTCGCCGACGCTTTCCGCGCCTGGCGGGACGCCCGCGCGCGCCGCGAGAATGCGGAAAGCCATGCCGGCGAGCAGGAAGCCGAACGCGAACGTCTCACCTGGACGGTAAACGAACTCACCGCCCTGGCTTTTACCCAAGAAGGCTGGGCCGCCTCGCAGGAAGAGCATCGCCGCCTGGCCCATGCCGCCGACCTTCTCGCCGGCTCCCAGGCCGCCGCCGCGCTGCTTGACGACGACGGCGACTGTGTCCTTTCCCGTCTGCGCGATGCGCGCGGCAAGTTGAGCGAACTCGCCGAAATCGACCCCAGCCTGGCCGAACCCCTCGGCATCCTGGAAAGCGCCGCCGACACCTTGCAGGAAGCCGCCCGCGAACTCACCCGTTACGCCGAGCGCGTCGACCTCGACCCGCAAGCCCTCGCCGACGCCGAAGCGCGCATCGCCGCCGTCCAGGACGCCGCGCGCAAATTCCGCCTACGCCCCGAAGACCTCCCGGAAACCCTCACCGAGGCCCGTGCGCAATTGCTCGAACTTGGCGCGGCCGGCGATCTGGAAGCCCTGCAATGCAGGGAGAGCGAAACCGAGGCGGCTTATCGCAAGTTGGCCGACAAGCTCACACAACAACGTGGCGAAGCCGCCGGTCGCCTGGATAAGGCGGTCAGCGCCGCCATGCAGCACCTCGCCATGCAGGGCGGCGCCTTCGAAGCCGGCCTCATTGCCGGCGAGCCCGCCGCGCATGGCCTGGAAGACGTCGAATTCCGCGTCTCCCCGCACGCCGGCCAGAGCCTGAAACCCCTCGCGAAAACCGCCTCCGGCGGCGAACTCTCCCGCGTCGGTCTAGGCCTGCAAACCGTGCTTTCCGGCGTCTCCGGCGCCCCCACCCTGATCTTCGACGAAGTCGATTCCGGCATCGGCGGCGGCGTCGCCGAAATCGTCGGCCGCCTCCTCGCCGACCTGGGCCAGACCCGCCAAGTGCTCTGCGTCACCCACCTCCCGCAAGTCGCCGCCCGCGCCGCCCAGCACTACCAGGTCAGCAAGACCACCCAGTCCGGCCATGCCCTCTCGCGCGTGCTCAGACTGGAAAGCGAAGCCCGCGTCGAGGAAGTCGCGCGCATGTTGGGCGGGGTAAAAATCACCGACGCCACCCGCGAACACGCCGCCGAAATGCTGGGGGGCACGCGGTGACAAATTGATGCGGTTCGCTATCGCTCACCACATCCTACGGAGTGTGGTTGGGGGATTGGCCTGGCCGTAGGATGTGGTGAGCGATAGCGAACCGCATCACCCCCCCCAACGGGTAATAGGGGATTCCCCTTAAACCTGAAATAATCCGGCCCAATCAAACTGTTGGGAGGCTGGACGTGGCACGACTCTTGCGCACCGCACCGCACTAAATAACCTGCTGGCCGGCATCGGCCTGGCCTTCACCCTTCCGGCCCTGGCCGCCGCCCCCGATGCCGGCCGCCTGCTCGACACCCTGCGGCCCCCGGAAGCCGCCGCCCAACCTCCAAGCATTCAGCTCCCGCCGGAAAGTCGCCCGGCCGAGACGGCCGCCGGCCCGGAAACCGCCGACCAGAGCATCCGCGTCCAACAATTCCGCATCGAAGGCGCCACCCTGTTCCCGGCGGCCACCCTGGCCGCGCTGCTGGCCGACCTCGAAGGCCGGGAAATCACCCTCGCCCAGGCGCGCGAAGCCGCCGCCCGCATCACCCGGCATTACCGCGCGGCCGGCTACTTCGTCGCCCGCGCTTACCTGCCGCCGCAGGCCGCCGCCGAGGGCATCCTCACCCTGCATGTGGTCGAAGGCCGCTATGGCGAAGTCAAGCCGGGCGCCGGCCTCGACCCGGACACCCTGCGCGCCGCTCTGGAAACCCAGGGTATCGCCGCTGGCCGGCCGATCCGCCGCGCCGACCTGGAACGCGGCCTGCTGCTCCTGGAAGACCTCGGCCATGCCGGCGTGCGCGCCAGCCTGCGTTCGGGCGCCAGCGTCGGCACCGGCGACCTGCTGGTGGACACGGCCGGCCTGCCGCCCTGGAGCGGCGACCTCGGCCTGGACACCTACGGCGCCGAATCCAGCGGCCAGACTCGCCTCAATGCCGGCATCCAATACCACGGCGGGCGCGGTGACCTGGCGCGCCTGCGCTTCACCCACGGCGAAGGCCTCGACTACCTCCTGACCAGCTACCAGCGCCCGGTCGGCAACCACGGCCTCAAACTGGGCCTGAACCAGACCTGGATGCGCTACGACCTGGACGGCGCCTTCGCCGCTCTGGGTGCGCAAGGCGACTCCCGCATCACCGCCCTCAACGCCGTCTATCCCCTGCACCTCAGCCAGACCGGAAAGCTTCATGCCAGCGCCAGCCTGGAACACAAGGCGCTGAAGGACGACACCAACGCCGGCAACAGCGCCGACAAACGCATCGATCTCGCCACCCTCGGCCTCTCCGGCGTCCTCGCCGCGCCGGGCCGGCTCTACCAGGGCCGCGCCAGCCTCACCCTGGGCGACCTCGACCTCGGCCGCAACCCCGCCCAGCAGGCGGCGGATGCCGCCGCCGGTCGCACCCAGGGCCATTACGCCGTAGTGCGAGCGGACGGGCGCGGCCAGTTCGACCTGAACAACGGCCAAAGCCTGGCGCTCAAGCTCGAAGGCCAGTTCGCCGACGGCAATCTGGACTCCTCGGAAAAACTCGCCCTGGGCGGCCCCCACGCCGTGCGCGCCTACGCCACCGGCGAATCCGCCGCCGATGCCGGCCTCATCGCCCACCTGGAATGGACCGTTCCGTTGCCCGGCCGCACCCGCATCACCGCCTTCCTCGATGCCGGCTACGCCCAACTCAACCAGAACCTCTACCCCGGCGCCCTCGCCGCCGGCCAGCGCAACGGCTACGGCCTCTACGGCGCCGGCGGCGAACTCGCCTGGAGCAACAGCAGCGGCCTGTCCGCCCGCCTCACCCTCGCCACCCGCCTGGGTGAACCGCCAACCCAGGTCACCGAGCGTGACGCCCTGCGCGCCTGGTTCAACCTCCAGCAGACCTTTTGAACCGGGGTTCGATGCGGTTCGCTGCGCTCACCACATCCTACGCACGGCCCCCCGGCCCCGTATCGGCCGAGCACGCCCTCGTAGGAGCGGGCGTGCCCGCGATAACCACCGAATTAGGTAGCCCGGATGCAGCGCAGCGGAATCCGGGATTCGCGGCACAAAACCCCCCGGATTCCGCTGCGCTGCATCCGGGCTACGAATCCGCCCC
>JAUYFG010000243.1 GCA_030690985.1 Pseudomonadota bacterium
CGGGCGCTCCTGCGCAAACAGGAGAAACGTCCGGGCTTTGGCCGGTGCTATGCCGACCATGGTCGCTGGCCAAATGCATTCTTCGCTGCGGCAGGGCTTTTCACCATGGTCGAAGCCCGACGGCAGGCGAGCCAATCTCGACGAGAAACCACCAACTGGAGAGCCGTGTGCGGGAGAACCGCACGCACGGTTCGGAGGGAGGGGAGGGCGAGAGCCCTTTCCTACCCCTATCAGGTCGTCAATCTGATTGCCGTTCAAAACCTGTTTTGATGAACAAACTGGATTCCCGCGTTCGCGGGAATGACGGAGAAACAATGAACCACGGTATCCGCGACAACTTCGCCCAATTCGCCCACCAGGTCGCCCAGGTGTTTTTCGTCGGCCTCACCCTGGGCATGATGCGCACCGTCGTGCCGGCCTTGTCCGAGACGGAATTCGGCGTGCCGCGCGGTTCCTTTCTGCTGCTGACCAGCTTCGTGGTCGCCTTCGGGGTGGTGAAGGGCTCGCTCAACTTCGTTGCCGGGCGGCTGTCCGAGCGGCTTGGCAGGAAGAAGGTGCTGTTCTGGGGCTGGCTGTCCGCCGTGCCGATTCCGCTGATGATCTATTTCGCGCCGTCCTGGGGCTGGATCGTCGCCGCCACGGTGTTGCTGGGCGTCAACCAGGGCTTCACCTGGTCGATGACCCAGACTTCCAAACTCGACCTGGCGCGCGGCGACCAGCGCGGCTTCGCCATCGGCGTCAACGAGTTCTCCGGCTATGTCGGCGTCGCCATCGCCGGCATCATTACCGCCTATCTGGCCGAACATTTCGGTGCGCGAACGGGTCTGTTGTGGTTCGGCCTCGCGGCCATCGGCGCGGCCGGTTTGGCCACCCTCTTGTGGGTCGAGGAAACCCTGCCCTGGGCGCGTTTGGAGGCGAAGCAGCACGCCACGGCCACCGGGCCGAAAGCACGTTACCCGAAGCATGTTTCGGCCCAGCCCGGCACCTGGGAAATGTTCACCCTCATGTCCTGGCGCGATAAACGCCTGGCCGCCATCAGCCAGGCCGGCCTGGTGGAGAAGTTCGTCGATGCCTGGATGTGGGTGATCTTCCCGGTCTGGCTGTTCCAGCGCGGCGTACCGCTGACCGAGATCGGCTGGCTGGTGGGCGCCTATGGCATCACCTGGGGTGTCTCGCAATTTTTCACCGGCCGCTTGTCCGACCGCATCGGCCGCCTCAAACCCATCGTCCTCGGCATGTGGCTGTGCGGCGGCGGTGTCGCCGTGATGCCCTTGCTGGAGTCGACCACCGGCCTGGCCCTGGCGGCCACGCTGTCGGGCTTCGGCATGGCGCTGCTCTATCCCACCCTCTCGGCGTCGGTGGCCGACATCGCCCACCCGGACTGGCGTGGTTCCGCCATCGGCATCTACCGCTTCTGGCGCGATTTCGGCTACGCCGTCGGCGCCCTGGTGCTGGGCGTCGCCGCCGCCGTCACCGGCAGTCTGGAAATCACCTTCTGGTTGGTGGGAGGCGCGATGTTCGTCTCTGGCCTGCTGGTCGCCTTGTTCTCCGAAGAAACCCTGCCCCGGTTGAATCCGGCGGACGATTGACCCTCACGAAAGGACTCTCCCATGACTTTGCGCCCCCTGCTGCTTGCCTTCGCCCTGACTTTTCCCAGCGTCGCCCCCGCAGCCGATGTTGATAAAAACGCGGTGGTGGTGAAAGCCATCGAGGAATATGTGGATTTCACCGAATACGGCAGCAGCCTGATCTGGCCGGAACAGATTCCCGCCGAAGACTGGAAAAACGTATTCGTGGTCGATGCCCGCGACGCCGCGCAGTTCGCCAAGGGCCATATCCCCGGCGCGATCAACATCGAATGGCGGCAGGCGGTGGCACGGCGCGGCGAACTGCCGAAGGACCGCATGGTGGTGGTGTATTGCAACTCCGGCTCGCTGTCCGCTCAGGCGGTGTTTGCCCTGCGTCTGCTGGGTTACGACAACGTGAAGGTGTTGCAGGACGGCTACGAGGGCTGGAAGGCCAAGGGTGGTTTCGACGCCAACAAACGCGCCGGCAAACCGGCCGGGCATTGAAAACCAAGGCAAATATGTAGCGCCGGCGTCTCGCCGGCTTCGTTCTTCTGATCAGGCCTACGAAGCCG
>JAUYFG010000244.1 GCA_030690985.1 Pseudomonadota bacterium
AATCAATCCGGCGCCAGGAGGGACCAAGAAACTGATCGTCTGAACACGGAATTACGCGAAAACAGGGGCTAAAAAACACCTGTACGCGATAACTTATTGATTTGTATAGAGAAAATATGGGGTCTGTTAAACGTGGGTTAACGGGTTCTGGCGAGACGGAAACCGAAGTATTCGTTCCGGTTGACGGGCGCGCGCGACGAAGCGCGCGGCGAGGGCCTGGGCATGGGTTTCCACGGCTTCGGGCAGATCAACGGGAACCAGCACGCCCTGGGTTGCCGAGGAGTTGACCCAGGCGAGCACAGAGCGCTTCAGGCAGGTCGAAATGGCGGCCGAGGTTGAGCAAGGCGACCTGGCGGACGCGGCCGCCTTCACGGCAGGATTCGACCAGACGGTAGCTGTGACAGGTCTCGCCGGAGGCGGTGCGGCGGGTGGTTACGCGACGGATATACATGCCGCGAGAATAGCTCGGGATCGGGTGCGGTCAGCGGCGTCGGGGTATGGCTGCGCTGACCCGATCTATTTCGTCAGCGCCAGGAACAATTCCGGCAATTTCTCCGGCAGGCGCTGGATATTGTCGATCACGGTGTATTGCCGGCCGAAGATGCCGCTGACGTATTCGTCGGCCTTCGGGTCGAGGCTGATGCAGTAGGTGAAGATGCCTTTGCGGTCGAGTTCCTTCACGGCCTGGCGAGCGTCTTCGATCAGAAGTTGGTCGTCGTGGGTGTCGATGTCCGAGGGTTGGCCGTCGGTGAGGATGAGCATCAGCTTCTTGTCGGCCGGGCGCGCTTCCAGGTAGTGGGCGGCGTGGCGCATGGCCGCACCCATGCGGGTGGAGTAGTTGGCCTGCATGGCGGCCAGGCGGGCCTTGGCGTCGTCGCCCCAGCGTTCGCTGTAGCCCTTGATATGCAGGTAACGCACGTCGTGGCGGGTGTTGGAGTGGAAGCCGGCGATGGCGAAGGGGTCGCCCAGTTGTTCGACCGCCCAGGCCAGCAGTGAGACGGCTTCCTGGCTGAGTTCGAGGATGCTCTGCTCGCTGCCGGCGGCTTTCTCGTTGAGCGATTCCGACAGGTCGAGCAACAGCATCACCGAGATGTCGCGGCCGTTGGTGCGGTGGCTCATGTTGATGCGCGGGTCGGGCGTGGCACCGCCTTTGAAGTCGATCAGGGAGCGCAGCGCCACGTCGAGGTCGAGTTCGCTCCCTTCTTCCTGGTAGCGGATGCGCACCTTGTCCTGCGGTTTCAGCAGATCGAGGATGCGTTTCAGGCGTTTGGCCAGGGCGGCGTGCTTCAACAACAGTTTGTCGATGTCGGCGGGGTTGCCCTTGGGATGCAGGGCCTCGTAGACGCTGGCCCAATCCGGGCGGTAGCTCTGGCTGTGGTAATCCCATTCCGGATAGTGGCGCGGCGGCAGGCCCTTGACTTCATCGCTCGGCGTGCGCTTCTTCTCCTTCTCGAACATCTCTTCGTCGTCGCTATCCTCGATGAATTTCCACATCTGGCGGTTGTCGTCGCGGTAGTCGACCACCGTGTCGGCGAAGTGAACCTTGGCCAGCTGGTCGCTCTGGCGGCGGGTCTTGGCGACGTAGCTCAGCGCCAGTACGGCGATTTCCTTGGTGTTGCTCAGTTTCGCTGACTCACCTTCGCCCATCAGGGCGTGGAAGCGTTTTACAAAGTCGAGCAGGTCGGCATCGCCGTAGCCATGATCCGGGTCGAGCAGGGCGCGCGACAACATGGCCATGCGGTGGCGCAGACAGGAGGTGGTCTCCGGGTCGCAGGCGGCTTCGACCGGCGTCGGATGCAGCGCCAGGAAGATCCGCCGCAGGCCGGGATATTCGCGGCAGAGCAGGATTTCGACGCGGCAGTCCTCGAAAAACTCCACCGCCATGCGCTGAAACGGGCTCCAGTTGTCGGCGATCTGGGCTTGCGTCCAACGGCGGTGGCCGACCATATGGGCGAGGGTGGCGCGGTAACGGTCGATGCCGGGGATGTGGGTGACGTCTGCCGTAGGAGCGAGCTTGCCCGCGATTACAACGCCGCCATTCGCGGGCAAGCCCGCTTTCACGGGGAGGATGAAGTCGTCATACACATCCGGAATGCGCATGCCCAGCTTGTCGTAATACGGCACCGGCCGGCGCAACTCGTCGAAGGCGGTGGAGTAGGGCACCAGTTGTTCCGATTCCTGCCACAAGCCGCGCAGGTAGAGGTCGAGCTTGCGCTCCACGTCCATGAACAGGGTGCCATGGCGCTCACGTTGCAGTACGGCGCGGCTGTCGGCGGATTGCAGGCTGAAGTAGTCCCGCTGCCGTTCCGGGTGGCTGCGGTAGTTGCGAATGCCGTACTCCACCCAGTTCCTCAGGCCTGCCACACTGAGTTGGCCCAGCAGGAATGGCGCCTGAGCGAAAAAATCGGGTAGGCCGGGGCTGGGGAAGGTGGTGTGGTGGCCGTGGATGGAACCGGTGGTGCGCTCCATGAAATCCAGGACGATCTCCAGATAACGCCCCATCCGTTCCTGGGAGTGCAGCTTGCGTGCGACCGGCGCCAGGGTTTGCAGGAAGGGCGTGATGGCGCGGCCGTTGGGCGATTTCTGCATGCGCTGGATCACGGCCATGATCGTGGGCAGGCCACTTTCACCGATGGCCTTGGCGCTGGTGGGCCACTCCTCCATAAACGCCAGCATGGGTTCGACACCGCGCCCCAGCTTGCCGATGACACGGGCGGCTTCCAGGTAGGCGTCGATGCCTTCGCGGCTGAGGATGGCCAGGGCTTCCGCCATGACGTCCTCGAACACCTCCTCGACCGCTTTGAAGCCGCTGTCGAGTTGGGCCCAGTAGGCCTGCATCAGGGGGTGCTGGTATTCGGTTTCGGTCATGGCATTGGTGAATTCAACATCAACAGGGCGCTGATTTTGGCGCGGATTTCCGAGATTTCCCCAGGTGTTGCGCGTCCCTTGCGCTCCGCCTGCCGGGTTTGCCAATCCAGGCTTTTCACCTGGTCGGCCAGGGCGGCGCCCGTGGCGCCTTGGCCACTCAACATGACTTCGAAGGGATAGCCCTTGATCTGATTGGTGATGGGGACGCACACCAGCAAGCCGGATTTTGTGTTGTAGGCCTTGGGGCTCAACACCACGGCGGGCCTCCGTCCAGCCTGCTCATGGCCGCTTTGCGGGGTGAAATCCAGCCAGACGATGTCTCCATAATCCGGCACATAGGGCGCGGCCATCAGAGTTGTTCTCGTCCTTGCGGCAAGCCGAAATCAACCACTTCGTGACGATTTTCCTCCGTCATACCGGCCAGCAAGGCATCGAGGCTATAGGTTGGCGCAATCGGTTCAATGATCACCCGGCCATCCATCGCCTTGACCTCGACCGTCTGCTCCAGCGTCAGATGCGCCGCTTCCATGACGGCGGCAGGGATGCGCACAGCGGGACTGTTGCCCCATTTCCGCAGAACTTGTTGGGTCATGGCGTTACTCCACGTAGAAACAATGTTGATACATCAGCATAGCGCGTTTCAACACCGCCATCTATGCAAACGTCGCGTCGATGGCGTGATCCAGAGTTTCGCGAATATCGGCGTCGTCGGTGATCGGGCGCACCAGTGCCATGCGGCAGGCGTCCACCGGGTCCACACCATCCTTGATAAGCGTGGCGGCGTACACCAGCAGACGGGTGGAGATGCCTTCGTCGAGGCCGTGGCCTTTCAGGTTGCGGGCGGTGTGCGCGATCTTCACCAACTGGCCGGCGACGGCTTCGTCGAGGCCGGTTTCTTTGGCCAGGATGGTGGTTTCCAACTCGGCATTCGGATAATCGAAATCGAAGGCGGTGAAACGCTGTTTGGTGGACTGCTTCAAATCCTTCATCAGCGACTGATAGCCGGGGTTGTAGGAAATCACCAACTGAAAATCCGGATGGGCATGGAGCAGTTCGCCCTTCTTGTCCAGCGGCAGGGTGCGGCGGTGGTCGGTCAGCGGGTGGATCACCACGGTGGTGTCCTGGCGCGCTTCGACGATTTCATCCAGATAGCAGATGGCGCCGATGCGGGCGGCGGTGGTCAACGGGCCGTCCAGCCAGCGGGTGCCGTTGGCTTCCAGCAGGTAGCGGCCGACCAGATCGCTGGCGGTCATGTCTTCGTTGCAGGCGACGGTAATCAGCGGCTTGCCCAGCTTCCAGGCCATGTATTCGATGAAGCGGGATTTGCCGCAGCCGGTAGGGCCTTTCACCATCACCGGCAGGCGGTTGCGGTAGGCGGCTTCGTACAGCGTCACTTCCTTGCCCTGGGCCTGGTAGTAGGGTTCTGCGTGGACTTTGTATTGCTCTTTGTCGGTGCTCATTGCGTGCTCCATATCCGGGGTTGCGCCTTATCCGGAGTGCGGAAAGAGTTTTGATGCCGGAAGAAAAACGCCCCCAGCAAGCCGGGGGCGTTTTCACTGCTTGCTTGCGTGCTTTCGACTTACTTATGCACGCCCAGCTTCTCGCGCCAGCCGGGGAAGATCTTGTCGGCATCGCCGGGGAACGATTCGAAGGCGCGGGCGAACTCTTTGTGCTCTTTCGCGAATTCGATCGGGTCGGCGCCGGCCTTCCAGCACTCGTAAGACTGGCGTAGCGAAATAGCGCCTGCCGCCGGAGAGTCGATGTGGCCGTAGGAGCCGCCGCCGGAGGTGTTGATCACGTTGCCGTGGCCGAGGTTCTCGAAGAAGCCGGGCAGGCGCAGGGCGTTCATGCCGCCGGAGATGATCGGGGTGGTCGGCTTCATGCCGTGCCATTCCTGGTGGTAGTACGGGCCGTCGGCGGAATCGCGCTCGATCATGTAGGCGATGTTGCGGTCATCGGCCGCGCCTTCCATCTTGCCGTAGCCCATGGTGCCGACGTGGATGCCGGAAGCACCTTGCAGACGGGACATCTTGGACAGCACGAAGGCGGTGTAGCCGCGCAAGGCGGAGGGCGAGGTCACGGCGCCGTGGCCGGCGCGGTGGTAGTGCAGGTACTGGCCGGGGTACTGGCGACGCGCGGTGGTGACCATGCCGGGGCCGCCGACGTAGCCGTCGACCAGGAAGGCGACCTTGTTGGCGTCGGGTCCAAAGGCTTCCAGGATGAAATCGGCGCGGGCGCACATTTCGAAGTAGTCGTCGGCGGTGATGTTGGCAGAGAACAGTTTGGCCTGGCCGGTCTCGTCCATGGCGCGCTTCATCGCGTCGTACACCAGCGGGTAAACCTTCTTGGCCGGGCAGAACACCTGGTTGCCCTGGGGTTCGTCGTTCTTGATGAAGTCGCCGCCCAGCCAGAACTGGTAAGCCGCAGCCGCGAACGGCTCGGGACGCAGACCCAGCTTCGGCTTGATGATGGTGCCGGAAATGTAGCCGCCGTTCACGACCGGGCGGCCGAGGATGCGCCACATGTCGGAGATGTCCTTGGACGGACCGTCGAACAGCTGGATGGCAC
>JAUYFG010000254.1 GCA_030690985.1 Pseudomonadota bacterium
CCCAACGAACCGTCGCGTTGTTGGGCACGCTCCGCTTTGCCAAACCTACGGCACTAACGGTGGGTTGAGTCATGGCGATCCCCTTGGTTTGGTCGTTACGGTTAGAACGTGATCTGGGCGCGCAGTCCCAGGATGTGAGCCGCGCCTGCCGCGCCATTGCCACCCGAACGGCGGATGAGTTGGTAGTCCGGGCTGAGTTCGAACTGCGGGTTCACCCGCCAGCGGTAATACAACTCGGCCAGTTGCTCGGCGCCGGAAGCGCTCCAACCGAAGTCGGGACCACCTGCTCCATCGGCGTCCAGCGTCGCGGATTGCGCTTTGAAATCACCCGATGCACGCAGCCAGCCCACAGCCAGGCCGAGGCTGTCGGCGCCGCGTCCCCAGGCATTTCCGGTCACTTCCGCACCCAGGGTGAGGGCCCGGTCGAACTGCACCCGGCCTTTGCTGGACTGGCCGTAGCGGCCCCACAGCGCGAGGTTTTCGCTCACCTTTTGATCCACGGAGACACCCCAGCCGGCCTGGGATTCCGTGCTCGAATCGGCGGCATTGTTGAACGGCGTGGCGCGGCCGTTGTGCCAGAGATAGGCGCGGTAATGACCGTTGAGGCCAGCGAAAAAGCGCTGCCGCGTCTCCGCCTGCACGATGGCGAAGGGCCGCTTCAGGCTGTCATTGAACGCCGCGCCGTTCGCGGCCCCGAACACGCCCAGGGACACCCCCCAGCCGGTCGGTTTGAACTGGTCGTTCTGGTAAGCCAGACGCAGGCCCGGAGTGAAGCCGTAGGCATCCAGCCCGGCGCCGCCGCCCGTATCCAGCAGCGGGTTGTGGACGAAAGCCAGGTTCATGAAGCGGGTCGTCTCGTCGTCCGCCACCGTGTTCTGGTCGAAGAACAGGAAGGGGTCGATCTTGCCGAAGGTCACCTCCATGTGTCGCCGGCTGCTGCTCAACGGTTTCTCGTCCAGCGGCACCTGCAACTGGTACCAGGCTTGCGCCAGGATCGGCGAGGCATCGTCGGGCTGGCCGGCGCCGCCCAACTGGAAGGCGCTGGCGTTGGGCGCCGAGAAGGTCGGATTGAGGCCGGACAGGCCGTTGCCCTGGCCGGTACGGAAATGGAAGAACAGGGCGCCCTCGTTATTGCCGATATGGCCGCCGGGCAAGCTCACCTGGGCATCGCCGCGCCAGGACAACTGCGTTTCCGCTTTGCCGTTGGCCGCGCCGTTGGTCACCGAACCGCCATTGGCGTGCTGCGCAACCGTGGTGAACGACACCCCCGCCGCGATACCTTCCAGCGACTCCACCATGCGCGCCTGCTTCTGCATCCCCAGCGCCTGGAATTCCGCCGCCTTGAGACGGGTGGCGATCTCCGGCTCGTTCTGCGACAAGCGGTCGCTGGCCAAGGCATCCTCCATCCTGGCGTTGGCGCTTTCCAGTTGTTGCACGCGCGTTTCCAGGGCCGCGCCGACTGGCCGGCTGGCCAGTTGCCGTTCCAGTTCGGCATTGCGGGCTTCCAGCCGAGCCAGGCGGCCTTGCAGATGCTGTAAAGCTTCCAGCATCTCCGGCGGCATCTCCGCAGCGCCGGCGGGACTGCCGGCCAACAGGGCCACGGCCAGGGCGATAACCGTTCGTTTCGCCATCTCAGTACCCGCCCCGCTTGCCGATGCCGGCGAAGACGAAGTCGTAATCCACCGTGAACGCCTTGAACCACGGCCGCACGCCAGTCAAACGGTCGGTATGGCGGTGAAAATGGTGGCCGGCGTGGTTATCCGGATCGTTGGGCGGCAGAATGGTGAACTTCAGCGTGTACCTGCCCGGCCCCATCAATTTGACGTTATCGCCGTAGTGCGCGCCATCGCTGGCCACCATGGGCAGGAAGTCGCCCTTGGCGCATTCGTTGCCCTGCTTGCACACCTCGTACTTCACCAACAGATAGGGAATCCAGGCGCCCTCTTCAAACCCGTTCGGGTTGTTGCCCAGGGCATGGATGTCGGCCTCCAGATGCACGTCGGCCTTGTTGGCCGGCAGCATGGTGTGGCCCATGACCGACTCCATCTCCACCGGCTGCAGGTAGACCGCGCCGATCTCCATGCCGTTACGGTTCTGCGGCGAACCGATGGGGTACTCCACCGCCAGGGCGGCAGTAGACAGACTGGCGGCCAGCACCAGAGCGGAAAGGACGAATAAAGGCTTGTGTTGCATGGACTTCTCCAGTCATTGAGTAATCAGTCATTTCTGGCTGGCTACAGGGACTGCGGAGTCGTTGGCGCTTCAGCGCTTACGAGCCTGCGGAGAATCCTTTGGCTGGCTAACCGCTCCTGTAGCGCAGGCGTCCTCGCCTGCTCTTGGCGCTGAATGCAGGCGGGACGCCTGCGCTACAGGAGGTGTGGTTGTTTCACAGTAAGTTCGTCGCCGAGGCGACCGGGTTATTTCGTCAGGATCAACTTGCCGTTCTTGGTCAGGCGCAATTGATAACGCTCGCCACCATGCTCGATCTGCAGAACCGTCTGGCCCCGCATCAGCACCGTCGCGCTCACCACTTCCGGCAGGGCTGGAGGAGGTTTCACGGCTTCGGGCTGGGTGGCAGCGTTCATGTGGCGAATCTTATATGCGAACCATTCTCAAATGCAAGCGGTTCTCATTTGGAATGTTGCCATTCACCGAACGCGCAGGCTCGGGCACACTGGCGGCCTTCCCGCACTTCAACCGACTATCCGATGAAATTCACTCCCGAATCCTTCCGCGCCTGGGAGCACAAGAAGGTCACCCTGCTGGGCATGTCCGGCGTCGGCAAGACCTATATTTCAGCCCTGCTGCGCCGCCACGACTGGTTCCATTTTTCCGGCGATTACCGCATCGGCACGCGCTACCTGGACGAACCCATCCTCGATCTGATCAAGCAGCAGGCGATGCAGGTGCCGTTCCTCCGCGAACTGTTGCGCAACGACTGGATCGACATTCGCAACAACATCAAGATTCAGGACCTCGGCCCGGTACTGTCCTTCGTCGGCAAGCTCGGCAACCCGGACTTCGCCGGGTTGTCCCTATCCGAATTCAGCCAGCGCCAGGCGCTCTACCGAGAAGGCGAAATCGCCGCCATGAAGGACGTGCCGGCGTTCATCCGCAAAGCGCAGGAAATCTACGGCTACGACCATTTCGTCAACGACGTGGGCGGCAGCCTGTGCGAGCTGGAAGACGATTCCGTGATCGACCTGCTGGCCGAGCACACCCTGATTCTCTACATCAAGGTAACGACGAAAGACGAGGAAGACACCCTGATCCGCCGCGCCCAGAGCGACCCCAAGCCGCTCTATTACCGCCCCGCCTTCCTGGCGGAAAACCTGCCCGTGTACATGGCTGCAAGCGGCCTGGAATTCGTCGCCCAGGTGGAACCCAACGACTTCACCCGCTGGGTTTTCCCGCGCCTGTTCCACTCCCGCGTCCCCCGCTACGAAGCCATCGCCGGCCCGCACGGCTACACGGTCACGTCACAGGAAGTCGCGCAGGTGAAGAACCAGGCGGATTTTCTGGAACTGGTGGAAACGGCCATCGCGCGCAAGGGCTGAAGCGTCGTCTCAGGGGAAGTGCCGTAGGGTGTGGTGAGGGACGAACCGCGCCATGCTCACCACCTCCTACGAGCTTGATGTTCGCCCTCTCCGCCGCGTGGTCTGTGTTGATCTATTTTGTTGATCGGTGGCTTCTGGTAAATCCATTGGTGAGATCAATTGCTCTGGCCTTTAATGAGATCACCTGCCAAGCAAGCAGACCGTTGATAACGACCGAAGGAGATTGCCATGAGCAAGAAGCTGACCACCAACGCCGGCGTGCCGGTACCCGACAACCAGAACGTGTTGACCGCCGGCCCACGCGGCCCGCTGTTGCTGCAGGACATCTGGTTCCTGGAAAAACTCGCCCACTTCGACCGCGAAGTCATCCCCGAGCGGCGCATGCACGCGAAAGGTTCCGGCGCCCACGGCAGCTTCACCGTCACCCACGACATCACGCGGTACACCAAGGCGAAGCTCTTTTCCCAGATCGGCAAGAAGACTGAGCTGTTCGCCCGCTTCTCCACCGTTGCCGGTGAGCGCGGCGCGGCCGATGCCGAACGCGACATCCGCGGTTTCGCGCTCAAGTTCTACACCGAGGAAGGCAACTGGGATCTGGTCGGCAACAACACGCCGGTGTTCTTCCTGCGCGACCCGCTCAAGTTCCCGGACTTGAACCATGCCGTGAAGCGCGACCCGCGCACCAACCTGCGCAGCGCGAAAAACAACTGGGATTTCTGGACCCTGCTGCCCGAGGCGCTGCACCAGATCACCATCGTGATGAGCGATCGCGGCATTCCCGCCAGCTATCGCCACATGCATGGCTTCGGCAGCCATACCTTCAGCTTCATCAACGCCGACAACGAGCGTTACTGGGTGAAGTTCCACATGAAATGCCTACAGGGCATCAAGAACCTGAGCGACGCCGAGGCAGAGGCGCTGATCGGCAAGGATCGCGAAAGCCACCAGCGCGACCTGTTTGACGCCATTGAGCGCGGCGATTTCCCGCAATGGAAATTCAGCGTGCAAGTCATGCCGGAAGCCGATGCCGGCAAAGTGCCGTATCACCCCTTCGACCTGACCAAGATCTGGCCGCACAAGGATTACCCGCTGATCGACGTCGGCATCCTTGAACTCAACCGCAACCCGGAGAATTACTTCGCCGAGGTCGAGCAGGTCGCTTTCAACCCGGCCAATGTGCCGCCCGGTATCAGTTTCTCGCCTGACAAGATGCTGCAGGGCCGGCTGTTCTCCTACGGCGATGCGCAGCGCTACCGCCTGGGCGTCAATCACCACCTGATTCCGGTCAACGCCGCGCGCTGTCCGTTCCACAGCTCGCATCGCGACGGCGCCATGCGGGTCGACGGCAACCACGGCGGCACCCTGGGCTACGAACCGAACGGCTACGGCGAGTGGCAAGAGCAGCCGGATTACAGCGAACCGCCGCTGAACCTGGGCGGCGCAGCCGACCATTGGAACTACCGCGAGGATGACGCCGACTACTACGCGCAACCCGGCGCGCTGTTCCAGCTGATGACCCCGGCACAGCAACAGGTGCTGTTCGAGAACACCGGCCGCGCGATGGGCGACGCGCCGCGTGAAGTGAAGCTCCGCCACATCGGCAATTGCCTGAAGGCGGATCCCGCTTACGGCAAGGGAGTCGCCGCCGCGCTAGGCATTCCGCTTGCGGAGGTGCCGGCGTAAACACAGGGCGCGCGCTGCGCCCTGGGGCGCCGGTATCCAGCAAAGCCCGCGTAGGATGTGGTGAGGTACGAACCGCATCACCACGCTTGACGCCGCAACGGCGCACCAGGCACATTCGACCCAGGAAACCGCCCGCCATGAAAAACACCACACCCACCGCCAGCCGCCAGCCGCCAGCCGCCAAATAGATTCAGCCACGGGACAAAGTTCCCGCGCGCCTTGCCGCTTCCCTAACCCTATTCCACGCCCCGCCGCGTTTCGCGCCGGGGCGTTTTGCTTTTATTTACCCGGAGATTTCCATGCAAACAGCTTTTACCTTCCGTCCGCACGCCCTCGCTTTGGCCGCCGCGCTGTCCTGCGCCGCTATTGCCGCTCATCCCGCCCAGGCCGCCGACACCTTCACCGGCCTCGGCACCCTGGGCGGGACGACTAGCTACGCCTACGCCGTCTCCGCCGACGGCGGCGTGGTGGTGGGAAATAGCAACCTCACCGGCGACACGGCCTCCCGCGCCTTCCGCTGGACCGGCGGGGTGATGAGCGACCTCGGCACCCTGGGCGGGACGTATGGCTCCGCCAACGGCGTCTCGGCCGACGGCGGCGTGGTGGCGGGCGAGAGCCAGCTCACCCGCAACACGGCCTCCCACGCCTTCCGCTGGACCGGCGGGGTCATGAGCGACCTCGGCACCCTGGGCGGGACGAATAGCGGCGCAATCGCCGTCTCCGCCGACGGCGGCGTGGTGGTGGGCGGTAGCGACCTCACCGGCAACGCGGCCTCCCACGCCTTCCGCTGGACCGGCGGGGTCATGAGTGACCTCGGCACCCTGGGCGGGAGCTATAGCTCCGCCCAAGGCGTCTCCGCCGACGGCGGCGTGGTGGTGGGCTGGAGCCACCACCTCACCGGCGACACGGCCCAGCACGCCTTCCGCTGGACCCAGGCCGGTGGCATGCAGGAGGTGGCCGCCTGGCTGGCCGGCGCGGGGGTGGCGCTGCCCGTCGGCTGGACCCTGACATCGGCCAACGGCGTCAACGGCAACGGCAATGTGCTGGTCGGCCAAGGAACCAATCCCGCCGGCAACTATGAGGCCTGGCTGGCGCGGGTGGAGCCGGCGGGCAGCGGCATCCTCACCGACATTCCCGCCTTCAACGCCACCCTGGCCGAGGCCGGCGCCCGCGCCGTCCAGGGCGGCACGGGCGTGTCCATCCTGGCCCTGTTCGGCGCTCACCACCGTTCACTGCTGGATAGCGGCCTCGCCCGTACCTCTAACGGTGCTTGCGGCTGGGCTACGGCGGATGCCGCGCGCCACCAGCAAAGCGACACCAATATGGAACTCGCCGAGGTGGGGGTGTGCAAGGACATCGGCAACGTCCGCTTCGGCCTGGGCGTGGGGCAAGTCTGGGCACGGCAGGACTGGAGCCTCGGCGGTAGCGCGAAGTACGACGGCCAACACCTGATCGCCGAAGTCGGCAATGCCTTCGGCAACGGCATCGAAGCCAGCGTCACCGCCTATTACGGCCGCTTCGACACTGAAATGCGCCGCCACTACCTGAACGGCGCCAACGTGGATGCGTCCACCGGCCAGCCCGACGCCGAATCCACCGCCCTGCGCCTGCGCCTCGACTGGAAGGACGTGGCGAAACTGGGTCGATTCAGCCTCTCGCCTTATGCCGCCTACACCTGGCTGGAAACCAGGCTGGACGCTTACACGGAGACCGGCGGTGGCTTCCCGGCGCAATTCGCCGCCAGCAAATGGAACGTCGATGACCTGCGCCTGGGTGTCGCCGCCAAGACCGCGCTCAGTGGCGCCAGCGATCTGCGCCTGGGGCTGGAAGTCGCGCACCGCCTCGAAGGCGACACCAACGGCGTCAATGGCCAGGCCATCGGCCTGTGGAGCTTCTCCCTGCCCGGCGAGTGGGTGAAACAGGACTGGGTGCGCGCCACGGTCGATGTCGATCACCGCCTCTCCGACAGCACGGCGCTGACCGTCGGCGCCAATGCCGCCACAAACGGCGGCGATGCCTCCTGGGGGATTACCGCCGGGTTGCGGGCGAACTTCTGAGGTACGGGTGTGGGGTGATGCGGTTCGTACCTCACCACATCCTACGTCGGTCGCCTCGCCCACCTGGGGTGGGTTGATGCGGTTCGTACCTCACCACCTCCTACGTCGGTCGTTTCGCCCACCTGGGGTGGGGTGATGCGGTTCGTACCTCACCACATCCTTGGCGCTACGGCGCTACGCGAGGCGCAATGGCGGTAACCGCCGGAATCGTGTGATCGGCTTCGGGGTATCAGATGCAGTATATTTCTCATGGCGCCTGCCGCGTGGCGGTGATAATTTGAAGTGCAGGGGGCGCATTTTTCCGCGCATCCGCCGGTCTCTGTCCGCTGGGGCGCTAGGACAGTGGCCGTACCTGAATAGTGTCCAAATCAAAAATTTTTTGAGGTTTTCTCATGAGCAATCCCAATCCTTATCTTGAGTACATGACCACCACGACGACCACACCGACCACGGCCACCGTGGACGCTGCCGCGAATGATCTGGCCTTGATGTTCGCGCCCAAGCACGTATTCACTTTCGGCCCGCTATCCATCGATTGCGATCTGGACCCCAGTGATGGCGTCATGGGCGTCACCTGCACTTTGCTGGGTTTCAAGTTCTTCGAGCAGAAGTTCACCAACAAGGACGGCACCGTGGCTGCTGATTGCGCGCGTGGACCGATGAACGCACATTTGCAACTCACGCCGAATTTCAGCAATCACAGCATCGCTTACCAGATCAAGCTGTGCATGCTCACGTCTTGCGTGAATCTGGCCGGCAATATGGGAGGCTTCACGCCTCAGACCACCTGAGACCAGGCGCGTTTTTTACAAGTAAAACCGGGGCCGCGCGCCCCGGTTTTTCGTGCAGCTGTTGCAGGCACGGCCCGCGCACAAAGGCTTACCCCGCCACCCCATCCAGCTTCTCCACCCGCGTAATCCGCTCCAGCAACTGGCCTTTGCGGGCGCGGCGCAGGCGGTATTTCTCCAGGTTATCGCCGGATAGCACCACGCTGGCCGGTCGGCCGAGGCGGGTTTTGCCTTCGACTTGCAGGCGCTGGCCGTCAAAAGTGGTGAGGGCCAGGAGGCGTTCGTTGTCTTCCAGCTTCATCAACTGCACGCCCTTGCCGCCGCCGAGAATTTTCATTTCTTCCAGGGGGAAGGCGAGCAGCTTGCCGTTGTCGGCGGCGACGGCGACCCAGGTGCGAGTTGGTAGTGCCCCCGGCTCGGCAAACTCCGCCGAGCCGCCCCCCGAGGGGGCCAAGTCGTTCTTGGGACGGCCCGGCGAACGACTTGATAGGCGGGCCGGGGGCAGGGGTTGCCAGCCGGGCTCCAGGGTGAGGAAGGCTTTGCCGGCGCGTTGCCGCGAGAGCAGGTCGGAGAGGTGGCAGAGGAAGCCGTAGCCGCCGTCGCTGGCGATCAGCCAGCGGGAATCCGGGGCGGCGGAGAGGGCGTAGAGGAGGCGTTCGCCACGGGCGAGTTCGGCCAGGGTGGCGAGCGGAATGCCGTCGCCGCGTCCGGTGGGCAGGTCGGGGATGCGGATGGCGTAGCTGCGCCCGGCGCTGTCGAGCAGGACCAGCGGCCAGGTGCTGCGGGTTTCCAGCACGGCCAGGGCGCTGTCGCCGGCCTTGTACTGGATTGCGGCGGGGTCGAGGCCGTGGCCAACCCGGGCGCGCAGCCAGCCGTTCTTCGAGACGATGACGGTGACCGGTTCGTCGACGATGGCATCGTCGCTGCTGGCGGCGGTAATGGCTTGCGCGGCTTCGATCAGGGTGCGCCGCTGGTCGCCGTATTTCTTCGCGTCGGCGCGGATTTCGCCGATCACCAGGCGCTTCAGTTCGCCTTCGTCGCCGAGCAGTTCGAGCAGGCCTTCCTTTTCAGTGCGCAGCTCGCCCAGTTCCCTTTCGATCTTGATGCCTTCCAGCCGGGCCAACTGGCGTAGCCGAATCTCCAGGATGTCGTCGGCCTGGATTTCGGAAAGGTCGAAGGCGGCCATGAGGTCGGCCTTGGGGTCGTCGGCCTCGCGGATGACGCGGATGACTTCGTCGATGTTGAGCAACACCGCCTGGCGGCCTTCCAGGATGTGGATGCGGCGATTCACTGCGTCGAGGCGGTACGCGGTTCGCCGCCGCACGGTATCGACGCGGAAGCTGGCCCATTCGCCGATCAGGGCGGCGAGGCCTTTCTGGCCGGGGCGGCCGTCACGGCCGACCACGGTGAGGTTCATCGGCGCGGTGGTTTCCAGGCTGGTCTGGGCCAGCAGCAGGCGCATGAAGCTGTCCGGGTCCTGGTTGCGCGATTGCGGTTCGAGGACGATGCGCACCGGCGCCTTTTCGTCGGATTCGTCGCGCACCGTTTCCAGGGCGGCGAGCAGGGCGGCCTTGAGGGTCTTCTGTTCCTGGGAAAGCTCTTTCTTGCCGGTCTTGATCTGCGGATTGGTGAGGGCGTCGATCTGGGTCAGCACCAGGGCGGTGGACACGCCCGGCGGCAATTCCGTGACCACCACGCGCCATTGCCCGCGCGCCAGCGGCTCGATCTGCCAGCGCGCGCGCACGCGCAGGCTGCCGCGCCCGGTTTCGTAGGCGGCGCGGATGTCGGCCGGGTTGGAGATGATCTGGCCGCCACCGGGGAAGTCGGGGCCGGGGACAAAGGCGAGCAACTCGGCGGTGGTCGCCTCGGGGTGCTTGAGCACATGCACGGCGGCGTCGCTCAGTTCGCGCAGGTTGTGCGACGGAATTTCCGTGGCCATGCCGACGGCGATGCCGGAGGCGCCATTGGCCAGCAGCAGCGGCAGGCGCGCCGGCAGCAGGACGGGTTCCTGGAAGGCGCCGTCGTAGTTGGGTTTGAAATCGACCGTGCCGGCGTCGATTTCGGCCAGCAGCAGTTCGGCGATGGGGGTGAGGCGGCTTTCCGTGTAACGCATGGCCGCCGCGCCGTCGCCGTCGCGCGAGCCGAAGTTGCCCTGGCCGTCGATCAGCGGATAGCGCAGGGTGAAGCCCTGCGCCATGCGCACCATGGCGTCGTAGACCGACTGGTCGCCGTGCGGGTGCAGTTTGCCGATGACGTCGCCGACCACGCGCGCGGATTTGACGTGCTTGGTCGTGGCGGAGAGGCCCATCTCGCGCATGGAATAAAGAATCCGCCGCTGTACCGGCTTCATGCCGTCTTCCACATGCGGCAGCGCCCGCCCCAGCACCACGCTCATGGCATAGGAGAGGTAGCAGCGCTCGGCGAATTCGCCCAGGGGGAGGTAGTCCTTGGGCGGCGCGTCGTCGCCGGAGGGAGGCAGCGGCGGCGTGGGGGGCTCGTGCGCGGCGGCGGGCGCCAAGAACAGGTCGAGGGTCAGGGGATCGTCGTGCTGGGTCATGGTCATGGTTGCTGTTAAAAGGAGGCTACGCGCGCGGCCTGCCCGCCACTTGCCACTTGCTACTTGCTACCGTGCTTATCGGTTTGTCACACACACCCACTAGATGTAGGGGCTCGTGATTTCGTGGCATGGGCTGTAGGTTGGGCGTCGCTGCGCGTGCCCAACGAACCGCCGCGATGTTGGGCACGCTTCGCTTTGCCCAACCTACGTCACTACCGGTAGTGGGTGTGTGTGTTAACCCGATAAGCACGCTTGCTACTTGCCACTTGCTACATCAACGCTCGGCCAGGTCGTTGACGTACCAGTCCATCGCCTCGACCAGGCCTTCCTTGATGCGATGGCTGGGCTCGTAGCCGAGCAGGGTTTTTGCCTTGGTGATGTCGGCGAGCGAATGGCGCACGTCGCCGGCACGGAAGTCGCGATAGCTGGGTTTGAAGTCTTTCAGATGCGGGAAGCGCGGTTCCAGGGTGGAGCGGATGGCTTCGAACAGGTCGTTCAGGGTGGTGCGATCACCCACCGCGACGTTGTAGACCTGGTTGGCGGCGTCCGGATGTTCGGCGGTCGCGGCCAGCAGGTTGGCCTGCACGGTGTTGGCGATGTAGCAGAAGTCGCGGCTGGTCTCGCCGTCGCCGTTGATGAAGACCGGCTCGTTATTGACCATGGCCGCTGTCCACTTCGGCACCACGGCGGCATAGGCGCCGTCCGGGTCCTGGTGGGCGCCGAAGATATTGAAGTACCTCAGGCCTATTGCTTTGAAGCCATACGCTCGGGCGAACACCTCGGCGTATTGCTCGTTGACCAGCTTGGTCACGGCATAGGGCGACAAGGGTTTGCCGATCACATCCTCGACCTTGGGCAGGCCGGGATGGTCGCCGTAAGTGGAGCTGGACGCCGCATAGACGAAACGCGCCACCTGGGCATCGCGCGCCGCCACCAGCATGTTGAGGAAGCCGTCGATGTTGGCGGTATTGGTGGTGATGGGGTCTTCCAGAGAACGCGGCACCGAGCCGAGGGCGGCCTGATGCAGGACGTAATCGACCCCGGTGCAGGCGGCGCGGCAATCATCCAGCTTGCGGATGTCGCCTTCGATGAACTCGAAGCGCGCCCATTGTTCCGGCGTCACCGCGCCCTGAATCTGCTTCAGGTTGTGGTGATGGCCGGTGGCGAAGTTGTCCAGTCCGACCACGTTCTGCTCCAGCTTGAGCAGCGTTTCCAGCAGGTTGCAGCCGATGAAACCGGCCACGCCGGTAATCAGCCAGGTTTTCGGGGCGGAGGGGAGGCGTGAGCGGAGTTGGGCGTAGGGGGTCATTTCAGGACGGGGTGAGGGACAAGGGGTAAGGCAATCAGAGGGTGGGGGCCGTCGCTTATCGCTGGATAAGATTGCCTGCCAATTCGGAATAGTCGCGAAAGCGTTCATCGAGACTGAGGGGCTGTCCATGAATAACTCGAACATTCTGGCTGCACTGGCGGGCGCGCTGCGGCGTTGCCGGTCGCTTGCAGGGAATGGCCATGCGCGCGCCCGGCGCCTTGCATCGCATCCCGCCAGCACACCCATAATTGTCCAGGTTATTCATGGACAGCCCCTGGCGAGTTGGGCGCCGTATTCCAGCGCCGTAGCCATAATCAGACGATCTGCCGGGTCACGGTGATGTTCCGGCAACAGCGCCGCGCGATTGGCAATTCTGCGTTCAATGGGTAGGCATGCCACTTCAGAGCCCTGAAGCGCCTGATCCATCCAGGCATTCAATGGCAGTTTGAGCACAATGCGTCCTCGACGATGCAGCCAAGCCACTTCCCAGCAGGTCATGGCGCTGACCGCGAGACTTTCGGCGGACTCGATCTTTTCGATCAGACTTGCCGGTAGTGGATCGGCTTCCGGATCCAACCAGCGAACCCAGATATGGGTGTCAAGAACGATCATTTCACCGACGATCATTTCACCGCATCCCAGTCGGTTTCAGGGACGGCTGGGTCGATCAGGTTGTCCTTGAGTTGCACGGTCCCTGCGAGCAAGGGCGAGGGTTTGCGTCGGCGTGGAAGTACGGGAGCCACGTTTTGATCCACGCTTGCCGCCGGCATAACAATGATCTCCAGCCGACAACGTTCCAGGCCGGGGGGAAGGTCGATAACCAACTGATGGTTTATCGGCTCGGCGAAGAGGCGCATGGCTTCCATTCAGGTTCCTTGACTCAAGGTAATCGGCGAGTGGTTCTGAAATACCACATAGCCACGCTCCCAACAAAGGCAGTTGAGATGCCACGTTCCGGATTCAGTTGATGACCCACCGTAGGTGTCCAGTCCCGCCTGTTTATAAACGCGTTTCACGCCAGCGCCGGCTTGATACAGGTTTACAGCCTCCAGAGCTTGAACCCGGCCGCCTTGACCGCTTCCTGGTCATAAGCGGATTTCACATCGGTAAAGACACCGCCTTGCTTCAGCTTGGCGGTGATCTCAGCCAGGGGCATGGCCATGTATTCCTGGTGCGAGACGGCGGCGACGATGGCTTCGGCGTCGTTCGGCAATTGCGCCCAGGGGGTCAGGCTGATGCCGTATTCGTGCTCGGCTTCGGCCGATTCGGCGATGGGGTCGTGCACCGCCACGTCGCAGCCGAAGGATTGCAGCTCCTTGACCAGATCGGCGACCTTGGAATTGCGCAGGTCGGGGCAGTTTTCCTTGAAGGTGAGGCCGAGGACGATGACCTTGGCGCCTTTCACCGCGCAGCCGTTGTTGATCATGCCCTTGACGGTCTGCTGCGCCACGTAGGCGGCCATGCCGTCGTTGATGCGGCGGCCGGCGAGGATGACCTGCGGGTGGTAACCCAGCATCTCGGCCTTGTGGGTGAGGTAGTAGGGGTCGACGCCGATGCAGTGGCCACCGACCAGGCCGGGGCGGAAGGGCAGGAAGTTCCACTTGGTGCCGGCGGCTTGCAACACTTCCAGGGTGTCGATGCCGAGGCGGTCGAAGATCAGGGCGAGTTCGTTCATCAGGGCGATGTTGAGGTCGCGCTGGGTGTTCTCGATGACCTTGGCGGCTTCGGCGACCTTGATCGAGCTGGCGCGGTGCACCCCGGCGACGATGACCGAGGCGTACAGCTCGGCGACGGCTTCGGAAGTGGGGCCGTCGTCGCCGGAGACGACTTTCACGATTTTCGTGATGGTGCGTTCCTTGTCGCCCGGGTTGACCCGCTCGGGCGAGTAGCCGACGTGGAAATCTTGCTTCCACTTCATCCCGGAATGCTTTTCCAGCAGGGGAATGCAGACTTCCTCGGTGGCGCCGGGGTAGACGGTGGATTCATAGACCACCGTGGCGCCCTTCTTCATGTATTTGCCGACGATCGTGGAGGAGCCGACCAGGGGCGAGAAATCGGGGATGTGAGCTTCATCGACCGGGGTGGGCACGGCGATGATGATGAAGTCGGCGCGGCCGATCGTGGCGGGGTCGTTGCTGACGCTGAGCCGGGTCGCCGCTTTCAGGTCTTCCGTGCTGACTTCGCCGGTGGGGTCGCAGTAGTTCTTGTAATGGCCGATCTTGGCTTCCGACAGGTCGTAGCCGATGGTTTCGAATTTCTTGCCGAATTCAACGGCAAGGGGCAGGCCCACGTAGCCCAGGCCGACGACTGCAACGATGCTCATGACGACTCCTCAGAAATTAACCCGCGCATTCTAAAGGCGATTGTGCGTGGCATCATGCCGACATGGAGGACACCCCGATGTTTCGATTGAATATTCCGCGCCTGCTCACGGCACTCTGTCTATTTCTCGCTGCCGTTGCCCAGGCCGACATCGTCGAACTATTGCCGCGCATCAAGCCGGCCATTGTCGGCGTGGGCAGCCAGCACCCGTTGCGCAGTCCGCGTACCCGCTTGAGCGGAACCGGCTTTGTGGTGGCGGATGGGCGCCATGTGGTGACCAACGCGCATGTACCGCCCACGCTGCTGGAAACGGAGAAGGGTGAGACGCTGGCGGTGCTGTTGCACGGGTTTGGCGGGGTGGAGGTGCGCCGCGCCGAGAAGGTGATGAGCGACCCGGAGCATGACCTGTCGCTCCTCAAGATCGAAGGAGACCCCTTGCCCGCACTGAAATTGGGCAATTCCGATCAGGCGAAGGAGGGGCAGCAGTTCTATTTCACCGGTTATCCGATCGGCGCGGTGCTCGGCCTGCATCCCGCCACCCACCGCGCCGGCCTCGCTGCCGTGGCGCCGATCTACAGCCAGGTCGCTTCGGTGCGCAGCCTTACGCCCCGGCTGATCCGTCAGGCGAAAAAACCGTTCATGATTTTTCAGCTCGATGCCACCGCTTACCCCGGCAACAGTGGCAGCCCGATGTATGACGCGGAAACCGGCGAAGTCATGGCGGTCATCAACGCCGTGTTCGTCAAGGGCAGCAAGGAGAGCGTGCTCAAGGACCCCAGCGGTATCAGCTACGCGATTCCGGTGAACTATGTGCGTGAGTTGCTGGAAAGCGCGGGGCTCAGGCCGTGACCTGAGCCAGGCTGTGTTTCCCCTGCCTCTGGTGATCGAAACGCAAGCGTCGGCAACGGCCAGGAGTCTGCTGATCGCGCTGCACCTTGCCGCCCTGGCCGCCTTGTTTTTCGCATTGCCGGCGACGGCGATACGCCTGGTGGGCGTTGCGTTGTTGGGCGCCAGCCTCTGGATGAACCGGCAACGGCCCGTTGCCATGCGTTTGCGCGCCAAGGCCGATGGGCAACTGGAAATCTGGCGCGAAGCGGCCTGGCTGCCGGTTCAACTGCGGGCCGACAGCGTGGCGCTGCCCTGGCTCATCGTGCTGCGCTGGCGCGAAGGCCGGCGCCACCACAGCCTTGCGCTGCCACCTGATGCCCTGCCCGGCGATGAGCACCGACGCCTGCGGGTGTGGCTGCGCTGGAAGGCGGACGTGGCAGGCGAGATAGCAAACGGTAGGATGGGTTGAGCCGTGCTTATCCGGTTAACACACCCACCCACTAGATGTAGTGGCGCGTGATTTCGCGGCATGGCGCCGTAGGTTGGGCGTCGCTGCGCGTGCCCAACATCGCGGCGGTTCGTTTGGCACGCTTCGCTTTGCCCAACCTACGCTACTACCGGTAGTGGTTGTCTGTGACAACCGGATAATCACCGT
>JAUYFG010000257.1 GCA_030690985.1 Pseudomonadota bacterium
GAATGAATCAGGAAGCGGCATTTCCCTCCCCCTTGTGGGGGCGAGCCCTTACGAGCGCCGCGAAGCGGCCGGACAGGATTTAGGGTGGGGGTCGCTCCGGCACATCAATTTTTCTCCGATTTATTTTTCGGCGCCACCAGACCCCACCCCTAACCCCTCCCCACAAGGGGGAGGGGCAAACCGGCTGAACCGGTCCCAACTCATCACGCTCCAAAGCAAGTCTATACGGAGAGCGGCGTTCATGTCATCGCCCGTCATCGCGCGTTTTGCCCCCTCGCCCACCGGCTACCTGCATATCGGCGGCGCTCGCACCGCGCTGTTTTCCTGGGCTTACGCCCGCAAGATGGGGGGTGAGTTCATCCTGCGCATCGAAGATACCGATCAGGAACGCTCCACCCAGGCCTCCGAGCAGGCCATCCTCGACGGCATGGCGTGGCTGGGTATCGACTGGGACGAAGGCCCCTACTACCAGATGCAGCGCAGGGAGCGGTACAAGGAGGTAGTGGACCAGTTGCTGGAAGAAGAAAAAGCCTATTACTGCTACGCCAGCAAGGATGAACTCGACGTCATGCGCGAGGCGCAGAAGGCGCGCGGCGAGAAGCCGCGTTATGACGGGCGCTGGCGGCCGGAAGCCGGCAAGTCGTTGCCGACGCCGCCGGCCGGAATCACTCCCGTAATCCGCTTCAAGACGCCGCAGCAAGGGGAAGTCACTTTCAACGACATGATCAAGGGCGCCATCACCGTGGCGAACGCGGAACTGGACGATCTGGTGATCGTGCGCGGCGACGGCATTCCCACCTACAACTTCGGCGTGGTGGTGGACGACTGGGACATGCGCATCAGCCACGTCATTCGTGGCGACGACCACGTCAACAACACGCCGCGCCAGATCAACATCCTGCTGGCCCTGGGCGCGCCCATCCCGACTTACGCGCATGTGCCGATGATCCTCGGCCAGGACGGCGAGCGGCTGTCGAAGCGGCATGGCGCGGTGTCGGTGCTGCAATACCGCGAGGAAGGTTTCCTCCCGGAAGCGCTGCTCAACTACCTGGCGCGCCTCGGCTGGGGCCATGGCGACGACGAAAAATTCGACCTGAAACAATTCGTCGAATGGTTCGACGTCGGCCATGTCAGCCACTCCGCCGCCCGCTTCGACGCCGGCAAGCTGACCTGGCTGAACCAGCAATACCTCAAGGAAGCGGACAACGGCCGTCTCGCGGAACTGGCGCAGCCTTTCCTGGCGACGCAAGGCGTCGACATCAGCACGGGTCCAGACCTTGCCGCCCTGGTGGGTCTGGTGAAAGAGCGCGTGAGCAGCATCGTCGAACTGGCCGATGCCCTGCACATCTACTTCCGCCAGGTGCTGCCGACGGTCGAGGAACTTCAGGCCAAACTCGGCCGCGACGCCCTGCCCGCCTTCGAGCAACTGCAAGCCGACCTCGCCACGGTGGCCTGGGAAGCGCCCGCCATCGGCCAACTCATCAAGGACACCGCCAAGACGTTCAACCTGAAGATGGGCCAGATCGGCATGCCGTTGCGCCTGATTCTGTTCGGCACCGCGCAGACCCCGTCCATCGACCAGACCCTGTTTCTGCTCGGCCGCGAAGAAACCTTGCGCCGCTTCCAGGCCGCCTGGCCGCACGTTCTGGCAGTGGTGGAGTAATTCAATATCGGGCGGCTAGAATGCCGCCCGCCCATACCGACACTCAGCGTTTGTCTATGAACAACAAAATGAAGCTCATCGCCTCCCTGTCCAGCCCGTTCGCCCGCAAGGTGCGCATCGTGGCGGCGGAAAAGCACATCGAATATCAGTTGGTGGTGGACGTCCCCTGGGCCGACGACAGCCATGTTCCCGAATTCAACCCGCTCGGCAAGGTGCCGGTGTGGGTGCTGGAAGACGGCAAGACCCTGTTCGACTCGCGCGTGATCGTGGAATACCTGGACAGCGTCAGTCCGGTGGGCCATCTGCTGCCCAAGGAGCCACGCCCACGCATCGCGGTGAAGCGCTGGGAGGCGCTGACCGATGGCGTGGCCGATGCCGCCGCCTTGGTCTTCGTCGAGCGTAAGCGCCCGGAAACGCAGCAAAGCCCGGAATGGATCGCGCGCCAACTCGGCAAGGTGGCCGCCGGCCTGAAAGCCATGAGCGAAGACCTCGGCCAGCAGACGTTCTGCACCGGTGAGACGTTCAACCTGGCCGACATTGCCCTCGGTTGCACCCTGGGCTACCTGGATTTCCGCTTCCCGGAAATCGACTGGCGCCGTGCCCACCCCAATCTCTCCGAACTCTACGACCGCCTGATGCAACGTCCGGCGTTCAAGGAAACCGTGCCGGTCGCGTAGATCGGGGGGACGCGCGGATTATTCGCGCCGCCCGGTAGCGCCGGCATCCTTGCCGGCATCCTTGCCGGCGTCTTTAAAGACGCCGGCAAGGATGCCGGCGCTACCCATAGCCCAGCGTCACCCTCCCTCCCTGAACCGCGCCCAATCGATGCCGAGTTTGCGCATCCGCGAGCGCAGGGTGTGCGGGTTCATTTCCAGGAGACGGGCGGCGCCGAAGGGGCCTTCGATGCGGCCGTGGCAACGGGCCAGGATGGCTTCGATATGGCCGCGTGTAGCGGCATCGAGGCTGGGCGGGCGCTCCGGCTCGGCGGCCGCTTCCCGACTCGATGGCCGGGTGCCGGGAAACGGATCGCTGCCCAACGACCGCGCCACTTCCAGTCGGTTGCCGTCACCGAGAATGGCGGCGCGTTCGATCACCGAAGCGAGTTCACGCACATTGCCGGGCCAGGAATAAGCCTCCAGCAGCGCAAGGTCAGCGGCATCCGGCATGCGTGGCGGCAGGCCCAGACGCTCGGCGGCGCGTAGCGAGAAATGCGCGGCCAGGGCGGGAATATCGCGCAGCCGTTCGCGTAGCGGCGGCAGGGGAATGGGAAAGACCGCCAGGCGGAACCAGAGATCCTCGCGGAATGCACCCGTCGCCACGGCGACGCGCAGATCCCGGTTGGTGGCGGCCACCACTCGCACATCGACGGTAAGGCCGCGTTCGCCGCCGACACGCTGGAAGCTGCCGTCCTGCAGCACCCGTAGCAGGCGCACCTGCGCGGCCAGGGGCAGTTCACCGACTTCGTCGAGGAACAGCGTGCCGCCGTCGGCCCGCTCGAACCAGCCGCGCCGGGTTCCCACCGCGCCGGTGAAACTGCCGCGTTCATGGCCGAACAGTTCCGAGTCGATCAGTTCCGGCGGCAGGGCGCCGCAATTCACCCGCAGAAACGGCCCGGCGACGCGGCGCGAGCGCATATGCAGGGCGCGCGCGACGACCTCCTTGCCGGTACCGGTCTCGCCCAGGACCAGGACCGGCGTTTCCGTGCGTGCGACCCGCTCGACCGCCCGCATCACCTCGCTCAGGCCGGCATCGGCGCCGACGATGCTGTCGCTGATGTCCTGGCGCTTGAGCCGCAGCAGCAAGGCCTGGCGTTCGGCCTCCGCCGCCTCTCGGCCACTGGCCAGTTCGCGCCAGCGAATATCGTTGGCGAGGGCGGCGCCACAGGGTTCCCGCAAGGCGGCGGCGAGGGCCTCCGCATCGTGCATTGCGATCAGCAGCACGCCGATAACCTGCCTGGTCTGCCGCAAAGCTGCGAGCGCAAGCGAACCGCGCCAGGTAGTTGGCGACAGCCCATGGCAAAGTCTTTCCAGGTCACCCGGCTTCCCAACCCAGATAACCTCGCGGCCCAGCAGTTCGAGTAACGCGGACCATGATTTGAGGGAAAACTGCGTGCGGCGGCTTTCCGTATCCTCGACACCGATGTCCGCCACGGTTTCCAGCGTCCGCTCGGCGGCATCCAGGCGGCGTATGGCCAGATGCGCCGGCTCTCCGAGGAAGGGACGCAAGCCTTCACTGAACTCCGGCAAGCGGGGGTGTTGCGCGGCGAGCCGCCAGGCCGCGCCGGCAAGTGATTCCGTAGAGATAATCCGTGACATTGAAAGGGTACCCATGACATTAAACGGATATTCCGTGCCGTTTCACTATAGCTCTGGTCGCCGTTTGTCATGATGGGTTTCGCTATCGCTCAACCCATCCTACGCGGCGGATGACACGCAATGCGGTCACTGCCATATGAAACAACGACGTAGGATGGGTTGAGCAATAGCGAAACCCATCACCCCACGCTAGCTGGCACGCAAGCTGCTCATACAAGGCATCACCACCCTGGAGATTCCTCATGCAAGCCCCCGCCTTCTCCGCCATCGCCCTGCCCGCCGCCCTGCCCTCGCTGACCAGCCGCCGCACCCGTCTCTGGCTACTGCTGGCCGCCGGCGCCCTCGCGACCGTGCTCACGCTGAGCCATCTGCCCGGCTGGGCGGTGGTGGCCGATTCGACGCCGGGCCTGTCCACGCCCCTGCTGCTGGCCATCTTCCTGGCCGCGCTGGCCTGTGAATACATGGATTCCAGCATGGGTATGGGTTACGGCACGACGCTGGTGCCGCTGCTCCTGCTGGCCGGTTTCGCGCCGTTGCAGATCGTGCCGGCGGTGCTGATCAGCGAACTGATGACCGGCCTGGCCGCCGGCCTGCTGCACCAGCGTGATGGCAATGTCGATTTTCTCCGCGACGCACAAGCGCGCCGCTCCGCCTGGCTGCTCGCCCTGCTCTCCGGCGTCGGCGCCCTGCTCGCGGTGTGGGTGGCGGTGAGCGTCTCGAAATTCTGGCTGGGCCTGTTCATCAGCGGCATCGTGCTGGCGATGGGCGTCATCGTCCTGGCTACCCGCAACCGCCAGATTCCCTTCCACGCCGGCGGCATCGTCGCCATCGGCGCCGTAGCCGCCTTCAACAAGGGGCTGTCGGGCGGCGGCTACGGCCCGCTGGTGACGGCCGGCCAGGTGGTTTCCGGCCTGCCGGCGAAAAGCGCGGTGGCGGTCACCTCGGTGGCGGAATCGCTGACCTGCCTGATCGGCGTCCTCGGTTATCTGGCCGCCGGCAAGTCCATTGCCTGGGGCCTCGCCGTCCCGCTCACTCTCGGCGCCCTGCTCTCGGTGCCGATGGCCACCCTGACCGTGCGCCGCATGTCCGAGGCCACCATGCGCGGCCTGGTGGGGATCGTCACGCTGGCGCTGGGTTGCGTGGCACTATTCAAACTGTTCGCATGATCTGTTTGCATGATCTGTTCGCATGATCTGTTCGCATGAGCGCGGCCCATAATCAGGGCATGCCGAACGATCAACTCGCCACCCTCTATCCCTTCCTCACCAGCCTTGCCATCGGCCTGCTGATCGGCCTGGAGCGGGAGCGCTCTCCAGCGGCCAAAGCCGGCCTGCGCACCTTCTCCCTGGTCGCCCTGGCCGGCACCCTGGGCGCCCTGCTTTCGGAAAAAACCGGCGCGCCCTGGGTTCTGGGGGCCGGTCTGATCATCATGGGCGGCATGATGGTGGCGACCTACTTCAAGGCCACCAGCAGCGAAGACCCCGGCACCACCACCATCGCCGCCGTGGTGGTCTGCTACGCGCTGGGCGCGATGGTCTGGTACGACATGGAACAACTCGCCGTCACCCTCGCCATCCTGACCACCGCCCTGCTCTACTTCAAGCCGGAATTGAGTGGCGCAACGCGCAGCCTGACGCGGCTTGATCTGGTCTCCATCCTGCAATTCGCGGTGCTTTCCTTCGTCATCCTGCCGATCCTGCCGAACCAGGATTACGGCCCCTACCACGCCCTCAACCCGTATCAGATCTGGTGGATGGTGGTGCTGATCTCCGGCCTGTCGCTCGCCGGCTACGCGGCGCTACGCATCGCCGGCCATCGCCACGGCACCCTGCTCACCGGCCTGTTCGGCGGCATCGCCTCCAGCACCGCCACCACCCTGGCTTTCTCCCGCCACAGCCGCGACAACCCGCCTCTCACCAGCATGGCCGCCCTGATCATCCTGCTCGCCAACTGGGTGGTGCTGGTGCGCCTCGCCGTGGTGGTGGCGGTGCTCGCGCCCGGCCTGCTGCGGCCCATGCTGACGGTACTGGGCGGTGGCGCCCTGGCCGGCCTGGTGATGCTCTACTGGCTCTGGCGCCGCCTCGACGACCAGCCCAGCACCCCCACGCTGGAAATGAAAAACCCCACGGAAATCCGCGCCGCCGTCAGCTTCGGTGCGCTCTATGCCGGCGTCCTGTTCGCCGCCGCCTGGTTGTCCGACCTGGTCGGCAGCCAGGGCGTCTACGCGGTGGCGCTGGTGTCCGGCCTCACCGACGTGGACGCCATCACCCTCTCCAGCGTGCGCCTGTTCGGCCTGGGTACGCTGCAAGCGGAACAGGTCGCCACCACGGTGCTCCTGGCTGTACTCGCCAACATCGCGTTCAAGAGTGGGCTGGCCACGGTCATCGGCGGCACCGCCCTGGCGCGCCAGGTGTTGCCCGGCATGGCGGCGGTGGCGGCGGGGTTGGTGGCGGGGTGGTTGCTGCTTTGAGGTGGTGTGCCGCGCGTATAATTCGCGCCTTTTTTGATTCTCTGGACCGCATCATGGAAGCCGAACGCATCAATCTGATCGAAGCCAACCTTGCCGACCTGGCGCGCCGTACCGCAGAACTTCGGGGGTATCTTTGACTACCCTGGCAAGCATGACCGCCTGGCCGAAGTAGTCGGACTTCTCGAAGACCCGGACGTCTGGAACGACGCCAAGCGCGCCCAGGAACTGGGCCGCGAGCGCCGCGCACTGGAAAACGTCGTCCTCAACCTGGACAAGATCGGCCAGGGCCTGGGCGACCATCAGGAACTGTTCGATCTCGCCCACGAGGAAGGGGACGACGACACCCTGGAAGCAGTGGAAACCGATGTCGCGGAACTGGAAGCCGCAGTCGCCGAGCTGGAGTTCCGCCGCATGTTCTCCGGCGAGATGGATGCCGCCAGTTGCTTCATCGACATCCAGGCCGGTTCCGGCGGCACCGAAGCGCAAGACTGGGCCGGCATGCTGGAACGCATGTACATCCGCTATGGCGAACGGCGCGGCTTCAAGGTGGAAGTGCTGGAAGAGTCCGAAGGCGAAGTGGCCGGCCTGAAATCCGCCACCCTCAAGTTCAGCGGCGACTATGCCTACGGCTATCTGCGCACCGAAACCGGCGTGCACCGCCTGGTGCGCAAGTCACCGTTCGACTCCAATGCGCGCCGCCACACCTCCTTCTCCAGCATTTTTGTCTACCCGGAAGTGGACGACTCCATCGAGATCGACATCAACCCGGCCGATCTGCGGGTCGACACCTACCGCGCTTCCGGCGCCGGCGGCCAGCACATCAACAAGACCGACTCGGCGGTGCGGATCACCCACCTGCCCACCAACATCGTGGTGCAGTGCCAGAACGACCGCTCGCAGCACAAGAACCGCGCCGAGGCCATGGCCATGCTGAAGTCGCGCATGTATGAGTTCGAGTTGCGCAAGCGCCAGGAGGAACAACAGAAGCTGGAAGACTCCAAGACCGACATCGGCTGGGGCCACCAGATCCGTTCCTATGTGCTGGACCAGTCGCGCATCAAGGATCTGCGCACCAACTACGAAGTCGGCAACACCCAGGGTGTGCTCGACGGCGACCTCGACCCCTTCATCCAGGCGAGTCTGAAGCAGGGGGTTTGATGTAGCGCCGGCTTCCAGCCGGCTGTATTTTGAATACGCCGGCAAGGATGCCGGCGCTACATGCTGCTTACGGGCTACTTCGTCGGCACCAGGTAAATCTCGATCAGCACCCGTTTCCACGGGTCGCGCGATTGCTGCAAGTGCAGGATGCGGGCCTCCACAAGGGTGCCGCGATCCATCAATCGGGCCAGATCGACGTTGTCGGCGCGCGGGGCATAACCGATTTGCGTGCCGTGCCATTCCACGCGCACGGCCTTTGCGTCGTAGGGGTTGTCGGACTCGCGTCGCAGGGTCAGGCGATCACCCACGTTCATCAGGGCAAACAGGGCGAGCCCGGCATGATGCTGAAAGCCGGCCAGAGGCGAGACCTGAAGAACTTCCCGCTGTTCGACCTCGGCGGCGTCGGCTGCCGGGCCGCCCAACAGCAACATGACCAGAGCCCGGCACAAGACATCTTGTGGCTTCATCTCTTCCCCGTTGCGTAAATAACGCCGTTTTCAGAGGCCTGCCGGCAGGTATCTTGAATCAGGGACGGTTGCGCGGATGCCGATCCGGGCTGGCGCCGGGACCGCCTTGCGGACCAGGGCGGTTTTCCCAGTTGCTGCCAGGGCCGCCGGCCACGCCTGGAGGATTGTTGTCGCGGTCGCGGAACGGACGGCGATCGGGCGAGGCGCCGGGGCCGCCTTGCGGGCCGGGCGGGTTTTCCCAATTGGTGCCAGGGCCACCGGCCGCGCCCGGAGGATTGTTGTCGCGGTCGCGGCGCTTCTCGCGCATGTCCTGGAAGAACTGTTGCCGCTGTGCCGGCGTCATGGCCTTCAGCTTGTCGCGCTGCTCCGGCGACAGGCGCGGGCGATCCGGGCTGGCGCCGGGGCCGCCTTGCGGGCCGGGGCGGTTTTCCCAGTTGGTGCCGGGGCCGCTAGCGGGGCCGGGCGGATTGTTGTCGGTATCCACGGCAAGGGAAGGAACGGAAAAAGCCGCCAGCATGGCGGCGAGGAAGAGGTTGCGGTGTTTCATGGCGATCTCCTTGAGTGGATGGGCGCTGGCAATCGGAAAAACCCGTGGCGCGATGTCAGGTTAGGGGAGACCTGTTAGCCGACCGTTGCACAGTTGCAAGCATTTGTAACAAGGTATTTCCGGTAAGCGCATTCCCCTCACCCCTCACGCCGCGCTAAAAACGCCACCGCCTCCTCCACCTTGCGCGTGCGTTTCATCGGCGGCAGGGCCTGCCAGATGCGGCGGCCATAGGACTTGTCGACCAATCTCGGGTCACAGATCATCAGCACGCCGTGGTCGCTCTCGCGCCGAATCAGACGGCCGGCGCCCTGTTTCAGGCTGATCACGGCGTGCGGCAACTGGTGCTCGTAGAAGGGGTTCTTGCCGGCCTGGCGCAGGACTTCCATGCGCGCGGCGAGCACCGGATCGTCCGGCGGCTGGAACGGCAGGCGGTCGATGACCACCAGGGAAAGTGCCTCGCCGGCCACGTCGACGCCTTCCCAGAAACTCTGGCTGCCCAGCAACACGGCGTTGCCGAGGCGGCGGAACTCGTCGAGCAATTCACTGCGGCTTTTCTCGCCTTGCAGCAGCAGCGGGTAAGCCACGCCCTCCGCCGCCATGCGCGCCTGGATCATCTTGTGCGCGGCGTTCATGGCACGCAGCGAAGTGAACAACATGAAAGCGCGGCCGCCACTCGCCTTGAGCAGCGGCCAGGCGGCGTTCAGCGCGGCTTCGCCATAGTCCGGGGAATTCGGGTCGGGCATCTTTTCCGGCACATAGAGCAGCGCCTGGCTGGCGTAGTCGAAGGGGCTGTCCCAGACGGCGGTATCGGCTTCCAACAGGCCGATTTCATGCAGGTAATGCGAGAAATTGCCGCGCACCGAAAGCGTGGCGGAAGTGAAGACCCAGGCGCGCGAGTCGTTCTCGATCTGGCGCGCGAACAGTTCGCCGGCGTTGAGCGGGGTGGCGTGAAACAGCACGGAATGGGTGGTGGCCTCCAGCCAGCGCACCATGCCGGCATCCGCCTGGGGGGTGAGCCACTTTTCCATGCGGCGGGCCGCCTCGCGGCAACGCGCGTGGCACTGCGCCAGCGCTTCCGCGCGCTCCGCCTGAGATTCCAGTAGCGCATCGAGTTTGGCCAGGCCCGCCACCATGATGTCCACGGCTTCGCGGAAGTCTTCGCGTTCCAGCGCGCGCGCGGCGGGCAGGCGGGCCTGGGCCAGGCCGATGGCCAGACGCACATCGCGGGCGGCGGTTTCCAGCTCGTCGGCGGCGCTGGGCAGCGCGCGGAAATCCGCCGCCGCCACGGCGGCTTCCACACGGACATCGCGGCACAGGTCGATGATCACGCCGGTGGTGACGGTCTCGCCGAAGAACAGGCTGGCGGTGGCGGGCAACTGATGCGCCTCGTCGAAGATCACGGCATTGCTGGCCGGCAGCAGCTCACCGGCGCCTTCGTCCTTCAGCCAGACATCGGCGAAGAACAGGTGATGGTTGACCACCACCACATCGGCCTCCAGCGCCTTCTTGCGCGCTCTCAATACGAAGCATTCCTTGTGGCTAGGGCATTCGCTGCCCAGGCAGTTGTCGCGGGTGGAAGTGGCGAAACTCCAGGCGAGGGAATCCTCCGGCACGTCGTGGCAGGCCATGCGGTCGCCGCTGTCGCTGACGGCGGCGAAGCGGGCGATGGCGCGCAGGTGCAAAGCCTCCTCGCGGCTTTTCAGGCGCGCTTCCGAGAGCGCGCGTTCCAGGTGATAAGGGCAGACATAGTTGCCGCGCCCTTTCAGCAGCGCCACCGTGATCGGCCGCGCCAGGGCTTCGCGCACGGCGGGGATGTCGCGGTGGAACAGTTGGTCCTGCAGGGTCTTGGTGCCGGTGGAAACGATCACCTTGCCACCGAACAACAGCGCGGGAATCAGATAGGCCAGGGTCTTGCCGGTGCCGGTGCCGGCCTCCGCCACCAGGCGGCCGCGACTTTCCAAAGTGGAAAAAATCCGCCGCGCCATCTCAAGTTGCTGCTCGCGTGGCCGATACATGGGAATAACCGCCCCAAGCGGGCCACTGGGTGTAAAGAATTCGTCCAGATTCATGCGGCGAGTTTATATGAGGCGAGCGGTGTCACAACTTGGCAAGCCGACAAACAAGGAGAAGGCGATGCGGTATTTCCTGGCCCTGACCATGGCTTGCAGCGCCCTGGCCGCGTTCGCGGCACCCGTGGAACTGACGCTGCCCAACAAGCTGGTCGCCAACGCCGAATACCGCAAGGGCGACCCGAACAAACCCGCTGTGATCCTGCTGCACGGCTTTCTTCAGACTCACGAATTCCCGATCATCCATCGTCTGGTCGAGGGCATCGCCGATACCGGACGCAGCGTGCTGGCGCCCACGCTCACCCTGGGAGTGACGCACCGCCGGCAAAGTCTGGCCTGCGAAGCCATCCACACCCACACCATGCAGGATGTAGAAGGCGAAATCGGTGCCTGGGTGAAATGGCTGAAAGCGCGCCATCCCGGCTCGATCATTCTGCTGGGCCACAGCTTCGGCAGCGTGGAAGCGCTCGCCTATCTTTCCGGAAAACCCGACCCGGCGATCACGCACTTCATCGGGGTGAGCATCATCGAAGGACGTCTCAGATTGAATACTGCGGAAACCCGGAAGCTCATCGCCGACATACGCAAACAGGCGCGCAACCGTCAGCCACGTGTGCTGACGCAGCAGTTCTCGTTCTGCCAGGAATATCAGGCCACCCCGGCCAGCCTGCTGTCCTATCTGGAATGGACGCCACAACGGGTGCTGGATGCCAGCGCCGGATTGACACTCCCCAAGCTGTTCATCATGGGGGGGCGCGACGACCGACTGGGTAGTGGCTGGGTGGACCAGCTCAAGACCCGCAACCGGGTGAAGATCATTCCGGGCGCCAATCACTTCATGGACGGCGAACATGAGTTCGACCTGCTCGATAGCGTGCTCGCCGAATTGAGCCTGGCCTCCTGACGCCATGAAACCGCAAAGCATCGGCCGCCTGGCCGGCCTGTTCGTCCTGCTGGTAGCCGGCTTCATCGTGTTGCTGGGGGGCTATATCTGGCTGGAAATGGAGCAGGTCTCGGCGGAAATCCGCGTGCGCGAAGAGCGAAGCGCGCACATGGAAGTCGTGGAAGGGCTGGCCGAGATGCAACACCGTGCCACCCGCATCGCGCAAACCCTGGCGCTCTGGGACGAAACCCGACAACAACTTTCCTTCCCCGAGTACTACACGCTGTGGCGCGACACCCGCACACGCGACGCCGGCATGATTTCCGACAAGGAGGAAGGCGTGGCGCTTTACGACAAACGCGGCCACATCCTTGCCCCCGCGCGCGCCGATCACCCCATGCCGGCCGATTTACCCAGGCCTGCCCCGATCACCCTGTTGCGGCAGGAAAGCGGCAAGAGCCATTTTTTCATTGCCCTGCCGGTGTATGCCGATCCGGACCGTCGCATCCTGTTGGGCAACATCGCCGTGAAATTCGATTTCATGGCGGAACTCATGCGTTCCCGTGCCTACCAGTTCGCGGACCTGTCGAAAATGCGCCTGGATTTGCCGGAAAACAGTTCGGTCAATCTGGATCTGGCGATCGAGCACCTGCGCTTCGCGACACGCCTGAATCCCGATCTCGCCTCGTTTCACAACCTGTTCCGCGCCTCCCTGATTCGCCTGGTCATCGTCATCCTGATCCTGTTGTTTCTGGCGGCCTGGCTGCTGGGACGTCTGCTGGTGAAGCCGCTGCACGCGCTATCGGATGACATCGACAATCTGCGCGAGCCGGGCGGCAGCCTGCCGCACAAGTCGGCCCAGGCATCTCCCCTGCCGATCCTGGAACTGGAGAACGTGCGCCGTTCCTTCAATGACTATCAGGCCCGCCTGTCGGAGCTGCACAGCGATCTGGAACAGAACAGCCGCGATTTCTACGACCAGGCGCGCCGCGACGCACTGACCGGCGCCTTCAACCGACGCGCCTTCGATGAGGACTGGAAAGCCCTGGGCGAAGACCGGCGCCTGGGCCAGGTGGCCCTGCTGCTGTTCGACTGCGACCACTTCAAGGCGATCAACGACACCTACGGCCACCAGGTCGGCGACCTGGTGATTCAGAACATTGCCGGCGCCCTGCATGAAGCCTTGCGCGCCAATGACCGGCTCTATCGGCTGGGCGGCGACGAATTCGCCACCATCGTGCCGGAGGCGGATGCGCATCGCGCCGAGAGAGTGGCGGAACGCTGCATAGAGCATGTGCTGGGCCAGGACTTCCGGGCTCACGGCATGAGCGAACCGACCACCATCAGCATCGGCATCGCCCTGTCGGAAGGCGATGGCGTCACCCTGCACGAACTCCAGAAGCGGGCCGACCTCGCCATGTACACCGCCAAACGCCCGGGCAGCCGCAAGCTGGTGTTCTACAGCGAGGACATGGGCGGCATGGCGGCGCTGGTGGGCAACAAGGAAATCAGCGCCGTATTCCAGGCCATCGAGAACCCCGACCTGATAGAACTGCATTACCAGTCGGTGATGAGCCTGCCGATGGCGCAAAAAGAGTATGTCGAGGCGCTCACGCGCATCCGCTTCGAAGGCGAACTGATCGGGCCTGCCGCGATTTTCCCCATCGTGCAGGCACGCAATCTCGACATGGAATTCGACCTGGCCGTGCTGCGCGCCCTCAACCGAGACCTGACGCAGGGCCGCCTGCCTGCCGGCCAGGGGGTATCGATCAATCTTTCGGCGCCCAGCATCGTCAACACCAAGGTGGTCGATGCCCTGCTCGAACTGATCCACAGCCAACCGGGACGCAAGATCGTCGCGGAAATCACCGAAACCGCCCTCATCACCCAGATCGAGATTGCCTCCGACAACATCCACCGCCTGCGTGACGCCGGCTGCCTGGTGGCACTGGACGACTTCGGCAGCGGCTATTCCTCGCTGCGTTATCTGACCTCCATGCCGGTAGATCTGGTGAAGTTCGACATCAGCATGGTGCGCCTGCTGGAGAGCAGCGACCGCCGGCAACAACTCATGATGGAAGACATCTCCAACCTGGTGCTCACCGCCGGCTATCAGATGGTTGCGGAAGGCGTGGAAACCCGCGAACTACTCGACAAGGTCATCAGCCTGGGCTTCTCTCACGCCCAGGGCTACTACTTCGACCAGCCACAAGCGCCGGCTTGAACGACCGTAGCGACCGTAGGATGGGGTGAGCGATAGCGAACCGCATCAACCACGGTTGCGCTAGTTGATGCGGTTCGCTGCGCTCACCGCATCCTACTGGGCTACCGGTAGCGCCGTAGGTTGGGCAAAGCGAAGCGTGCCCAACATCGCGGCGGTTCGTTGGGCACGCTTCGCTTTGCCCAACCTACGCTACTACCGGTAGTGGTTGTCTGTGACAACCGGATAAGCACGCAAGCAACAACGGCAGGCCG
>JAUYFG010000259.1 GCA_030690985.1 Pseudomonadota bacterium
GCGCCGGTCTCCTTTCTGGGCAAGAACTACGGCTTTCGCGTGTATTTCCGCCAGGCCCTGGCCCAGGGCGAGTCGGCCTATGTGGCCAAGGGGGTGACCTCCAGGATTCCCGGCTATTACCTCAGTCATGCGGTGCGGCTCCAAGGGAAAGTGCTTGGCGTCGTCGTGTCGAAGATTTCCATGGACATGATTGAGGCCAGGCTGGGCTGGCACAACGGGCACAACGGGCACCTCCTGACTTCGGCGATCATCGCCGACCCGCGCGGGGTGGTACTGATGCCCCAAAACCAACGTTTCCAGACCCTGCTGCCGCTGTCCCCCGCCGAGCGGCAGGCCATCGCCGGGGAGAAGCAATACGAGGGCGAGGCCCTGCCGCCCCTGGCTCTCACGCGACTGGGCCAGGTGAAGGGCATGACGCGGGTGCGCTTCGCCGCGGCGCCGGATCGAACCCTGTTCGAGAAAGCCTATCCCATGCCGGGCATGGGGCAGCTCTATCTGTATGAAGACCCGGCGCGCTACATGGCCACGCTCTGGCTCCATGCCGCCCTGGGTTTCGCGGCCGGCCTGGTGGCGGTGCTGCTCGCCTATCTGGCCATGCAGCGCCGGTCCAGCCGCGAGGCGCTGCGGCTGGCCATCGAAGGCTCGGGCGATGCGGTATGGGACTGGGACATCCCGTCGGACGAGCTACGCTATTCGCACAGTTTCGCGGCGATGCTGGGCTACGGCGACAACGAACTCGGCCACGTCCGCGCGGCGCTGCTGCGGCGGCTGGTCGATCCGCGGGATGCCGGCAAGGCCGAAGCGGAACTGGAAGCCTGCCTGCACGGTCGCGTCGAACAATGCATCGCCGAGCAGCGGTTTCGTTGCCGGGATGGCAGTTGGAAGTGGATACTTTCGCGGGGCAAGGTAACCCTGCGCGATGATCAGGGGCGGCCCTTGCGCATGTCCGGCACCCATGGCGACATCACCGGACGCAAGCAGGCGGAAGAAGCCTTGCAAGAGAGCAAGAACCTGCTCTCCGCCATCACCGGCGCGGCCCGGGATGCCATCATCCTGATCGACGACGCGGGAAACATCCTTTTCTGGAACGCCGCCGCGGAAAAGCTCTTCGGCTACCCCGCCGGGGAGATCATGGGGCGCAACATGCACCAGATCGTCGTCCCGGAACGTTTCCTGGGCGCCCACGAAACGGGATTCGCCCA
>JAUYFG010000196.1 GCA_030690985.1 Pseudomonadota bacterium
CGTGTTCGCGGAGTTGGCAAAAAACCTGATCCGCTTCGTGGCCGGAGCCACTAAACCCAGACCCGCTCATCCTAAGCCGCATCGGAAACATGGATACAAATCAACCACTTGAGGGGGGATTGCTTAAGTTGAGAGGATTGCGTTCGCGCTCCCTGCAAAGCAACTTCAGCATGGGCTGGTATCCCGAATTCGCCCGCGCCGCCGATGGCCAGCCGGCGCTGCCCTGGTATGGGCAGCCTTATCTGGGGCTGGCCCTGGGGCGGACTGAACTCGACATCATCAACGGTACGACCGCGCTGGCGGCGGGCGCGCTGCGCCGTACCGATAGTGCCACGCTGTCCGCCACCTTCAGTGGCGGCACCTGGTCCTGGGGCGTCAGCCAGACCCTGGGCAAGGACGAAGATATTCGCCAGACCGCGCCTGATCTCTCGCTTTCCAGCACCCAGTTGTTCGCCTCGCTGCAAGTGGGCGAACGCCTCACCCTGGGGCCGACCGTGAGCTATTCCGTCACCCGCGAAAGCGATGCGCCCGCCGGCGTGACGGCGAAAGATCGCACCACCACGACCGCCGGCCTGTATGCCTCGTACACGATGAGCGAAACCCTGAATCTGGGCGCCGGTTACACCCTGAGTGACGACGATACGTCCGACGGCAGTAGCCAGCGCCGCGCCGAGGACCTCAACGCGCGGCTATCCTGGACCATGGCGCAACCGAAGGAGCGCCGCCCCGGCCTGACCCTGATGCTGGACGGCAGCCGCCATGACGAATCGGGTAACAGTGCCGGCACCGACAACTGGCAAGTTTTCCTGCGTGCCGTGATCGGTTTGCCGTTTGTGCTTTGAATGAGGCGCTTTGAATTAAGTAGAACCGTGAAACCAGCTTGGGCCGTCATTCCCGAGTGTTTTTATCGGGAATCCAGTTCGTTCATCAAACCAAGGGTTAAAGGCCAGTCAGATGGCGGAACTGGATTCCCGATAAAAACACTCGGGAATGACGGATTCAAAACGGTTATGCGCGCTTACTTAAGCACTTTGAATGAGGCACTTCGAGAGGGATGGACATGAAACGATTTCTTCTGCTTTTCGCCGCTCTGCTGGCTGGGTTCGGCTTGGCCGCTTCGGCATTTGCGCAGGTGGCCCCGACAGTCAGTGTCTTGTCGGTCGTGCCGTCCCGCGTTTATGTGGCGGCCGACCGGGCCGGTACCTTTACCGTCACCTGGCAGGTACGTTCAAGCAACGGCACCTGGGTACGTTCCACAGACGGCAGTTTTGAACCTTCGCTCGGAACCGTGCCGATGACGCTCTATCAAGGCACGACAGCAGGCGCGACGGTCATGTTCACGGAAAATGTGCGCGTACCCCTGGCCGTGATCCAGAAAGCACTTGTCGCGGCGGGAGGGCGTTCGTCATTCACCTATCGCCGTAATTTCAGTGACAACCTCGAGGCATCTGGTTTTGGCGAAGCCACTGTCGTCCTTACCGGCGCCCAGGCCGCTGGCCTCACCGCCACCCGCCAGGCCATCGCCTTCGACGACAACACCCCGGTGCGCATCGTGGCGCCGCGCCTGCTTCTCGGCGCCTGGAGTGAAATCACCCTGAGTGGCAGCGGTCTGGTGGAAGGCGTCTGGGAAATCGCCGAGCCGCCCAGCACCAGCGGCCAGGCGGTATTCCGCACCCTGCGCGTCGTGCGCCAGTTCGCTCAGGGCGGTGGGCTGCGCCTGGACAGCCCGGCGCTGCCCACCGCCGCACCCGGCCTGCATCTGCTGCGCTTGCGTTTGACCCAGCCGCTACCGGGTTTCGAAGCGCCGGAAATCCGCTATTTCGTCGCCCAGCCCGGCGCCACGCCGGTCGCGCGCGAATTGCGGGCGCTGTCGCCGCTGCCCGGTGCGCTGCTGGAGGAGGGCACCCGTTTCACCTGGGCACCGCTGGAAGGCGTGCAATCCTGGCTGCTGGTGCTGTATGAGCGCCCTGCCGGTCTGGCCGGCAATCTGCCGGAACTGGGTGCCGCGCCGCTGCCGGATGCCGCCGAACTGGCGCAACTGGCCAAGGCCGTGCCGACCGCCGGCATCGTGGTTCCCGGCGGCCAATCCGGCGTGGCGCTCTCGGCCATGGCGCGTAGCCGTCTCAAACCCGGCAGCGCCTATCTCTGGCGGGTGCTGGGCGTGGGCAAGGACGCGGTGGTGCTGGGCGAAAGCCCGTGGCGAGTGATTCGGGTGCCTTGAGATGGCGTGGCGGCGGGTAGGGTGCGCCGCGCGCACCATTTAGCGTTTCATGGTGCGCTACGAGGTTACGTGGCATTACCGGTAAGGAGATAGAACATGCGGCGCGGAACGGTAGTCTGGACGCGGTTTTCTCCGGTCGTTCACGGGCTGCTTTGCTTCGCCCTGCTCCTGGCGCAACCGTTCGCTCAGGCGGCCTCCTTCGCCGACGACGCGGCTGCCGGCGTTGCCACTGACGCCAGCGGCGCGGCGGCACCCAAACGGGGCGGTTTCGCGCCTGCCGCCTCTCCGGTTGCAGCCCCTGCCGCAGCGCCTGCTGCCGCTGCCCCCGCTGCCGGTACCCGCTCACCGGCCGCTGCGGATGCCTTGCCCGCTGCTTCCCCTTTCGCCGCACCTGGCTCCCGCGCCCCGGCGGTAAGCAAACCGTTCCAGCCGCCCGGCCTGATCCTGCCGCGTGTGCTGGGCCTGTATCCCAACGAATTCGCCCAGGGCACCAGTTACAGCGTCAGCCTGTCCGGGGAAAACCTGAACCCGACCCTGAAAGTCGATTTCGGCGCCGGCATCCTGGTCAAGGGCGCCCCGGTGTTGCTGCCTGGCGGCAAGTTGAAGCTGTCCATCGACGTGCTGCCGTTCGCCGCCGGCGGCAAGCGCAGGCTGAAAATCGGCACAGTGTTTGCCCCGCCCAGCGAACAGCTCGCGGAATTCCAGGTGGTGCAGAAGGTCGTGGTCAGCGCGGCGAAGCCCAAGGCCAATCTGGTGAAGCTGCCGATAGTCAACCTGGAGAAGATTGCCAAGGGCGTGATCATTCTCGACACCCCGGCCTGGCGTAAGCAGACCGGCAGCCAGGCGCCGCTCAAGGGGCCGGATGGCAAGCCGATCGGCCAGCCCACGCCGATCTACAAAAACCTGCAACCCACCCTCGACGACACCTTGCTGTTCATCTGGCACGAGCAGAACAAGGGCGTTGCCGAGCGCTACGAAATCCGCTTCTTCAAGGGCAGCAAACTGCTCGCCAAGCGCAGCCTGCAGGCGCCCACCGGTTCCGGCTGGGGCTCGATTCCGTATTACCGGCCGGATGCCGCGTTGATCGGCGAGTTGTTCCAGCAACTCGGCGGCAAGCCGGCAGCGGCGGGCGGCAAAACCGGGAAATTCGGACAGGCACCCGACACGGCACTGGCTGCCATGTCATTGAATGCGACCAAAGAGAGCGCACTCCCGGGCAATTACCAGGCGGCCCTGGCGCAGGCGGATATCGCCTGGGAAGTCGCCGGTTTCCGCAGCTATGCGAAAAATGGCGTGGCGAAAAGTGCGCTGGTCGATCTGCCCGATCTGCTCGATTTGCCCGATTTTCCCTATACCCCGGTTCAACTCGCCCTGGCCGGGGGGTTTGCACCCCAGACCAGCCAGAGCGATGCCGCCCAAGCCGGTTATGCCCAAGCCGGCTATGCCCAGGCCAAGCCGGAACTGGTGGAAATGGAAGTGGAAATCTCGGAACGCTGGCCGCTCTACCTCGGCGCCGCGCCCACCGGCTTGGCTTGCCCCTCGGCCATGTCGGCCGGGCTGTCGCTACACAACATCGACGCGACCACCCAGAACGGCCAACTGGCCGGTGCTTCCGGCTTCACCTTCGAGCGTTTTGAAATGCAGGGCTCGTTGAATCTGGGCAAGAGCTCCTATGCCGCCCATGTCGACAAGACCCAGGCCAGCACGCCGGATACGCAAACCACGGTTTCCACCGGCCTGGGCGGCAGCATCACGCTGGGAACGCCGTCGCAGGTGCTTTTCACCACCTGGAGTTTCGACAACGTGTTTGTCGATTGGGGTGACGGCACCCAGGAACCCCTGGCCGCGACCATGGGTGGTGATGCCGGCGATTACGAACGCGGCGACGCGGTGAACCTGAACAACTCCGCCATCAAATACCTCCATGCTTACGCCGCGCCCGGCCAGTACACCGTGCGGCTGTTCCAGTTGGGCGAGGACGACATTCAGGGCGGCGGCCAGCAAGTGGCGGCGACGGCGACCGATCTCGGCGGCAACCAGAATCTGCTGGTCGATACCAGCGCGGCCAGCCTCTACAACGCCGCGCTGGCCCAGTCGGGCGGCAGCCAGGCCCAGGCCGCGCAGGCGGAACAGGAATACGGCAAGGCGGTGGCCAATCGCGCCTACATGGTGTTCTGCCAGCCGCTGTCGATTCAACGGCGCACGGACCCCGCCGCCAACGGCCCGCTCAAACTGGTGGACATCAGCGTGGAAGGCGTCACCACCGCCGCCGATGCGCCCAAGGCGGGCGCCGCGAAGTCGGGGAAAGTCGTCGCCAAGCCGTCGCTGGGCGCGAAAGAGCCCACCAACGTGGCGCCCTCGCCTGGCGGCGGTGCGCTCGCCAAGGCCGATTCCGCCACGCCGGCGCTGGAAAAAATCCAGTTGAACTTCAACGCCCTGACCCTGCTGGGCGGGGTGCCGGCCTACTCGGTATGTGATTACCAGCTCACCCCCTACGGCCAGTTGCGCTACACCGGCCAGGGCGAGGTGCGCACCCGCTGGGTTGTCGATGGCCTCGCCCTGCCGCCCGACGCGCCACGTCCGGTGGGGCCGTCGCAGCCGCGTCCGGATGCGATGTTGAAGAATCCCGGCAATCTCTGGGGGCCGCCGCTGGTCAGCAGCGTCAGCCTGCCGGCGCAAAGCCCGGTCGGCCTGGCACAACTCGGCCAGCACAACTTGCGGGTGGAAGCCGAGGCCGTGGTCGACAGCGTGCATCTGTTCGATACCGTGGGCGCGGCGCTGGGCGGTGATGGCGCGGCTCATGCGCTCCTGGCCAATGCGGCCAAGGAAGGCAGCCTGCCGAAACTGGGTGTGCTCGCGCCGGCGAAAGTGCCGGTGAGTATTGGTAAACCCGGTAAACCCGGCAAACCCGGTGGTCCCGGGCCGGTGATGAACCTGCTGTTCAATGAGTTGTTCAACGACGCGGCGCCGCTGAAACTGGCGCTGGCCGGCGGCAACTATGCGCCGGTGGCCACCGTGGCCCTGGATGCGCCCAAGGCTTACGAGCTGACCACCCAAAAATACCCGCCACGCTGGGCGGTCTCGCCGTTGCAGCCCTATGTGGTGCTGGGCCACGACCCGGAACAGCCGTGTACCTTCGATTTCCCGGTGGCGGATGGTGGCGGCAAATTCAAGGTGGTCGGCCTGCAAAGCCCCGGCGGCAAGCCCAAGGTGACTCGCCAGGGCGACCGTTTCAGCGGCCAGGGCGATCTGATTGTGCCGATCCCCGGCGGTGGCATGCAGAAAGCGCCGGTCAACTTCCAGAACTGGAAAGTGGCCGAGGACGCCATCACGGTGCTGGAAGGCCAGTTCAGCATCAGCGCACCCGGCTTGCCGGAACTGGTGATGCCCGCCGTGAAAGGCCGCTTCACCCGCCTGGAAGGGGTGGCCGGCAAACAGGTGGATGCCTGGCTGGATGCGGCTTTGTCCAATTCCGCTCTGCCGGAGGCGGCTTCCGCCACCCAGGTGGCGCGCTGGAAAGGCGCCAAGGCCACTCTCTCGCCCGACGGCGACTGGTATGCGGACGGCCTCGCGATGGCGGAATTCCTGGTCTACGACAGCGGCTTCCGGATCAGGCCGCAAGCCGTGGCACTCGACCTTTCCGTCAAGCAGGGCGCTGCGCCCGGCAGCGAGTGCGGTGGCGGCAACGCCTGGCGCGGTGTTGCCCTGGGTAATTCGGACCTGCTGTTCTTCAATTTCGATATGCCCGGTGCGCCACCCAAAGCCGTGCTATCCGACTGGGGCATCGACGCCGACGGCCTTTGCGGCAAGGCCGGCAGCGGCCCGGAAAGCCATGACTGGATGCGCGGCAAGATCGGCTGGAACGGCGTTGCGGCGAAAGCCTGGAACGGCATTTTCAAAGCCACTTACGACGATCTCTGGGTCTACGCGCCCTGGCTCGACAGCAAACTGACCGGTGCCGGCGACCCGGTGCTCCTGGCCGGCAAGGGGCAAGGGCAGGGCGGCATCATGCTCAACCTGACGGGGCAGCCGAAGACCCTGAAACATGGCCCGATCACCCTGCGGGTGGACAACCTCGCCTTCAGCAAGACCAAGCTGGGCGGCGGCAACGACCCCTTGGCGTTGCCCGCCGTCAGCGCCGATACCTGTTTCGACTTCCAGGGCGAAGCCCAGGTGTTCGCCAAGGACGTGTGTTTCACCGGCCTCTATTTCGCCTTCGACGGCCAGGCGTATTTCCAGGGCGCCTACAACAAGACGGTCAGCCTGTCGGGCAAGAGCGGCAAGATCGCGCAGGGCACGGTCAGCCTGAAGGAAGTGAAAGTCAGCACCACGGGAGGAGGCAATCAGCGCCTCGGCTTCGATTTCCTCACCGACCTGAAGATTTCCCAGGCGCTGCCGGCGGTGCCGGTGCCGGTGTCGTACCGGGTCAGCGAACCGGCCACGGCGCAATACAACGGCAGTGGCCCGGTGACGGGCAGCTTCGAGGTGAAATTCGATTCGCCCCTGGTCAAGGCCAACATCAAGCCCGTTTATAGCGGCCCCCAGGACGGCACCAGTGTGGCGTCCAACCCGGTGCTGCTGGCCCTGGCCGATCTTGGCTACGCCACGGATGCCCCCTTCGTGGTGGCCCTGGGTAGCGGCGACAGCATCGTGTTCAAAGGCGAGGTCGATCTTGCCCAGTTCCAGATGCCGGAGTCGATCAAGGGCCATTTCCTGTTGGGCTATCACGGCGACACCGATTTCTGGGCGACCAAGTTCTCCTGGCCCCTGTCCACCGGCATCGTCCTGGTACCCGGTGTGTTGAGCCTGTACGAATTCGGCGGCGGCCTCGGCTACCACGTCACCCGCGATTCCCTGGTCGGCACCAGCCTCGATTTCGTCGAGTTCAGCCCCGATGCCACCCCGGTACTCAACGCGATGGCGCTGGTCGGCACGGTGGATGGCGGTTTCATTTTCGCGGCGCGCGGCGATCTCAACATCAAGCCCGGCGGCGGCGATGCCGGTGTGGACATGACCTATAGCGCCTGGCTGCTGACCACTGACCACTCCGGCATGGGGCCGATTTCCGGAACCCTGGGCTACGGCGGCGGCACCTTCTACGGCACGATGGGCGGCAAGTGGGGGCCGCCCGGCCTGGACAGTTACGTCTATATCGAAGCCGCGCCGAGTGCCATCGGCTTCTCCATCGGCGGCGACGACTGGTATTTCCGGGTCGGCAACAAGGACAACCCGGTCACCGGCCACGTCCTCATCGTCGATGCCGGCTCCTGGTTCGACTTGAGCAGTACCGGCGGCCTCAGGGTGGGCGCGCGCGCCAACAAGCGTTTCCCCGACATCTCCTGCGATGGCGGCACTTGCGCCTATGTGGAAGGCGACATCCTGATCGACACCGGCCTGCAACTGAACCCCACGCGCTTCGACGCCACCGGCAATTACAGCGTGGCCGCCAAGGGCTGTCTGGTCGGCGCCTGTGTGGGTTTGAGCGAAGCCGTCAGCGCCCATGCCGCCGCGCCCAATCCCTATGTGCTCGGCTTCAGCTACACGCTGAGCGGCTGCCCCATCGGCAAGCTCAACGTCAGCCTGAAAGTGCTGCCCAGCGTCGACCCCGGCGTCAGCGCCGATCTCTGCTCCTTCGGCGAGATGGGCGAGGCCATCGTCAGTGGCGCGGCGGACGCCTGGAGTGCCGCCACCGGCCTCGCCGAAGATGCCTACGATGCCGTCACCTCCTGCTTCGGATTCTGCTGATCATGCGCCGCCTGCTCCTCCTCCTCCTCGCCCTGTGGCCGCTGGCCCTCGCCGCCGCGCCTGCTACCCAATCCGCCGACAAGATCGCCACTCGAATCTGGTATGCCGCCGATGGCCAGGGCGGCGCCCGCCTGCTCTGGTTCCTGCCGCCGGAACGCTGGGGCCACGGCTGGCGCCTGGAAGACGACCAAGGCAACGTCCTGGCGGATCGGGTGGCGCCGACCGAGGGTTTCGACCCCGGCCAGGAGGGCGGCGCCATCGCCCTCGGTTTACGGGTGATGGGCGATTGGGACTATGCGAAAACCGCCGGCCTCGCCGTCGAACTCAAGGATCTGCCGAGCAGACGCGCCGGTTTTGTGTTGCGCCGCCTGGATGCGCGCGGCCAGCCCGACGGCGCCCGCCTGACGACTGCGGCGATCGACCTCGGCCATGCCGCGCGGCCGCCGCGCCCACCCAAAGAGCTGAGCGGCGAGGCCACGCCCCAGGGCGTGAAGCTGTTCTGGCGGCCGCAACCCGGTCGCCTGCCGGTGCTGGCCTATACGGTGGAACGCGACGATGGCCGCGCCACTACCCGTCTGCATGAGCAAGCGCTGTTCCTGGGCAATACCTGGGCACAGCCCAGCCCCGCTTTTGTCGATGCCAAGGCGCCGAGCGAAGGCGAGGCCAGTTACCTGGTGCGCGCCGTGGATGTGCTGGGGCGCGCCTCGCCGGCCGCCAATGTCCGGGTGTTTGTCCCCGATTTCACCGCCCTGTTGCCGCCGCGCGCGCCGTGAAAACCCCGGTGGAACTGCAATGGCAGGCCAACGCCAGCGCCAACACCCGGGGCTATCTGGTCGAACGTGCGTTCCAGACCAGCGGCCCCTGGGAAGTGCTCACCCCGCGTGGCACAACGGCACGGCAATACACGGACCGCGAGGCGCGCCCCGGCTCCACCCTGTTCTATCGCCTGCGCGCCATCGGCCCGCGTGGCGATGTCGGCGAACCTTGCCTGCCGCTGCCGGTGAACGTGCGCGGCGAAGTGCCGGCCGCACCCGCCGGCCTGGCGGCCGAAGTGGGCCACAGCCGGGTGCGCCTGAACTGGCAAATGGTGGCCGGCGCCGCCGCCTATCACGTCGAGCGGCGCGCGGGCGAGTCGCGCGCCTGGAGCCGTCTGACCAGCACGGCCACCCCGGAAACCCGTTACGACGATGTTTACGGCGGCAGCCCCGGCGGCCGTTTCGAATACCGCGTTTATGCCGTCGCCCCGGACGAACAGACCGGCGAACTCGGCCCGGCGCTCGCCGTGGCCCTGCCCGACACCACGCCGCCGCCGCCACCGCCTATCACCGCCAGCAGCGGCGAGAACGGCCGCGTCCGCCTCGCCTTCCGCGCCGCCGCGCCGGAAGCCGATACCGCCCTGGTTCTGGTGCTGCGCGGCGCCGGCGCCGAAGAACCCGGCCTGGTGATCGGTGATCCGATCACCGTGGGTAAAGGCGAATTCATCGACTCCTGGGTGGAGGCCGGCAAACGCTACGTCTACCGCCTGGTCGCCGTGGACGCCGCCGGCAACCGCGGCGACCCCGGCGTGGCGGTGCAGGTGCGGGTAGGCGCCCCGCCGCTGGCCGTGCCGGGCCGGCCCGAGGCGCGCTATCTGGCGGAACCCTTCGCGCATGTGAAGCTGACCTTCGCCGCGCCGCCGAAAGGCCTGCGCGTCCTGGTCGAGGCAGGAGAAGGTAAGGGAGAAGGTAAGGGAGAAGGCGAGCACTGGCGCCCCGCCGCTGGCCCGGTGGTGGGCGGCGAAGCCATCGACCCCGCGCCCTCCCGCGCCACCCCCCGCTACCGGTTGCGCTACCAGTCCGGCAACGGTGGCCAGGGCGAAGCGTCGGCGGAGGTGGTGGTCGGCGTTCCCTGAGCGGCTGTGAAGAAATGCCGGCGCCAAAAATAGCCGTCATTCCCGCGAACGCGGGAATCGTGCGCCCGTGAAGGCGCGTAAACAGCATGGTGGAAGTCCGTGTCGGGGCAAGCCATGACCCCGAAGCTGAAGGTAACTGCGTCGCTGCGAAGCGGGGTGGAGAGCAACCGGAAGC
>JAUYFG010000016.1 GCA_030690985.1 Pseudomonadota bacterium
AGGGACTTCAGCAGCAAGGACGGATCGGGGAAGGGGGCGCTCGCCATCCCCTTCTTATACCGTTCAGCATGGCGCTTGTTCAGCAACCTCGCTTAACCCGTTGTGTCACTTATGGATTTGGGATGGGGCAAATTAGCCCTGTTCCCCCACGCCCCGTGCTTTACCACACGCAAAACTGTTGATACCAGGCCCACAGGGGCGGCGCGGTGGCGGCGGCGACCGCCAGCGCGGCGGGTGCGCGCCCCAGGCGCCAGGCCAGGCTTGCCGACCAGAGGCTGGCCAGCGTGAGGAGAGTGAGACGAGCGGCATGGGCCCAGGGCAGGTCGACCCCCTCGCCCGCGAGCTGGCTGCTGGTGAGCAGGGACAAGCCGACGAACACGCCGGCGCCGGCCAGGGGAATCAAGGTCATGGCCAGCCGCGTCCAGGCGATGCCCGTCACCCAGGCGGCCAGCCGCAGGCAGAGCCAGATCCAGCCGCCCAGCAACAAGGCTTCGGCGCCGATGTAGGCCAGCATTACGCCGCCATCCAGCCAGGTGAAGGCATCGTTCACCTCGGGGTAGTAGGTAAACAGCCACCACAGGCCCGGGGTATCCAGTGCCCACCCCATTTCCCGGTTCACCAGCCATTCGGCGGCGGCCTGTTTCATGGTCACGAACCAGGGTGAGGACGACCACTGGAAGGCGCCGAGGGCGACACCCAACATGCCGAAGATGAGGAGATAAGCGAGCCACATTTCCCCGGCATCGGCCGCTTTCGCCGGGCGCAGCACCTCGGCCTGCGGCGAACGCCAGGCCAGTTCCACCGCGCCGCGCTGGCCGGCGCACTGACCGCAGGCGTGGCAGGGTGAAGCGCTTTCCATGCGGCGGATGTCGATCAGCGGCGCGCAATGGACCGGACTGGCCGGGGCCGGCGCGGCATCCCAGGCGGCGCGGTCGACCCGGAAATGCACCGGCGCGATGCGCGCGAGCAGGCCGAATACGCCGGAGACCGGGCACAGATGCCGGCACCACACCCGGCTGTTGCGTCCGTAGACCAGGCCGACCACGATCGCCGCGACGGTGGAGCCGCCCAGGATCAGCAACGCCGGCTTGGGATATTCGTAAACACTGGTCATCTGGCCGAACACGGTGGTCAAGACGAAGGCCACGAAAGGCCAGCCGGCCCATTTAATCCAGCGCGGCAGCGGCCGCCCCAGGCCGCAGCCGGAAGCCCATTCGGTCAGCGCCCCTTCCGGGCAGAACACCCCGCACCAGGCCCGGCCCATGAGCATCACCGAGAGGATGACGAACGGCCACCACACCCCCCAGAACAGGAACTGCGCGAGCCGGGTGAGGTTATCCAGAATGCCGGCCTGATCCGGCGGCAGCGGCAGGAAGGCGGGCACAGCCACCAGAGCCAGGTAGAACAGCACCACGACCCATTGAATCGCCAGGATCGCGCCGCGATGCCGGCGCATGGCCAGGCCGAGGCGGGCCAGGCGGGTGGTTGACGCGGGTGTACTTGTAGCGCCGGCATCCTTGCCGGCGTTTTTAAGAGACGCCGACGAGACGCCGGGGCTACAGGAAAGGCCCGTTTCTTCACTGCGACTTCGATGGACTGAACAGTGCCGTAGGTTGGGCAAAGCGAAGCGTGCCCAACGAACCGTCGCGATGTTGGGCACGCTTCGCTTTGCC
>JAUYFG010000018.1 GCA_030690985.1 Pseudomonadota bacterium
CAAGCCCGCTCCTACGGCGCAATGCCCCCCCACATCGTAGGAGCCAGCTTGCTGGCGATTAACCCCGCCGGATCGAAGTGCCACCGTCGCAAATCGCGGGCAAGCCCGCTCCTACGGCGTAATGCCCCCCACATCGTAGGAGCCAGCTTGCTGGCGATAACCCCGCCGGATCGAAGTGCCGCCCGTGACTTCCGCTACAACTACCTCGGCTTCCGTCTCTCCAGGTCTCGTTAGGGTTAGCCCTTTGCGCTTTTACCCTTTGCCTGAACCCGGCCGGATGAACGAAGGGGCAGGAATCGGGGGCATGGGGGCGGTAGCCCCCATCGACGCATTTTTTGTAGGAGCGGGCTTGCCCGCGATTGGCAACGCTGTTACCCCCGTCAACGCATCCATTCGCCGGCAAGCCGGCTCCTACGGATGCACATCGTAGGAGCGGGCTTGCCCGCGATAGATCACGGTACATCTGCCATGCCCGCGCCACAGAACACCCCCAAGGCGATCCAGGATTGCCACGACATCCTGGGCTGGATGCTGCCGCAACTGGATAAATTCCCCCGCGCCCGGCGCTTCACCCTGGGGGAACGCATCGAGTCCGGCTTGTTGTTCGTGCTGGAGAAGCTGGTGGAAGCGGCCTACAGCCGCAACCGCCAGGCCTTGCTCCATGCCGCCAACCTGCGCCTGGAAGTGGTGCGCCATCTCTGGCGCCTGGCCTATGAGGCGAAGGCGGTGGCGATGAAATCCTGGAGCCATGGCGCCGAACGGATGATCGAACTGGGCAAGCAGATCGGCGGCTGGCTCAAGGCGAGCGCGGCATGAACCACCCCGCCGTTGGAGGGGGCTTGCCCGCGATCGCCACCGTGGCATGGGGGGCAAGCCCGCTCCTACGCGACGGTTCGTCATTTCTCTCCCCTCATAAGCAAATCGTCAATGTTGCATCGCGGGCAAGCCCGCGCCTACGCGACGGTTCTTTGCGGAATTCAGAATGAAACGGGTGGGCGGGCTGTGGGACCGGCTCACGGCCTTCGACAATCTTTATCTTGCCTACCGCAAGGCGCGGCGCGGCAAAGGGGCGCGTCTGGAGGTGGCTCTGTTCGACGCGCAACTGGAGAAGCACCTGTTCGCGCTGCAGGCGGAACTGCTGGAGGGGCGTTATCAGCCGGGTGATTACCGACTGTTCACCGTGTACGAGCGCAAGCCGCGCCAGATTGCCGCCGCGCCCTTCCGCGACCGGGTGGTGCACCACGCCCTGATGAACCTCCTGGAACCGGCCATCGACCCGCGATTCATCTTCGACAGCTACGCCTGCCGCAAGGGCAAGGGCGTGCATCGTGCGGTGGCTCGCTACCAGCACTGGGCGCAGCGCCACCGCTACGCGCTGAAGCTGGATATTTCCCGTTACTTCCCCTCCGTCGATCACGCCATTCTCAAGGGGCAGTTGCGCCGGTATATCAAGGACGCGGCGGTGCTGGACTTGCTGGACAGGATCATTGACGGCGGCCCGGCGACGAACCCGCCGCCGCGCTATTTTTCCGGTGACGATCTCTGGACCCCGGTCGAGCGCCGGGTGGGCATTCCCATCGGCAACCTGACCAGCCAGTTCTTCGCCAATCTGTATCTGAACGGGCTGGACCATTTCATCAAGGAGCGGCTCCAGGCGCCTGCTTACCTGCGCTATGTCGATGACATGATTTTGTTGGCCGACGACAAGGCGCAATTGTGGGCGTGGCGCGAGGCCATCGTCGCCGAACTGGAAACGCTGCGTCTGCTCATGCACCCGAAGAAATGCCATCTCGCACCCACTTGCGATGGCCTCGATGTCCTCGGCTATCGGGTGTTTCCGGGGCATCGCCTGCTGCGCAACGACAACGGCCATCGCTTCGCCCGCAAGCTCTCCGGCATGGCGCGGGCCTATGCGGCGGGGCGCTACGAGTTCGCGGATTTCCGCCCGAGCATCCAAAGCTGGATCGGCCACGCCAGCCAGGCCGATACGCTGGGACTGAGGAAGGCGATCTTCGGCGCGGTATCATTCGCGCGGGATCGGGCCGAACGGCAGCCGGCGCGTGAATCGCGGGGGTTCGTGGAACAACAATGGCAACAGGATGCGTTCCGCCAACCGCAACAACAACACCCGTGACAACCGCAACAACAACCTCGGCTTCCGTCTCTCCAGTCCGTCCGTGCCCGCCGGCTTTGCCGGCGGGGCTGTCCGGAATCGCGCCGATCAAGGTCGGCACGAGCGTGACACGGATGACCATGAGCCCGGTTCCAGAGCGGGCAATCTTGCCCGGTCAAATAGCAGGCCGTGAAGAACACCTCATGGCAGGCGGCGCCCCTGGTAGTGAAAGCGAACGGGGTGCCGCCATCTTCCAATCTTGGCAAGGAGCCATCATGGGCACGCAGGAATTGCTGGAACAGGCGTTGAAACTGGCCCCGGACGAGCGATTCGCGCTGGTCGATCAGGTCTTGCATAGCCTGGATCGACCCGATTCAGCCATCGACCGGCTCTGGCGGGAAGAAGCCCTGCGTCGCCTGGCGGCCCACCGCTCGGGCCAGGTGCAGGGGATTCCGGCAGAGTCGATTTTTGGCGATCTCGGATGAAGGTGATTTTTGCTCCGGAGGCTTTGGCGGAGTTCGAGGAGGCCGATGGACGGGCCGTTTTTTCCTGGAAATCGCAGTTCGACAGCTTGCCCGCGATATGCGCGGTGGTCATCGCGGGCAAGCCCGCTCCTACGGGGCTTTGTCGGTTTATTCAGGATGAAAAGTGACATGACAATCTGTTCCAGACCGCTTGCCGGCGCCCTGCTGGCCGCTCTGATCGCGGCCTGCGCCGCTTCCCCCACCCTGGCTTTCGATTTCGATGACCTGAAAACCCTGGAGCGCGCCGAACAGGATGAACTCCTGGCGAAAGCCCGCCAGGCCGCGAGCTCGTGGAATTTCAGCGGTGCGCGTTCCTATCTGGATCAGGCCCGGCAGAAGGGCTACGCGCCGAAGCAGGTGAAGGCGGTGGAGGCGCTCATCGCCAGCAACGAATCGGCCAAGGAAGAAAAAGATCGGCGCGAGGAGGAACAGCGGCAGGCGAGGCTGGCGGAGGAGGCGGCGGATCGTCGGCGGGCGTCGGCCTCATCGAGTGGGGGCGGTTCTTCCGGTTCGGGAGGTTCCGCCAGTTCTGGCGAGAGTGTTTATGAATGCAAGCTGGTCTGCCGCACTTCAGGCTTCGTTGTCTATGAAACGCGAGATATGGGCACGGTCAGGATCAAGGCGTATCGCGGGGGCATCTTCGATAAATTGAACGACATCTGCCACGGCATACGCGGCAAGGACTCCTGGTACCACAGTTCCGATACCTGCCCGCGTTGATCTCACGTCGTAGGAGCGGGCTTGCCCGCGATAAGCACCGAGGTATCGCGGGCATACCCTCAAGGGGCACAAGAGCCCGCTCCTACGACGAGGTCAACCGCAGGATCAATCGAGGTTATGCACCATGACCATCAAGGTGATTGCCATTACCCATCCCCCACAATCAGCGCCGCAGCCACGCGCCGCCCCTCGGCGGCGAGAATGTTGTAGGTGCGGCAGGCGGCGGCGGTGTCCATGACTTCCACCCCGATGCGCGCCTTGAGCAGCCCGGCATAAAGGGCGGGGGAGGGGAAGCGCAGGCGGGCGCCGGTGCCGAGCAGGACGATTTCCGGCGCGCGCATCAGCACGACATCAAAATCCTCGGCCGACAAGGTTTCGAGACGGGCGACCCAGCCGGTCACCACCTCGTCCGGCAGCACGATCAGGCTGGTTTCATGGCGGATTCCGTTCACCAGCACATGATTCGGGCCATGTCCGTTGATCTGGTAGGAATCGGTGCTTCGGGAAAGATGCAGTTTCATGGGGCGAGGCTCTCTGGCGGCCCGAAAGTCTAACAGCGCGCTCGACGCTGGGCGCTCGACTCCCGTAAGATTGCGCGCTTTTACGGCACCCCTGCGGCCCCTCCCAGGCACCCCTCCGATGGAAGACTTTCCCAGAATTACCCGCCTGCCGCCTTATGTCTTCAACATCACGGGCGAACTGAAAATGGCCGCCCGGCGGCGCGGCGAGGACATCATCGACTTCGGCATGGGCAATCCCGATCAGCCCACCCCGCCGCACATCGTCGAGAAGATGATCGAGACCGTGCGGCGCGGCGATACCCACCGTTACTCGGTTTCCAAGGGCATTCCGCGTCTGCGCAAGGCCATCTGCAACTGGTACAAGAAGCGCTATGACGTGGACTTCGACCCGGAGAAGGAAGCCATCGTCACCATCGGCTCCAAGGAGGGCATCGCCCACCTGGCCCTGGCGACCCTGGATCGCGGCGATATCGTGCTGGTGCCGAATCCAAGTTACCCGATTCATATCTACGGCCCGGTGATCGCCGGCGCCGACATTCGCCATCTGCCGATGATGCCGGGGGTGAACTTCTTCGAGGAAATGGAGAAGGCCATCAAGGACTTCTGGCCGAAGCCGAAGATGCTCATCCTCAACTTCCCCAGCAACCCCACCACGCAATGCGTGGAACTCGAATTCTTCGAGAAGGTGGTGGCGATGGCGCGGGAATACGGCATCCTGGTGGTGCATGACATCGCCTATGCCGACATCGTTTTCGACGGCTACAAGGCGCCTTCGATCATGCAGGTGCCCGGCGCGAAGGATGTGGCGGTGGAGTTCTTTACCCTGTCCAAGAGCTACAACATGCCCGGCTGGCGGGTCGGCTTCATGGTCGGCAACGCCCGCCTCTGCGCGGCCCTGGCGCGGATCAAGAGCTACCACGATTACGGCACCTTTACGCCGATCCAGGTCGCCGCCATCACCGCCCTGGAAGGCCCGCAGGATTGCGTCGAAGACATCCGCCTGATGTACCAGAAGCGGCGCGATGCCCTGGTCAAGGGGCTGAATGAAGTCGGCTGGCATGTGCAGGCGCCGAAAGCGACCATGTTCCTGTGGACACCGATTCCCGAACCCTATGCGCACATGAAGTCGCTGGAGTTCGCAAAAAAGATCTTGGCCGATGCCAAGGTCGCGGTCAGTCCGGGCGTCGGCTTCGGTGACTACGGCGACGACCATGTGCGTTTTGCCCTGATCGAAAACGAAATGCGTACCCGCCAGGCCATTCGCGGCCTGCGCGACATGTTCAAAAAAGATGGATTGCTGAAATGAAACCAATCAACGTAGGCCTGCTCGGTATCGGCACCGTCGGCGGCGGCACTTATGCCGTGCTGACCCGTAACCAGGAAGAAATCACCCGGCGCGCCGGTCGCCCCATCCATATCGTCGCCGTCGCCGATCGCAACGTGGAACGCGCGCGCGAGCTGGTCGGCGCCGACGTTACGGTCACCGATGACGCCTTCAACCTGGTGAAAGACCCGAACATCGACATCATCGTCGAACTCATCGGCGGCTATACCACCGCGCTGGACCTGGTGCTGATGGCCATCGAGAACGGCAAGCATGTGGTCACCGCCAACAAGGCGCTGCTCGCCGTGCACGGCAACGAGATTTTCGCCGCCGCCCAGAGAAAGGGGGTGATGGTCGCCTTTGAAGCCGCAGTGGCCGGTGGCATTCCCATCATCAAGGCGCTGCGCGAAGGCCTCTCCGCCAACCGCATCCAGTGGCTCGCCGGCATCATCAACGGCACCACCAACTTCATCCTCTCGGAAATGCGTGACAAGGGCCACGGCTTCACCGCCGTGCTGCACGAGGCGCAGCGCCTGGGCTACGCCGAAGCCGATCCCACCTTCGACATCGAAGGCATCGACGCCGCCCACAAGGCCACGTTGATGGCCTCCATCGCCTTCGGCATCCCGGTGCAGTTCGACAAGGCCTACGTGGAAGGCATCAACAAGCTGGATGCCATCGACATCAAGTACGCCGAACAACTCGGCTACCGGATCAAGCTGCTCGGCATCGCCAAGCGCCAGGCTACGGGCGTGGAACTGCGCGTGCATCCCACCCTGATCCCGTCCAAGCGCCTGATCGCCAACGTCGAAGGCGCCATGAATGCCGTCCTGGTGCAAGGCGACGCCGTCGGCGCCACCCTCTACTACGGCAAGGGCGCCGGCGCCGAGCCCACCGCCAGCGCCGTGATCGCCGACCTGGTCGACGTCACCCGCCTCGCCACCGCCGACCCACAGCACCGCGTGCCGCATCTCGCCTTCCAGCCGGATCAGCTCTCCGACCTGCCGATCCTGACCATGGAACAGGTCGAGACCGCCGCCTACCTGCGCCTGCGCGCCCTCGACAAACCTGGCGTCCTGGCCGACGTCACCCGCATCCTCGCCGACCTGAACATCTCCATCGAAGCCATGATCCAGAACGAACCGGCGCCCGGCGAAGACCAGACCGACGTCGTCCTGCTCACCCACGTCGCCCGCGAAAAAGACATCAACGCCGCCATCCACAAGATCGAAGCGCTGAAGTCCATCCACGGCAAGGTCACGCGGATACGCATGGAAGCGTTGAACGGATAGGAATGGCCCACGAAATCCAGGAGGCAATGTGAAAGACGAGGTTCGCATCCAGGCGTTGGCCGACTTCGCCTCCCGATTGCGCGACCGGCCACTCGATCCCGCCAGCCCGGCCGATGCCGGCTGGTACATCCGGGATTTGCATGTCCAGGCGGACCCGGATGGACGCGAGCGCGACCCCATCGCCAAACTGGCGCGCAAGATCGAGCGCGCCCAGGGCAGCCAGGTCTGGCTGTTCACCGGCAACATCGGCAGCGGCAAGAGCACGGAACTGCGGCGCCTGCGCGGTCTGCTGAAAGAACAGCAGCATGTCGCCCTGCTGGCTGATGCCAGCGACTACATCAACCTCCACCAACCCGTCGAGATCAGCGATTTCCTGATTTCCGTCTCGGCCGCGTTTGCCGTGGAGGCGGGCAAGCTGCTGCGCCAGGATCAGATCGCGGCCGGCTACTGGGAGCGCCTGCGCAACCTGCTGCTGAATACCCAGATAGCCGTGCCAGGGGCGTCCGCCCAGGCCGCATTGCCTGGACTGGAAACAGGGGTTGACCTGCAAGCGGCGATCCGGCTCGACCCGGTCTTCAAGCAGCGCCTGCAACAACATCTGCAAGCCCATCTCTCCACCTTGCGCACCGAGGTGGAAAAACTGCTGGAGGAAATCAGCCAGAAACTACGCGACCAGTACGGCGACGACTGCAAGATCGTCCTCATGTTCGACTCCCTGGAGCGTTTGCGCGGCAGCGGCGAGGCGGCGGATCAGGTGTTCAGCAGCCTGCGCCGGATGTTTACCCAGTTTCACGACATGTTGCGTTTGCCGGGCATCCAGGTGGTTTATTCCATCCCGCAATATCTGGTCAGGCTCGAACCCCAGTTGTATGCCCTCTTCGGCGATGCCGCCTTCTGTTCGCTGACCTCGGCCCATGTGTTTCTCAAACACAGCCGCGACCTGGATGTGGCGGGGGTCGAGGTCATCCACGAAATCATTGGCGCGCGCTACCCTGAATGGCGCGCCTACCTGCCCGAGCCCGTGCTGGACCGCCTCATCGAGGCTTCCGGAGGCGATCTGCGTGATCTGTTCCGCTTCCTCGGCGGCGTGCTGCTGGAACTGGAAGACAGCGAGAACGCCGATGCCGCCGTGACTTATGTGCTGGGTCAGGTGGCGCGCACCCTGACCTGGATCACCGAGCCCAACCTGCGGCGGCTACGGCACGTTTCCCAGACCAAGCAGCTTCCCCGTGGCAGCCCGGAAGACATGGACGCCCTGGTGCGCGACCTGGAAACCAAGCGCGTCCTCATGTACCTCAACGGCGACGAGTGGTACGACATCCACCCGTTGTTGCGTGACTTCGTCGACTCGTCCCCCGCAGCCGGGGACGCCCATGCCAGCGGTTGATGTGCTGCGCGACTGGCGGCAGTTGGGGCGCAGTCTGGAGTTGGCGCAAGGCTTCGCCTACTACCTGGTTTTCACCAACTGGCCGGAACAGAACCAGGCCGGCAAGGCGCTTCTGAACGAGGCACTGCAAACGCGCGGCCTGAGCCTGCAAGTGGTCGTGCCGAACGATCCCGCTCGCCTGGTCGAAGACGCCATCGCTGCCCTGTTCCATCCCGACCTGCTGCCCGATTTGCCACCCAACTCGCCGCTCTGGCTGGAGTGCTGGCGCAACGGCAGCGATCCGGATTGGAACCTCGCCCGGCGCCGCCTCATGGCCCGCCTCAACGAAGGCCGTGGTCGCCTGGAAAAGGAAGTCCTTCGTCCCCTGATCCTGCTGCTGCCGAGATATGGCGTGCTGCGCGCGGCGGAAGATGCACCGGATATGTGGTCGATCCGCAAGCTGGTGGTGCATCTGGAGCGGCCGGCGGTTTCGGCTGTGGCGCTCGAATCGTTTCCGAAGTTTGCGGAACCGCCCACGCCGGAACTCCTCGCCCGTGCGGAACGTCGCCTGGCGGTCTGGCGGAAGCAATGGGCCAAGGCGGAGGCGGCGGGGGATATGCATGTGCTCAGCTTGCCGGATGCCGGCGATGCCTTTGATGCTTTGCTGGAGACGGGGCGATTGCAGGATGCGAAAACCGTGGCCGAGCAGGCGCTGATGGCGAGCCGGGCGCGCAGGGATAACAGCCAGCCGAATACGCTGCGTGAACTTTCCATCGCTCTCGACAAGATCGGCCATGTCTCCCGTGACCTCGGTAACCTTGAAGTGGCGCGTGCGGCTTTTCAGGAAAGCTTGGCTATATGTCGGCAGTTACGCAGTACTTTGGGGGATGCACCGCAAACTTTGCTCAATCTTTCCACCTCGCTGAACGACTTAGGTCGTGTTTATCAAGACTTGGGTGACTTTGAGGCCGCGCGTTTGGCCTATGCGGAGATGCTGGCGATCAATCGCCAAGCTCGCGCTGTGCTAGGCGACGCTCCGATAGCGTTACAAGCCCTCTCTATCTCTTTCGACAACATCGGCCAGTTGGCACGTGAGCGAGGCGACCTTGAAGTTGCGCGTATGGCTGTTTCTGAAAGTCTCGCTTTAAGACGGAATTTGCGGTCTGCGCTAGGTGATAACTCACAGATACTCCGCTCACTTTCCATATCGCTCGATAACGTTGGCCTTGTGGCCAGGGCGTTGGGTGATATGGATGCAGCCCGTGCCGCATATGAGGAAAGCTTGGCACTCAGCCGGCAATTACGTGTTGCGCACGGTGAAGAGCCCGTTGTGTTGGAAGATATTGCCCGTGGTTTGGGGCATTTGGGTTGGTTGCAACGTGATCTCGGCGACCTGGCTGCATCTCGTGCCGTATACCGAGAAGGCGCGGACCTGGCTGCCCGTCTGGTAGCCTTGCGGCCCGAACACCCCGGCTACCGAAAACTATTAGCGTCGTTCAACGCGGACATCGCCAAATTGAATTCCACTGTATCCATAGCCCCGTAGGATGCGGTAAGCGCAGCGCACCGCATCATGACAACCCTTGATGCGGTTCGTACCTCACCGCATCCTACGCATTGAATCCACACACAATCGACCGACCATGAACTACCTCTCCACTCGCGGCCAAGCGCCGAAGCTTTCTTTCCTGCAAATCCTCCTGGGGGGCCTCGCGCCCGATGGCGGCTTGTATCTGCCGGAGTCCTATCCGCAGTTCTCGGCGATGGAACTGGAATTCATGCGCGACATGGATTACCGGCAACTGGCGTTCAGCGTGCTCTCCCGCCTGGTGGACGACATCGAACCGGACGACCTGAAGGCGCTGATCGACAAGACCTATACGACGGCAACCTACTCCCACGGCCGGCCGGATTCGGACTTCTCCCAGATCGCGCCGGTGCGCCGTCTCGAAGACGACCTCTACCTCCTGGAACTGTCCAACGGCCCGACCCTGGCGTTCAAGGACATGGCGATGCAGTTGCTCGGCAATCTGTTCGAGTACGCGCTCGACCAGGCCGGGCAGGACATCAACATCCTCGGCGCCACTTCCGGCGACACCGGCTCGGCGGCCGAGTATGCGATGCGCGGCAAGCACAATGTGCGGGTGTTCATGCTCTCGCCCGAGCACGGCATGACCCGCTTCCAGCAGGCGCAGATGTATTCCCTGCAAGACGCCAATATCTTCAACATTGCCGTGCGCGGTGTGTTCGACGAGTGCCAGGACATCGTCAAGGCGGTGTCCAACGACCTCGACTACAAGGCGAAATACCGCATCGGCGCGGTGAATTCGATCAACTGGGCGCGGGTGGCGGCGCAAGTGATCTACTACTTCAAGGCTTACTTCGCGGTGACCAGCGAAGAGGGGCAGCCGGTGGACTTCGCGGTGCCCTCCGGCAACTTTGGCAACGTCTGCGCCGGCCACATCGCCCGGATGATGGGCCTGCCGATCCGCAAGTTGATCGTCGCCACCAACGAGAACGACGTGCTCGATGAATTCTTCCGCAGCGGCGTCTACCGCCCGCGCAAGTCGGCGGAAACGCTGCACACCTCCAGCCCGTCGATGGATATTTCCAAGGCCTCCAACTTCGAGCGCTTCATCTTCGACCTGGTCGGCCGTGATGGCGCGAAGGTGGCGGAACTGTGGCGCGCGGTGGAGGCCGGCGAGCGCTTCGATCTCAACGCTTCCGGCTTGTTCGACCAAGTGCCCGCGTTCGGCTTCGTCTCCGGTTCCAGCAGCCACGCCGACCGCCTGGCGACCATCCGCATGGCCTGGGAGAAGTACGCCACGATGATCGACACCCATACCGCCGATGGCCTGAAAGTGGGCCTGGAGCATCGCGAAGCCGGGGTGCCGTTGGTGTGTCTGGAAACTGCGCTGCCGGCCAAGTTCGAGGACACCCTCGTCGAGGCACTGGGGCGCAAGCCGGAACGTCCGGCCGGGCTGGAGAACATCGAAGACCTGCCGCAACGGGTCGAGATGATGGAAGCCGACGCGGCGGCGGTGATGGCGTTTGTCGCCAGGCATGCCGACGACTGATGTAGCGCCGGCATCTTGCCGGCGTTTTTAAAGGACGCCGGCAAGATGCCGTCGCTACAAATGAGCCGACTTCGTCTTTTCCTCCTTCTCGCCCTACTGCCGTTCGCCGCACTGGCGTTCTGGTCCGGCGACAACGGTAATAAAAGCGCCCGCGCCGTCGCGGAAATCCCGGTCGCCCAGCTTCCGCCGGAAGCCCGCGCCACCCTGTCACTAATCAAGCAGGGCGGCCCGTTCCCTTATTCCCGTGATGGCATCGTCTTCGGCAACCGCGAGGGCCTGTTGCCTAGCCAAACACGTGGCTACTACCGTGAATACACCGTGCCGACGCCAGGCTCGCGCGATCGTGGCGCGCGCCGCATCATCTCTGGTGGCCGGGGAGGGGCGTATTGGTACAGCGCGGATCATTACCGCTCGTTCAAGCGGATCAAGGAATGAACGGCGTCTTTCGGGTGAGCGCACCCCCCACGGAATCCATGCCTACCCTTGATGGCCGCTTGCTTGGCGACAAGGCCGGCCTGCTCGCCGCGCTGGGCCGGGAACTGCATTTTCCCGACTACTACGGCGGCAACTGGGATGCGCTGGATGAGTGCCTGGCTGACCTGTCCTGGCACACCGGCCCGTTACGCTTGTTGATCACCCACGCGGATAGCCTGCCGGACGATCTGCGGGACAACCTTGTCGGGATCTTTCTCGATGCCGCGAAGCCGTGGGCCGAGGCGGGCAGGATCTTCGCGTTGTATCTGGCGGATAGCGCCGCGTCGTAGTTCAGGTCTTCAATGCACCTGGTCGCCGCGATGGCGGCGCCAGATCACCGTCATGGCCAGGCTGATGAACAGGCCGAAGCTGACGATGACCCAGTGGATGTGCACGCCGTGCCCGACCATGAAGGTGTAGACGCCGAGCAGGACAAGAATGCCGAGGTTTTCGTTGAAGTTCTGAATGGCGATGGAGTGGCCGGCGCCCATCAGCAGGTGGCCACGGTGTTGCAGCAGGGCGTTGAGCGGCACCACGAAGAAGCCGGACAGCACGCCGATAAAGAACAGCAGCACGGCCGCGACTTGCCAGTCGGTCACGAAAATCATGGCAATCACCGTCAGGCCCAGAATGATGCCGGCCGGCAGCACTTTCACCGAGTCTTCCAGCTTCACCCACTTTCCGGCGATGCCCGCACCCACAGCGATACCTACGGCAGACATGGCGGTGAGTTGGGTGGCATGGGTGAGATCGAATTTCAGGTTGAACGCCGCCCAGGCCAGTACCACCAGGCGCAGGGTGGCGCCCACGCCCCAGAACAAGGTGGTGACCGCCAGCGACACCTGTCCCAGCGGGTCTTTCCACAAGAGCTTGAATGAGTGCCAGAAGTCGTAGAGCAGGAACGCTGGGTTTTTGCGATGCGGTTTGTGGTCGATGGCGACGACCGGGATGTGCAGGTTGAACCAGGCCGCGCCCAGATAAAGAAATGAAATGATGACAATGGCGAACTGCGGCACGCCCAACCAGGCATCCAGTCCCCAATCGTGCAGCGCAGCCCCGGCAAGCTTCGGGCTGATCATCAGGCCGCCGAGCACTGCGCCGAGCACGATGGCCGCCACGGTGGCGCCCTCCATCCAGCTGTTTGCCTTCACCAACTGGCTGGACGGCAAATACTCGGTGAGGATGCCGTACTTGGCCGGTGAATAGGCCGCCGCGCCCAGGCCGACGATGGCATAGGCATACAACGGCGGCATGCCCGCCAGCATCGCCAGACAGCCACCCAGCTTGATGAAATTGGTGACGAACATGACCCGCCCCTTGGGCATGGAGTCGGCATAGGGACCGACGAAGGGGGCGAGCAGGATGTAGGAAAGGATGAAGAATTGCTGCAGGAGCGGCACATGCCAATCCGGCGCAGAAATCTCCATGAGCAGGGCGATGGCGGCGAAGAGGAGGGCATTGTCGGCAAGCGCGGAAAAAAATTGCGCCGCAAGAATGATGTAAAAGCCGCGATTCATCAGGCCGGAATTATGGAGTGGTATCGGTATGCCATCGAGAGCAGAACTTATATCACGGCACTTGGGTACCCGCTATCCGGAAACCGCGTCAGTACGCCGTCTTCCGGCCTGTCACAGCGAGTTTTCTTGCGTGCTTATCGGGTTAACACACCCACCCACTACCGGTAGTGACGTAGGTTGGGCAAAGCGAAGCGTGCCCAACATCGCGGCGGTTCGTTGGGCACGCTTCGCTTTGCCCAACCTACAGCCCATGCCACGAAATCACGAGCCTCTACATCTAGTGGGTGCGTGTGACAACCCGATAAGCACGTTTTCTTGATCTTCGTCGCTATTACTTCTGGGCTAGATAAGAAAATTATGATTGAATCACATAACTAAAATCTATCCGCATATAAAAATGGCCGACAGACGCCTGCAAGTTTTTCACACCGTTGCCAAGCAGCTTTCCTTCACCAAGGCGGCGGAATTACTGTTCATGACCCAGCCTGCGGTGACCTTCCAGGTCAAGCAACTCGAAGAACACTTCAATACCCGACTATTCGAGCGCTCACACGGGAGAATTTCTCTCACTCCCGCAGGTGAGCTGGCGCTGGATTTCGCCGAACGCATCCTCAACCTGACCGGCGAAATGGAAGCACGCATTTCCGAACTCACCGGCCAGATCAGTGGGCCGCTGCTGATCGGCGCCTCCACCACCATCGCCGAGTACATGCTTCCCCGCCTCCTGGGCGAGTTCAAGCAGCGCCACCCGGAAACCCAGGCGCGTCTCACGGTTGCCAACTCCGAGACCATCGAGAACAAAGTGGCGGACCACACCCTGGACCTGGGCCTGATCGAATCGCCCTCACACCATCCCAATCTGGTCACAGAGGTGTGCTGCGAGGATGAACTGGTGATGATCTGCGCGCCGTTCTCCGACCTTGCCAAAGTGATCTCAGTCAGTCCCCGCCAGGTGGCCGACCATCCCTACATCAGTCGCGAATCCGGCTCCGGCACGCGCGAGTGCATCGACGACTTCCTGCGTTTGAACGGTGTCAACCTGGACGAAGTCAATGTGGTCATGGAGCTGGGCAGCCGCGAGGCGATCAAGGGCGCAGTCGCTGCCGGCCTGGGTGTGGCTGTGGTCTCCAGCACCACCGTGGTCAAGGAAATAAAGCTGGGCGAACTCATCGCCATCCCGCTCGACCCCCCCCTGCGTCGGGAGCTCACGCTGGTCTATCCGCAGGAGAAGTTCCGCAGCAAACTGCTCCAGTCCTTCCTCGATTTTCTCGAGACGAGCCCCCTGGTCAAGGAATACGCCCTGCCTCGGAAGATTCAATGACCGCCGACGAACGCCGCCTGCTGCGTCTCTATCGCGCGCTCTCCCCAGGTCGGCAGGAAGGTTTGCTCGACTACGCTGAATTCCTGCTCGCCCGAGTCCCGCCGGAGATGCCGGAGGTGCCCAGCGAGCCGCTCGCCATTCCCCGCCCTGTCCAGGAAAGTGTGGTCAAGGCGATTAAACGCCTACGCGAAACCTATCCGATGCTGGATCGCGCCAAGATCCTGCACGAGACTTCCGCGCTGATGATGCAACATCTGGTTCATGGCAAATCCGCACCCGAAGTCATCGACGAACTGGAAGCGATGTTCCGTCGCCATTTCGAGGCGCTGCAATCTGCCAGGTAGCGCAAAGCGCCCACCTGAAAGACAATCCCGGCCCGCGGATTCGCAAACTCATAAAGCACTTCAACGAGGTTCTCATGGCCAACGCCGACCAGGCTGAACTGGATAAATTCAGCCAACTTGCCCACCGCTGGTGGGATACCAACTCCGAATTCAAGCCGCTGCACGACATCAACCCACTACGACTGGAATGGATCGATCAGCATTCCAACCTTCAGGGCAAACGCGTGCTGGATATTGGTTGTGGTGGCGGCATCCTGGCCGAGAGCATGGCCGCCAAAGGCGCCCTGGTCACCGGCATCGACCTTTCCGAGAAGGCGCTCCAGGTTGCCAAACTGCATCAACTGGAAAGCGGTGTGCAGCTCGACTACCGTCTGATCTCCGCCGAGGACATGGCCGCCGAACAGCCGGAAGCATTCGACGTGGTCACCTGCATGGAAATGCTCGAACATGTGCCGGACCCGGCCTCTATCCTCGCTGCCTGTGCCGCAACGGTGAAACCCGGCGGCTGGGTATTTCTTTCCACGCTGAACAGGAACACCAAGAGCTACCTTTTCGCCATCCTTGGCGCGGAATATGTGCTCAACATGCTGCCGCGTGGCACTCACGAATGGGCCAAATTCATCCGCCCGCACGAACTCGCCCGCCATGTCCGCCAGGCCGGTCTGGAAACCGTGCAGATCATGGGTATGACCTACAACCCGTTCACCAAGGTCTACCGGCTGGAACAGGACACTGACGTCAACTATCTGATGGCCTGTCGCAAGGCTTGAACGTACTCACCCCGCTGGCGAGAGGGGCGGTGTGAGGGAGCCCATGCCGACTAATCGCTACCGCACCATCCTGTTCGACCTCGACGGCACCCTGGTCGACACCGCTCCCGATCTGGCCTATGCCCTCAATGTGCTGAGAAGCCGACGCGGCCTGCCGCCCCTGGCGGACAATCTCACCCGGCCGCAAGCTTCCCATGGCACCCAAGGGCTGCTCCGAGTCGGATTCGGCGTCACCCAGGGACAAGCCGAGTTCTCCGCCCTGCGCGAGGAATTCCTGGCGGTTTACGCTACCCACCTCACCGTCCATTCCCCGATGTTCCCCGGGGTGGCCGAAATGCTCACCGATCTGGAAGCACGTGGCCTGAAATGGGGCGTGGTGACCAACAAGCCCGCGCGCTACACAGAACCCCTGCTCGACCACCTGGGCCTGCTTGCACGCGCCTCCTGCGTGGTCTCCGGCGATACCTGCGCCCAACCCAAGCCGCATCCCGCCCCCATGCTGCACGCCTGCAAGCTGACCGCCAGTGATCCCGCCGAATGCCTCTATGTGGGCGATGCGGAACGGGACGTCGTCGCCGCTGCTGCGGTTGGCATCCCCACCCTGGTTGCCCTCTATGGTTACCTGGGCGAAGACGACCGCCCAGAAACCTGGGGGGCGCATGGATTCATCGAAGTACCCCTCAGGGCTAATTTGCCCCATCCCAAATCCATAAGTGACACAACGGGTTAAGCGAGGTTGCTGAACAAGCGCCATGCTGAACGGTATAAGAAGGGGATGGCGAGCGCCCCCTTCCCCGATCCGTCCTTGCTGCTGAAGTCCCT
>JAUYFG010000204.1 GCA_030690985.1 Pseudomonadota bacterium
CGTGTTCGCGGAGTTGGCAAAAAACCTGATCCGCTTCGTGGCCGGAGCCACTAAACCCAGACCCGCTCATCCTAAGCCGCATCGGAAACATGGATACAAATCAACCACTTGAGGGGGGATTGCTTAAGTTGAGAGGATTGACATTCACTCCCCCACCCCCCCACTCCTACGGCCTGTACGATCCGCCCAACTATTCGACCATGCATATCACTGACACCATCGTCCAGCGGAAGGTGGATTGCACAAACATCAACCTTTTGAATAACACATCAAGTTGCCAAATAGGCGACAGTACCAACCACCAGATTGAGATGGTGGCGATGCTGCTGCAAAGCGAAAGCAATCCGTCGACATGGGTGCGCGAGTCGACGACCCAGGCTAGCACCGGCTGGATGGAGCTCTTCAGCGACGGGAGCGGAACGGGTGGGACGTTCAGTTCAACCCTGAACCTCATCCTTGAGATCAGTACTGACGGTGGTATCAATTGGGGGGCACTCGGAACCCACGTTGCCTCCTCCACAGGATCCATCTGGACGACGACTAAACCCAACAATCTGATCGCCGAGGTTACTGGTACGGTCGTTGATCCGACTGCCAACGTTCACACTAACCTGGCCGGCGACCAATACGATTTCTATTCCACATACATCCATGAAGTTATTCCTGGGGGTGGGATACACGATGTCTCGATGGTACCCGAGCCCGCCTCCCTCGCCCTCCTGGGCCTGGGCTTGGGCGCGCTAAGCCTGGCCCGCCGGCGCAAGGCGGCCTTAGCGGTATGACCGCGGCAACAGGCGCGGCCTTCTCCGGGAGGCTGCGCCTGCGCCTTTTCGGCATTCCCAGCAGCGAGTCCGGTTTCGCCCGGCGCGGCTTCGCGCCGGCAGCCCCCGTCGTCCAGGCTCGCCTGGAGGGAATAGGCGCCACCTTCATCGAGGGCTATCGCGCGGCACTCCTCCATGACGAGGCGGGGCCGCTCAAGGCCAGGCTGCAACTGATCGCACCCGAGTTGCGCGGTTTCGCCTACGAGGGCGCCGGCATGGGGCTGGCACTGTCGGATTTTTTTACGCCCTGGCGCAAGCGCTGGCAGACCTTCCTGGAAGGGCCGGGCGCGGATCATGCCTACATGATGCATGTGGGGCTGGGCTGGGCCTGGGCGCGGCTGCCGGTGAGCATCTCCAGGCGGCTCGACCGGCTCGACCCCCTGTTGCGCTGGCTGGCGGTGGACGGCTACGGCTTCCATCAGGGCTATTTCCGCTGGCCCAGATTCATCGACGCGCAGGAACGTCCCCGCCTCTCCGGCTATGCCCTGCGCGCCTTCGATCAGGGCCTGGGCCGGAGCCTCTGGTTCGTCCGGGGAGCCAACGTCGAGCAGGTCGCCGCGACGCTGGCGGGCTTTCCCTCCGATCGCCAGGCCGACCTGTGGGGCGGGGTGGGCCTGGCCTGCGCTTATGCCGGGGGTGTCGCCAGGGAAGAGGTGGAACGCTTGGCCCTGGCCGCCGGCGCCCATCGCCCCCGGCTGGCCCAGGGCATGGCCTTCGCCGCCAAGGCGCGGGAGCGCGCCGGCAACCTGGCACCGCACACGGAACTGGCCTGCCAGGCGGTCTGGCATCGCTCCGCGGCCGCGGCGGCACAGTTGACCGACCAGGCTCTGGCGGGCTTGCGCGAGGAGGCCGGCGTCCCCGCTTACGAGCGCTGGCGGCAGCGCATCGCGTCCTATGCCGAGCCCCCGTCCGGCAGCGTGCCGCGCCAGGATGCCTGAGATTCGCTGAGGCGCCTGCGCGGCCTTGCGCTGGTCGGGCTGGATTTGAGGTAACTACTCAATAACCCTAAAAACCGCAGTTGGCCGCGTCCGTCGTAGGAGCGGGCTTGCCCGCGATAGCCACCGTCGCACCCGCAAGGGGTACGCCGGATTCGTAAGCCGCTAAAGCGGCAACGACTCCGCTGCATCGCGGGCAAGCCCGCTCCTACGGGGGCCACGCCACGGGTTATTGAGTATTTTGATTTGAGTACATAACGAACATGACAGAGGAAAGACGATGAGCCTGATACGGCGAAAACTGGGGGCCCTGGCCGCCTTGGCGCTGGTGGCGGTGCTGTTCTGGCTGGCCCGGTTTCCCACCTTGCCGCAGGTGGAGGCGGCGCGACTGGTGGAGCGCTTCAGCTTCACCCGCATGGCCCTGCCCGATCCGGCCGGCTATCCGCATAAGGAGGTGAGGGCGGTACACCCCAGTCTGGAACGCATTTCCGCCTGGATTTCCTCGGTGGGGGCGGCGGTGGCTCTGGCCGACCTGGACGGGGACGGACTGGCCAATGACCTGTGCCATGTGGACCCGCGCACCGACCGGGCGATCGTCTCTCCCGCGCCCGGAACCGGGGAGCGCTATGCCCCCTTCGCCCTGGACCCCAGCTCCGTCGGCTACGACCCCGCCACCATGGCGCCCATGGGTTGCCTCACGGGGGATTTCAACGAGGACGGCAAGCGCGACCTGCTCGTGTATTACTGGGGTCGCACCCCGATCGCCTTCCTGCGCCACAGGAACCCCATGGCGGCTGCGGCCTATGTGGCGATGGACGTGAAACCGGGCGGCGAGCGCTGGTTCACCAATGCCGCCACCCTGGCCGACCTGGATGGGGACGGCCATGCCGACCTGGTGGTGGGCAATTATTTCCAGGACGGCGGCCGCATCCTCGACGCCAAGGCCTCCGGGGTGGAAACGATGCACGACACCAAGTCCAAGTCGTTCAACGGCGGCGCCAAGCACCTGCTGCTGTGGGCGGGGGGGGGGACAGGGGCGGGCGCCGCGCCTTTCGTCCGTTACCAGGAGGCGGCCGGGGTACTGCCCGAGGCGGTGGACCGCGGCTGGGCTCTCGGCGTGGCGGCGGCCGACCTGGACGGGGACGGCTTGCCGGAGCTCTATTTCGCCCATGACTTCGGGCCCGACCGGTTGCTGCACAACCGCTCCACACCCGGGCATCTCAACTTCGCCGTCCTGGAGGGCAAACGCGGCTTCAACACGCCGAAATCCTTCGTCCTGGGGCAGGACTCCTTCAAGGGGATGGGCGTGGATTTCGGCGATATCAACGGCGACGGGATGCTGGACATCTACGTGAGCAACATCGCCAATCCATTCGCCTTGCAGGAAAGCCATATGCTCTGGCTCTCCAATGGCAGCCCGGAACTCATGCGCTTGGGGCAAGCCCCCTATGTTCAGGCCAGCGAGCCCCTGGGGCTGTCGCGCAGCGGCTGGGGCTGGGAGTCCCGGCTGGACGACTTCGACAACGACGGGGTGCTCGAGGCGGTCCAGGCCACCGGCTTCGTCAAGGGTAAGGTCAACCGCTGGCCGGAGTTGCAGTCCCTGGGCACGGGCAACGACCGCATGATGAGCGACCCCCGCCACTGGCCCAAATTCAGGCCGGGCGACGACCTCTCCGGGCAGCAGCCCAATGCCTTCTTCGTGCGCGCCGCCGACGGCCGCTTTTACGACATGGCCAGGCAGCTTGGCCTGGACGAACCCATGGTCAGCCGCGGCATCGCCACCGCCGACGTGGACGGCGACGGGGATCTCGACTTCGCCGTCGCCAACCAGTGGGAACCCTCCTATCTCTATCGCAACGATTGCCCCCGCTGCGGCGCCTTCCTGGGGCTGCGCCTGATGCGCGTCGGCTCCGGCGGCCAGGCCCGTGGCCAGGCCGGACACCAGGCCATCGGCTATCCGGCCATCGGCGCCCAGGCCGTGGTGCGGCTGCCCGATGGCAGGCGCCTCATCGCCCAGGTGGACGGCGGCAATGGCCACTCGGGCAAGCGCAGCCAGGAACTGCATTTCGGGCTGGGCAAGCAGCAGGGGCCGGTCCAGGTAGAGATCAGTTGGCGCGACGCCCAGGGCAGGATGCAACGGGCGACCCTGAATATGAAGCCGGGCTGGCATACCGTCCTGCTCGGGCAGGAATGAGGGAGACACGAAAATGAAGATCCAGGAAACCATCACCGCCAAGTATCTGTACCCCAAGGGCGACCCCAAGATGCGGCTGTTCGCGCTGTGGTACTTCGGCATCCTCATCGCCCTGTGGAACCTGCTGGGCCACACCATCCTCGGCTTCGAGCAGTCCTGGGCGACGCCGCTGACCGCCGTGGCGGCGGCTTTCGCCACCCAACTGTTCCTGGCCTGGGTAGATGCCAAGAGCACGGGACAGACGCCGCGCTACAGCGGCGGCCTCCTCGCTTTCGGCACCTTCTTCCTCACCGCCATGATCCCCGGCCTGGCGGTGGGGATGCTGCTCTATCCCAACGAGAGCCTGGCCCCGATCATCTTCGCCGCCGCGCTGGCCGTCGCCTCCAAGGGGATATTCCGCGCCCCGGTCGGAGAAGGCCAACATCGTGGCACGCAGCACATCTTCAACCCGTCCAACTTCGGCATCACCTTTACCCTGCTGTTCATCCCCGCCGTGGGCCTCGCGCCGCCCTACCAATTCACCGAGAACGTGACCGGCGTCTGGCACTGGATCATCCCCGGCTTCGTGCTGGCCACCGGCATTCTGGTCCATGCCCATGCCACCGGACGGCTGCCGCTCTGCCTGGCCTGGATCGGCGGCTTTCTGGCCCAGGCCTTCCTGCGCAGCTGGTACTTCGACATCCCCTGGATGGTGCCCCTGATCCCGATGACCAGCGCCGCCTTCATCCTGTTCACCCTGTACATGATCCCGGACCCGGCCACCACGCCTCTGGACACCCGCCGGCAGGTGGCCTTCGGCCTGGCGGTGGCGGCGGTGTACGCCGTGTTGCAGGTGGCCCATGTGGTGTTTGGCCTGTTCATCGCCCTGTGGCTGGTGTGTGCCCTGCGCGGGGTGGGCCTCTACCTGATGCGCTACCGGGCCGGGCCGCAGCGCGCCGCTGCGGCCGCCTGAGCCCATGAGCACCATCGCCATCGTCGGGATGGCCTGCCTCTATCCGGACGCCCGCTCCCCGGGTGAGCTCTGGGAGAACGTGCTGGCCAGGCGCCGCGCCTTCCGGCGCATACCGTCGGAGCGGCTGAACCTCGCCGACTACTACGATCCCGACCCTTCTACCCCGGATGCCATCTATGCCCAGGAGGCGGCCGTGCTGGAGGGGTGGGAGTTCGACCGGGTGCGCTTCCGAGTGGCCGGGAGTACCTACCGTTCCGCCGATCTCACCCACTGGCTCGCCCTGGACGTGGCGGAGCGCGCCCTCAGGAACGCGGGTTTTCCGGACGCTGTTGGCCTCCCCCGGGAGCGTACCGGGGTGCTGCTGGGCAACACCCTGACCGGCGAGTTCTCCCGCGCCGAGCTGCTGCGCCTGCGCTGGCCCTTCGTCCGCCGCATGGTCGCCGCGCAACTGCGGCAGCACGGTTGGGAGGCGGCGGAGTTGGGGGAATTTATCGAGGAACTGGAGCGCTCGTACAAGGCTCCCTTCGCCCCGGTGACCGAGGAGACCCTGGCGGGTGGCCTGTCCAACACCATCGCCGGGCGCATCTGCAACCATTTCCATCTCCAGGGCGGCGGCTACACCCTGGACGGGGCGTGCAGCTCCTCCCTGCTTGCCGTCGCCAACGCCTGCACCGCCCTGGTCCAGGGCGATCTGGACGCGGCTCTGGCGGGAGGGGTGGATCTGAGCCTCGACCCCTTCGAGCTGGTGGGTTTTTCCAAGACCGGAGCCCTGGCCAAGGGCACCATGCGGGTCTACGACCGGGATTCCTCCGGCTTCCTGCCTGGGGAAGGCTGCGGTTTCGTGGTGCTCATGCGCGAGGATGACGCCCTGGCCCGGGGACTACGCAGCTACGCCCTGATTCGCGGCTGGGGGATATCCTCGGACGGGGCCGGCGGCCTCACCCGGCCCGAGGTGGAAGGACAGCGTTTCGCCCTGGAGCGGGCCTATGCCCGGGCCGGCTACGGCATCAATAGCGTGGCCCTGTTCGAGGGGCATGGCACGGGTACCGTGGTGGGAGACGAGGTGGAGCTCGCCACCCTCGGCGAGGCTCGTGCTGCCGCCGATCCCCAGGCGCAGCCCGCGGTGATCGGCTCGGTCAAGGCCAACATCGGCCACACCAAGGCGGCGGCCGGCGTGGCCGGACTGATCAAGGCCACCATGGCGTTGCACAGCCAGGTGCTGCCGCCCATGACCGGCACGCAGCGCCCCCACGACCGCATCTGCGCTGAGCGCCCGGCCCTGCGGCTGCTGCGCCAGGCGGAACTGTGGCCCGAGAAGGAGCCACTGCGCGCCGGGGTGAGTTCCTTCGGTTTCGGCGGCATCAACGTCCATATCGCCCTGGAGGGCGCAACCGCGTCCCGGCGCAGTCGCCTTACCCCCCAGGAGATGAAGCTGCGGTCGAGCCCACAGGACGCCGAACTGTTCCTGTTCGCCGCCGAAGGCCCGGCTGCCCTGCGCGACCAGCTCCAACACCTGGCCGCCCTTGCGCCGCGTCTATCTCACGCCGAACTGGCGGATCTGGCGGCTGAGTTGGCAACCGAACTGGCCCCGGCTCACGGAAGTATGCGGGCAGCCCTGGTGGCCGCCACGCCGAGCGAGCTGGCGCGCAATCTCGATACCCTGCTCGCCTGGCTGGAGCGCGGCGAAACCCGGCGCCTGGAGGCCGAAGCCTTCCTCTGGGAGGGCGACACGCCTCCGCGCATCGCCCTGCTTTTTCCTGGCCAGGCCTCCCCGGTGCGTTTCGACGGCGGGGCCATGGGCGAGCGTTTCCCGGAGATCGCCGAGTTGTACCGAAATGCCGCGCTGGAGGTGGGGGATCCCCTCTCCACCGAGGTGGCCCAGCCCGCCATCGTCGCCGCGGAGCTGGCCGGACTCAGGCTGCTGCAGAAGCTGGGGCTGCACGCGGACCTGGCCCTGGGCCACAGCCTGGGCGAGCTGACCGCCCTGCATTGGGCGGGCGCCCTGGATGAACCCGGCCTGTTACGCCTGGCGCGGGCGCGCGGGCAGGCCATGGCCCAGTCTCCCGGTCCGGCCGGGGCCATGGCCGGCATCGGCGCAAAGGCCGCTGTGGTGGCTGCGCTGCTGCGTCCGGGAACGGTCATTGCCGGCCTCAATTCAGCGCAACAGACGGTGGTCTCCGGCGAGGAGCAGGCGTTGCTCCGGGTGATGGAAGAAGCGGCGCGGGCGGGATTGCGGGCGACCCGGTTGCCGGTATCCCACGCCTTCCATTCCCCGCTCATGCAGCCGGCCGCAGTGGCCCTGGCCGGGCCGCTGGCTGAGACGGATTTCGCTCCCTGCCGGCGCCGGGTGATCTCCAGCGTGACTGGCGAGCCCGTGGGCGAGGAAGAGAACCTGCGTCTGCTGCTGGAGCGCCAGTTGACCTCCCCGGTGTTGTTCACCCAAGCCTTGGAGCATGTCCTGGACGAGGCCGATCTGTGCCTGGAAGTGGGGCCGGGCAGCGTGCTCAGTGGCGTACTGAGCGGCCTGCTGCCGGCCGCCGTGCCGGTGTATCCCCTGGATACGGCGGGTGCGTCCCTGCGCGGCCTGCTGGCGGCGGCCGGCGCGGCCCACGCCCTGGGGGCGCGACTCGATACCCGCGGGCTGTTCGGCGACCGCTTTACCCGTCCCTTCAGCCTGGAGCGCCCCCTTAACTTCCTCGCCAATCCCTGCGAGCAGGCGCCTCAGTATGAGGAAGGCGTGGCGGCGCACCGCGCGGCGCGGCCCGTTTTGTCCTCACCTCCATCCGAATCACCTGCGCCGCACTCCGCCACTATTGCTGCCGAAGGGCCGCAAGGCGAGGGACAGAATTTCCTGGCGCTGGTGCGCGCGGCGGTGGCACAGCGCGCCGAGCTGCCCCTGGAGGCGATCAGCGACGACAGCCGACTGCTCCGGGATCTGCATCTGAATTCCATTTCCGTCGGCCAGTTGGTGGCGGAAGTGGCCAAGCGCGCCGGTCTGCCCGCCCCGGCCGCGCCCACCGACTACGCCGCCGCAACCGTGGCCGGAGTGGCCGAGTCGCTGGAGGAGCTGCGCAGGACCGGCGGCGACCGCCATGCGCCCGATGCCTTCCCCGCCGGTGTGGATACCTGGGTGCGCGCATTTGCGGCGTCACTGCTGGAAGCCCCCCTTCCTTCCGGCGGTAGCGCGCCGCCTCCTGGAATTTGGCGGGCATTGGCCCCGGCCGGGCACGCGTCGGCCGAGCCCATCCGCCAGGCCCTGGAGGCCTGGGGCGGTGGCGGCGTGCTGGTCTGTCTCGATGGAAGCGAAGAGGACGAAGGGGAAGATGTCCGCCTGCTCCTGGAAGGGGCGAAGCTGGCCCTGGAACACGACGGCGAGCCGCGCTATTTCGTGCTGCTCCAGCAGGGGCGGCCCGCGTCCGGCTTCGCCAAGACCCTCTACCTCGAAGCCTCCGAGCTGGCGGTGTGCGTGCTCGACCTCCCGCCCGGCCTTCTGGCGCCGGAACGGGTCGTGGCCGAGGTTCGGGCGGCCAGCGGCTACAGCGAGGCGCATTACGACGCGGCAGGGCTGCGCCGCGAGCCGCGCCTGGAAGTGTTGGATCTCCGGGAGGATGCGGGGCCGCCCCTGGGGCCTGGCGACGTGCTCCTGGTGAGCGGCGGCGGCCGCGGCATCGCTGCCGAGTGCGCCGCGATGCTGGCGCTGGACACGGGGGCGAGCCTGGCCCTGCTGGGCCGTTCCCGCCCCGAGCAGGATTCGGAACTGGCGGAAAACCTGGAACGCCTCACGGCCAAGGGGATCATCTACCGCTACCTCAGCGTCGACGTGGCCGACGCCGAGGCCGTCCGCGCGGCCGTGGCGCGGGCGGAAGCGGAACTGGGCCCGGTCACCGCGCTGCTGCACGGTGCCGGGATCAACGTGCCGCGCCTGCTCGGCGAACTCGGCGAGGACGCGGTACGCCGCACGCTCACTCCCAAGGTGGACGGCCTGCGCCATCTGCTGGCGGCAGTAGCCCCGGAGCGGCTGCGTCTGCTGCTGACCTTCAGTTCCGTCATCGCCCGCACCGGCATGCGCGGCGAGGCGGATTACGCCCTGGCCAACGAGTGGCTGTCCTGGATGACGGAAGCGTTCCGCACACGCCATCCCCAGTGCCGCTGCCTGGCGCTGGAGTGGTCCCTGTGGTCCGGCGTGGGCATGGGGGAACGCCTGGGCCGGGTGGATGCCCTCCTGCGTGAAGGCATCACCCCCATCACCCCGGACCTGGGGCTGGGCATGCTGCGGCGGCTCGTCTGGTCCGGATTGCCGGTCGCCGGCGTGGTAGTGAGCGGACGCCTGGGCAGCGCGCCGACCGTGAAGTTCGCCGGCCCGGCCCTGCCCTTGCTGCGCTTTCTGGAGCGGCCGCGGCTGTATTACCCGGGCGTGGAGCTGGTGGCCGAGGCCGAGCTTGCGGAGGTGACCGATCCCTATTTGAACGACCACGCCTTCCAGGGCGAGCGCCTGTTCCCCACGGTCATGGGCATGGAGGCCATGGTCCAGGCGGCCCAGGCCTTGCTGGGCCGCGCGGATGTCCCCGCCATCGAGAACCTGAAACTGCTGCGCCCGGTGGTGGTCGCCGGCGGCGGCTCGACGCGCCTGCGCATCTGCGCCCTGGCCCGCGGCCGGGAGGGGGCAAATGATGGGGCCAATGATGTGGTCGAACTGGCGCTGCGCTGCGAGACCACGGGCTTCGAGGCGGATCATTTCCGGGCGCTGTGCCGCTTCGGGCCACTTCCCCCAAGCGATAGCCAAACCATCCCCAAGAGCGTGCTCGACCTCGATCCCGGCCGCGATCTCTATGGCGGCCTGCTCTTCCACAAGGGGCGCTTCCAGCGCCTGCAAGGCTACCGCGAGCTCAGCGCCGTGCGCTGCTGCGCCGAGATCGGCGCGGGCGACGGCAGCCCCTGGTTCGGCCGCTATTTGCCCGATACCCTGCTGCTCGGCGACCCCGGCTCCCGCGACGCCGCCCTGCACGCCATCCAGGCCTGCATCCCCCATGAAATCGTGCTGCCCACCGGCCTGGCCAAGTGGCTGCCCGGCCGCCTCGACCTGCCGGCCCCCTGGTTCGTCCAGGCCCAGGAACGATGGCACGACGGCGACGACTTCTGCTACGACCTGACGCTGTGTGACGCCCAGGGACAGATCAGGGAACGCTGGGAGGGCCTCACCCTGCGCAGGGTGGAGGCAGAGATGCCGAAACGGGACGCCTGGCCGCTTGCCCTGCTGGTGCCTTACCTGGAGCGGCGCCTGGCGGAACTCCTGCCCGGCCCCGCCCCGGTCCTGTCACTGTCCAGCCAGAAGGCCGGGGAGCGGCGCGAACGCAGCGATCTGGCCCTGCGGGCGATCCTGGGTGAAGACGCGAAAATCCTCCGGCGGCCCGACGGCAAGCCCGAGGTCCCGGGCGGCGGCATGGTTTCCACCAGCCATGCCGACGACCTCACCCTGGCCATGGCGGCCGCGGGTGGAGTTGCTGGAATTGCCTGCGACCTGGAAGCCGTGGCGGAACGGCCGGAAGGTGCCTGGGCGGATTTGCTGGGAGCGCAGCGCATGGCCCTGGCGCGCCTCATCGCGCAGGAGGCCGGCGAGGCCTTCGCGGCGGCGGCCACCCGGGTCTGGGCGGCGGCGGAATGCCTGGCCAAGGCCGGCCTCCCGCCCACCGCCCCGTTGACCCTGGAGACGGTCCAGGCGGACGGCTGGGTCCTGCTCAAGTCGGGCGGCGTGGCCGTGGCCGCCTGGCTGGTGAAACTGGAAGGCCGACCCGCCGCCTATGGGCTGGCAGTCCTGGCGGAGCTGGCGGCCGAGCCGATCACTCATGAACCAATTGCGATGGAGTAGTCATGCCGGCCTATGAATACCGTCACGTGGTGAGCTTCGAGGAGACCAACCTGGTGGGCAATGTCTATTACGCCAACCATGTGCGCTGGCAGGGACGGGTCAGGGAGATGTTCCTGCACGATCACGCCCACGACATTCTCCGGGAACTGGAGCAGGGCCTGAGCATGGTCACCACTCGGGTGTTCTGCGAGTACTACTCGGAGCTTTTCGCCTTCGACGAGGTGCTCATCCGCATGAGCGTGGGCGAGGTGACCCAGAGCCGGGTCACCATGCGCTACGAATACCTGTGCAAAGGCCAGTTGATGGCGCGGGGGGAACAACAGATCGCCTGCCTGCGCAAGGAAGGGGAGCGTATGGTGGCCGCGCCGGTGCCGCCATCGTTGCGGAGTGCCCTGCTCAGGTTCGCCGAGCCTGGGATATTGGTCGCTTAGTTGGATGCGAGGCTGACTGAGATTTTTGAACGGTTCAATATTGGAATTGATTAATCACTGACTGGAGGATTGCAATGGACTTTCCACGAACGATCCCTTTCTGGGGAAATGACAAGATGGTTTCAAGCATGCTTCTGAAAGTTACGAAGAAGGGTGGTAAAGAAGCCGAAGATGTATTGTTAACTTCAATCATGGAACTGCGCCGAGGAAATCCATATAAGGCGGCCTCTGGCCATAGTCAGATTGACGTTCAAATAAAAGAATGGCGTGCACGCGGTTACTGCAAGTTAATAGGGAAGACCATCGAATATCGCCTTTCTGCCAGCCGAGAGCAACCGTCGAGCGCAGTCCAGGCGATGCAAGCCGCGAGTGACTATCCTGCCCAAATGACCTTCAATGCGATATTTGATGTTTTCATGGACAATAATCGCATTCTGGAAGGGCTAAATGGATCGGCGCAATCCGTTGGCCTGATGTCAATTCCGCCCCGTGGAAACGACACTTTCACAGTTGACAAACCGTTCGAATATGACGGATTTGAAATGCAGACTGTGATGTGTGCAGCAAGTGCAGCACAATTGACCTCGGGACAGATAAGTCTTCTAAGACTCGGCAGCATGTTAGGCCTCATTCCGAAGAGCACTCGCGACAATCTAATGTGATCGTCCATGACGCTGCATTCAGGGATTTGGCATTGATCGAACTAAACTGCGTCAGCAAAACCTATGTGCTGGGATCCACCGAGGTCCACGCGCTGCGGGAGGTGTCGCTGAAGATCGAACAAGGCGAATTCATCGCGGTCTGGGGCCCCTCCGGCAGCGGCAAGTCCTCCCTGCTCAACGTCATCGGGCTGATCGACACGCCCTCATCGGGGGAAGTTCTACTCGCCCAGCATCGCATCAACGAACTCTCCGACGACGCCCTGGCGGAGCTGCGCAATGAGAAGATCGGCTTCATCTTTCAGAGCTTCAATCTGATCCCGGTGTTGAGCGCCCTGGAAAACGTCATGCTGCCGCTGCAATTGCGCGGGGTGAGCGAACGGCAGGCCAGGGACAAGGCGAGGGCGCGGCTGGTGGAGGTGGGCCTGGAGCCGCGCATGCACGCCCGGCCCGACGAGATGAGCGGCGGCCAGAGGCAGCGGGTGGCGATGGCGCGGGCGCTGGTGGGCGACCCGGAACTGGTGCTCGCGGACGAACCCACCGCCAATCTCGACACGGAAACCAGCTACCACATGGTGGAGTTGATGCGAAAGCTGAACGAGGACGACCGCGTCACCTTTGTTTTCGCCACCCACGACAACCGGCTGCTGGACCATGTGAAACGCAAGATTCATCTGGTGGACGGCCGCATCGGCGCGGAGGGGGAAGCGTGAGGTATCTGCTGCGCATGGGGCTGCGCAACATCTGGAAGAACCGGCGGCGCAGCGCCGCGACCATGCTTGCCGTCGCCATCGGCTTCGCCGCCATCAACCTGTTCGCGGGCTATGTCGACAATGTCTACACGGGCCTGCGCGAGCAGGCGATCCACAGCGAACGCCTGGGCCATCTGATGATCGTCAAGCGCGGCATGTTCCTGGAGGGGAGCATCGATCCGGGCAAATACCTGTTCAGCGGCGCCGAACTGAAGCGCATCACCCAATTGCTGCGCCAGGAAAACGAAGTGGCCCTGGCGACGCCGCGCCTGGACGTCAACGGCATTGTGAGTAACGGCAAGGTCTCCACCATATTCATCAGCGAAGGCCTGGTGCCCCGGGATCTGGCCGCGATCCGGGGTGACTACAGCATGGGCCGGGGCGGCAGCCTGGACCCCGGCAACCCCATCGGCGCCGCCCTGGCGCAGGACCTGGCCGCTCTGCTCAGGCTGAATACGGGGGATGGCGCCGTGGTGCTGACCACCACGGCGGAAGGCATGACCAACGCCCTGGATATCGAGGTGGCGGATGTCTTCAACACCGGTATCTCGGGGACCAACGACAAGTTCATCCTGCTGCCGCTGGAACTTGCGCAGCGTCTGTTCGACACCGACGGGGCGGACCGGCTGGTGGTGCTGCTGAAGGATGTGGCCGCCACGGAGACGATGCGGGAGCGACTGGCCGCAGTCCTGGCCAAGGCCGGGTTCGAAGTCGAGATCAAGACCTGGCGGGAACTCTCGGTGTTTTACGGGCAGGTCAAGGCGCTGTTCGACATGATCTTCCTGTTCATTTCCGCCATCGTCATCGTGGTGGTCATCATGAGCATCATCAACACCATGAGCATGGCCGTCGTGGAAAGAACCCGGGAGATCGGCACCCTGCGTGCCCTGGGCATGAAGCAGAAGGGCGTGGCCCGGTTGTTCGTCCTGGAGGGGCTGACGCTCGCGCTGGCGGGATGCGTCCTCGGCGTGGCGCTGACCGTGGCGGTGGCGGCCATCATTAATAACCTCGGCATCACCTACGTGCCGCCCAACTCTTCCCATCATGTCCCCCTGTTGGTGGACCTGAATGCCACCGCATTCGCGCTGACCTTTCTGGTTATGGCCGTCCTCGCGGGCCTGTCCGCATTCCTGCCGGCCAGGGCGGCGGCGCGGCGCGGCATCGTGGCGGCGCTTGGCCACGCATAAGGAGCATGGATATGGACAAGCAGCTCTGGATCATCGTGGGCTTTGTTGTGGCCTTCTTGGGCACGGGTTTCGCCCACTCGGCCGACATCTCCGCCGAAGCCATCCTGCTGCAGGCCGACCGCGCACGGGGGGCGCAGTTGCCTGGCATCGAGTGGACCATCCAGGTTCTGGCACGGGAGGATGGTGACGAGCGGAGGCGCGAGATTCTCGTGCGGGCGAAGGATGACAACAGCCTGGTGCGGTTCCTGTCCCCCGCCAAAGTCAGGGGCCAGAAGATGCTCCTGGTCGGGCAGAACATGTGGTTCATCCGCGACGGCTTGCAAAAGCCCGTGCCCATATCGCCCCGGCAACGCCTGATTGGGGAGGCGTCGAACGGGGATATCGCCTCCACCAATTACAGTGGGAACTACAGACCCGAGATCCTGAGGGAGGAAGCCATTGACGGGCAGCCTTGTTATGTCCTGGAACTCAAGGCCGCCAACCGCTGGGTGACCTACGACCGCATCGTTTATTGGGTGACGAAAAATCGTTTGGTGGGGGTGAGGGCGGACTTCCATACTTTGTCGGGCAAGCTGTTCAAATCGGCGACCTTCGAATATGACAACCTGATCCATTACCAGGGGAAGGCCCTGCCCTTCGTGAGCAGGATGGTCATCCGGGACGCGATCAGCCCTGGCAATGTCACCACCCTGGACTACGGCAAAATCCAGGTGAAGTCATTGACCGCGAAGGACTTCAACGTCGATCTGCTGATGAGGGAATAGTGCCTGCAAGGGGCGCATTGCTGTGGCTGGCGGGCGCCTGCCTTGTCGGCATGGCGCGGGCCGCGTCCGCAGCGGAGAGCAGCGTCGACCTCAGCGTGAGAACCCGTGCTTTGTTCTTCGGCATGGAGACCCAGCTCTCCCCGAACAGCCCATTCAACCCGGACAACCGCATCGCCGCGCTGCCGCGTACGGAACTCGAGTTGCATCTGCGGCCGGATTTCACCGTCTCCGGAGAGGGCTGGGAGGCGGTAGCCAAGCCCAGGGCCATCGGCAGACATACCCGAACGCAGTCCGCCGGCCAGGAGCTTCGGGAAACGGACGCCACCCTCGTGTTGAACGAGGCTTGGCTGCGCGGCGATTTTGGTGCCGAGTGGGTGGCTACCCTGGGCCGCAAGGTGGTTCTTTGGGGGCCGTCCATGTTCGTTTCCCCGAGCAACCCCTTTTTCGTCGACAACGGCAGGTCGAACCCCTATCGGGAAATACACGGACGCGACTTCGCGCAGATCTATTACTTCGCCAACGACTCGCTGAGCCTGCAAGGCATCGTCAATACCGGCCGCGGCGAGGCGGTGTCGGGAGTCGCTGCGTTCCAGCCAGTCGCCGCGCTCAAGCTGGACTGGACGGGAGCCACCCACGGCTTGAGCCTGATCCTGTCGGGAAAGGAAGGGGAGGCCCCACGCCTGGGGGGCTATGGCCAGATCACGGCAAGCCAGGGGCTGCTGCTCTATGGGGAAGGGGCGCTCCAGCGCGGTAGCGCGGCCCTTTACCCAGAGCGCCCGGCGGGCGACTTCATCGCCAGGGAGCAAGACTCGAATCGTCTGTATGCCACCGCGCTGGTCGGCGCCGCTTATACCCTGGCCGCCGGGCCGACGCTCCACATCGAGTACGTGCACAACAACGAGGGCTATAGCGACGGGGAGGCAGCCGACTACTACGATCTGGCGCGTGACCTGAGCCAGCAGATGGGCGTCGGCGGGGCGGCGGCTGTGTTGGGAAAGGGGCTGAATCCCAAGCAGTTGCTGCTCAGGCGAAACTATCTGTTCGCGCAGTATCTGCATACGAACATCGGGAACAGCCTCGATGCCACGTTGAGGTACACCCACAACCTCGACGATGGCAGCGGCATGTTCGTGCCCATCCTGTCCTGGAACGCCACTGACCGGCTACAGTTGTTCGCGCTGGGGGTGTTCAACCGGGGCGGTGCCCGAAGTGAGTTCGGGCCATTGCTGCATCGGCAGGTGATGTTGGGAGCGCAGCTATTCCTGGACTAAGTAGGCGCTGAATAAATACAGTGCCGTCATTCCGGCGAAAGAACGTCACCCCGGAATGCGTTTATCCGGGGCCGGAATCCAGTGAAATCAACCACCTGGATCCCGGCCCCCGCCGGGGTGACGAGATAATCAGCGTTTCCCTAAGGCTTCAGCGTTCGCGCCACCACCCAGGCGCTGATTTCCACGGCGCCGGCGCGGCGTGCGGCTTGCGCCAGTTCGTTCAGGCTGCTGCCGCTGGTCATGACATCGTCGAGCAGGGCGATGCGCGCTCCCGCCAGATTTTCGTCGCAGACAAAGGCGCCGCGCAGGTTGCGCTTTCTCGCCTTGAGGTCGAGGCCGGCTTGCGGTGGCGTGTCGCGAACCCGTTGGCAGGCGTGGCGGCAGGGCAGGTTCAGGCGATCACCCAGGCGCCGCGCGATTTCCAGTGCTTGATTGAAGCCGCGTTCGCGGAGCCGGGCGGGGTGCAGCGGCATGGGGACGATGAGGTCGGGAAGCGGTAGGTCGGGGCGCGGCAGGTCCGCCAGACGTTGCGCCAGCGCTTCGGCGAACAGTTCGGCCAGTTCCTGCGCGCCGGCGTACTTGCACTGCTGGATCAGCACATCGAGCGGGAAGGCGTAGCGGTAAACCGCTTCGCAATGCTCGAACCGAGGCGGTTTCTTCAGGCAGGCGCCACAGAGCAAGCCGCCGGGGGAGGGGAGGGCGCATTGCGGACAGCGTTGCGCCGGCAGATGCGGCAGGTCGTCGGCACAGGCGGCGCAAATCAACCTGCCACGGACGCGCGCGCCACAGAGCACACAGGGTTGCGTGATGCCTGTCTGCACAATGTGCAGGCAGTTGTTCAGAATGGTTTTGAGCATGTTTGACAAGTGCCCCCCCTTACCGGAATATGCCGCGACTTTTTTACCCGTTTGCCGCTGATTCTGCGCGCTTCATCAAAATGCCTGAAAAACACCTCATTACCGCCGACTCCTGCAAGCGTTCCGCGCGCTTGTTCAACTACGGCACGATTGCCGGCGCCTTGTTGCCGATTCCTCTGGGCATGCTCTGGGTCGCCGGTTCCATGTTCGTGTATGCCGCCAATGCGCACCATCCGGACCCGCGCGTGGCGCATTACATTCGCTGGGGCGGTTATCGCTTCTATGCGGTGGCGGGCACGATGACCGTGTTTTCCAACGACCTGGCTGCGTTTCTGGGCGGCGGTTCCAAGGGCTGGCTGGCGGTCTGGGCGCTGGCGATCGCGATCCTGGTGCCGTGGTCGCTGTATGACATCTGGAAGGCCGGTCGCGAGGACTGGAAAGACATCATCGTTGAGAGGCATAAATGACTGATTTATCACAACCTGTTGCCGCAAAAACCTGGTCCCTGGCCGAGGTGGAGGCGCTCTACGCGCTGCCGTTCAACGACCTGCTGTTCCAGGCGCAAACCGTGCATCGCCAGACTTTCGACCCCAACGCGGTGCAGCTTTCCACCCTGTTGTCGATCAAGACCGGCGGCTGCTCCGAGGATTGCGGCTATTGCTCGCAATCGGCGCGCCACGATACCGGCCTGGAGCGGGAAAAATTGCTCGACGTGCCGGCCGTGGTGGCAGCCGCGAAGGCCGCCAAGGAGGCCGGCGCCACCCGTTTCTGCATGGGCGCGGCCTGGCGTGGCCCGAAAGACAAGGATCTCGGCGCCGTCGCCGAGATGGTGCGCGAGGTCAAGGCGCTGGGCATGGAAACCTGCGTCACTTTAGGCATGCTGAAACCCGGCCAGGCGGAACAACTCAAGGACGCCGGCCTGGATTACTACAACCACAACCTGGATACCGCTGCCGAGTTCTACGGCCAGGTCATCACCACCCACACCCACAACGACCGCCTGGATACCTTGGCGCAAGTGCGCGATGCCGGCATCCATGTTTGTTGCGGCGGCATCATCGGCATGGGCGAGAGCCGCCGGATACGCGCCGGGCTGGTCATGGAACTGGCCAACCTGAACCCGCAGCCGGAATCGGTGCCGATCAACAGGCTGGTCAAGGTGCCGGGCACGCCGATGGCACAAGGCGAAGATCTCGACCCGTTCGAGTTCGTGCGCACCGTCGCCGTGGCGCGCATCACCATGCCGGCTTCGCACGTTCGTCTCTCCGCCGGCCGCCAGGAACTGGGCGAAGCGGTGCAGGCCCTGTGCTTCCTGGCCGGTGCCAACTCGGTTTTCTGCGGCGACCGCCTGCTCACCACCCGCAACCCGGAAGCCGACGCCGACAGCGCCTTGTTCAGCAAACTTGGCCTGCATGGCGAGCCGGTCCAGGGTCGGCGCTGCGCCGGCTGACCGCCGTCATTCCCGCATAGGCGGGATGACTCTTTATGTGAAACAGGCGTGTGTCTTTACTGTAGCGCCGGCTTCCAGCCGGCTTCGTTCTTCTGATTAGGTCCACAAAGCCGGCTGGAAGCCGGCGCTACAAGTGCGCCCGGTTTTATCTTCCGGGGTGATACAGCCGTCATGACCGTTCGCTTGCCTTCCATGCTCCCCACCCAACTCCAATCCGCTCTCGCGGCACTCGATGCTCAAGGCCTGCTGCGTCGCCGCCGCGTACTGGACGGCACCCAGGGCGCGCGGGTGAGGGTGGACGGGCGCGAATATCTGTCTTTCTCCAGCAACGATTACCTGGGGCTGGCCGGACATCCGGCCATTGCCGAGGCGGCGTGCCAGGCCGCCGGCGAAGTCGGCGTGGGGGCCGGCGCGGCGCATCTGCTCAGCGGCCATCACCGTCTGCATCACGATCTGGAACGGGAACTCGCGGCCTTTGTGGGCACGCCGGCGGCGTTGCTGTTTTCCACCGGCTACATGGCCAATCTGGGCGTGATCCAGGCGCTGCTCGACCGCCACGGGGAAGTGTTCGAAGACCGGCTCAACCATGCCTCCCTGGTCGATGCCGCCCTGCTTTCACGCGCCAAACTGAGCCGCTATCCGCACCTGGATCTGGCCGCGCTGGAGCAGCAACTCGCCGGCAGCCGCGCGCAGGTGAAACTCATCGCCAGCGACACGGTGTTCAGCATGGACGGCGATCTCGCCCCGGTAGCGGAACTGCTGGCATTGGCGGAACGCTACGACGCCTGGCTCTATCTGGATGACGCGCATGGGTTTGGCGTGGTCAGGAGTGAGCGGCATGGCGGCCTCGCCGCCCAGGCCAACTCTGTAGCGCAGGCGTCCCGCCTGCATTCAGCGCCAGATGCAGGCGAGGACGCCTGCGCTACAGGGGCGAGCTTGTTTCACGCTAACCCCTCACTGATTTACATGGCCACCCTGGGCAAGGCGGCCGGCGTTTCCGGTGCCTTCGTGGCCGGCAGCGCCGAGCTGATCGAGTGGTTGGTGAACAAGGCGCGAACTTATATCTACACCACCGCGCAGCCGCCCCTGCTGGCGGCGGCGGTGAGCGCCAGCCTGAAACTGGTCGCCCATGAGACCTGGCGGCGGGAACGCTTGCACGAACTCATTGCCCGCCTGAAGGCCGGGGTGGTGGGGCTGCCCTGGCCCTTGATGCTCTCCGATACGCCGATTCAGCCCTTGCTGGTGGGCGATCAACACGCCGCTCTGGCTTTGGCCTCCGGCCTGAAACAGCGTGGCATCCTGATTCCCGCCATCCGCCCGCCCACCGTGCCGCAGGGTTCGGCGCGGCTACGTATTTCGCTGTCCGCCGCGCATACGGCTGCGGACGTGGATGAATTGCTGGCCGCCCTGCATGGGCTGGCCCATGGCTGATACGGTCTTCCTGCATGGTTGGGGGCTCTCCGGGGTGGTCTGGGCCGAGACCGTCGCCGTGTTGTGTGGTGAGGACTCGCCGGCGCTACATCCCGATCTACCCGGCTATGGCGCCGCGCCGACGCGGGCTCCCTACAGCGCCGAATCCCTGGCCGATGCCCTGGCGGAGTCCATCGCTGCTCCGGTCAACCTGGTCGGCTGGTCGATGGGCGGCATGGTTGCGCTGGCGCTGGCGGCACGGCATCCGGACAAGGTGGCGCGGCTGGTGCTGGTGGGCACTTCGCCCGCCTTCGCCGCCCGCACCGATTGGCCGCACGGCATGGCGCCGGACGTGCTGGGCGAGTTCGCGAATGCCTTGATCCTGGACACCCGCGCCACCTTGCTGCGTTTTCTTTCCTTGCAGGCGCGCGGCGGCGATGCGGCGCGAGCGGTGATCGTCCAGTTGCGCGCGCGCATGCAGGCACAGGCCGAGCCGAATCCGGAAGTGTTGGCCGCCGGCCTGGAATTGCTGCGCACGGTCGATCTGCGCGATCAAGTCGAGCGGGTGCGCTGCCCCACCCTGGTGGTACACGGCGCCTATGACACGCTATGCCCGCCCGAGGCCGGCGCCTGGCTGGCGGAACATCTGCCGAATGGCCGCCTGGCCCGGCACGAACGCGCTTCCCATGCACCGTTCCTGTCGCACCCGGACTGGTTCGTCGCCACTTTGAAGGAGTTTCTGCATGGATGAGCGCCTGAAACGGGCGATCCGCCGTTCCTTTGAACGTGCCGCGACGACTTATGACGAGGCCGCCTTCCTGCAACAGGAGGTGGCGCGCCGCCTGGATGACCACCTCGACGGCGTGAAGGTCGATCCCGCGCTGATCCTGGATGCCGGTTGCGGCACCGGCTTCGCCTTCGATCTGCTGAAAGCCCGCTTTCCCAAGGCCCGTGTCATCGGCCTCGACATCGCCCACGCCATGCTGCGCCAGGCCCGAGCGCGTCATGGTGTGGACGCGGGCTGGCGCAAGTGGCTTGGGCCACTTGCCACTCGCTACTCGCCATTCGCACCCCTCTGCGCCGACCTGGAACGTCTGCCGCTGAAAAGCAACAGCATCGACCTGGCCTGGTCCAGTCTTGCCTTGCAGTGGATGGACGACCTGGAAGCGACCTTCCGGGGTGTGCATCGGGTGATGAAGCCGGGTGGCCTGTTCCTGTTCGCCAGCTTCGGGCCGGATACCCTGAAGGAATTGCGCGCGGCCTCCAGCGGCATCGATGGCCATCAGCACGTCAACCATTTCGTCGATATGCACGATGTCGGCGACGCTCTGGTGCATGCCGGATTCAGCCATCCGGTGATGGAAATGGAGCACGTCACCCTGACCTACAGCGAGTTGGCCGGCCTCATGCGCGACCTCAAGGCCATCGGCGCCCACACCGTCAAACAGGGCACCGATCAACTCACACCTCGTGGCTTGATGGGCAAGATCGCGTGGCGTCGGCTGGTGGAAAACTACGAACACTTTCGCCAGGACGGCCGCCTGCCCGCCACCTACGAAGTGGTCTACGGCCACGCCTGGGCCGGCGCGAAAGACCGCCTGGAAGATGGCCGCCAGATCATTCAGATGCAGATGACGAGCCGGAAAGGGGGGCTACGGTGATGTCGCACGGCTTCTTCATCGCCGGCACCGACACCCACATCGGCAAGACCCTGGTTGCCGCCGCCCTGTTGCATGCTTATGCCGATCTCGGCTACCGCGTGCTGGGCATGAAGCCGGTGGCGGCGGGGGCGGAACTGATCGACGGGGTCTGGGTGAACGAGGATGTGGCCATGCTGCGCGCCGCCGGCAACGTCCAGGCCGCGCCGGCGTTGCTCAACCCTTACCTGTTCCGCGAAGCGATTGCCCCGCACATCGCTGCCGAGCACAAGGGCGTGCGCATCGAGATTCCCCGCATCCGCGCCGCTTATGACGAACTGGCCGCGCAGGCCGAGGTGGTGTTGGTGGAAGGTGTGGGCGGCCTGCTGGTGCCGCTGTCGGAACACAAGGATGCGGCCGATCTCGCCGTGGCTTTGAATCTGCCGCTGATTCTGGTGGTGGGCATGCGTCTGGGCTGCATCAACCACGCCTTGCTGACTGTGGAGGCCATCGCCGCGCGCGGCTTGAAACTGGCCGGCTGGGTGGCCAATCGCGTGGACCCGGAAATGGCCGCTTATGAGGAAAACCTGGCTGCCTTGGTCCGGCGAATAGCCGCCCCACTGTTGGCGGAAATACCTGGCCTGACGTCGCCCGACCCAGATCGCATGGCCGCCACGTTCGCGCCGAAGAAGCTGATGGCCCTGCTGGCCGGATAAGGCTTATTTCTACATGTCTGTCCTGAAATCCCTGTTTCCGTGGAAAAAGCCGCCGTTATAATCATTCCGGATAAAAAACTCTCCTTGGAGTGAGACATGGTTTTGTCGCGCACCAGTCAGTATGCCGTTCAGGCACTGATCTACATTGCCACCCAGCCGCCTGGCGAGCCGGTGCTGAATCGGGATATCGCGTCCCGGCTGAATGTGCCGGCCGCGTATCTGGCAAAAATTCTGCAAAACCTGTGCAAGCAGGGGGTGCTGGATTCCTTCCGTGGCCGTCTCGGTGGCTTCTGCCTGCGTGAGGGCATGCATCGCACCACGCTGATGCAGGTGCTGCTGCTCACCGAAGGGCCGGATTTCACCAAGAACTGCATCCTGGGCCTGAAGGAGTGTTCCGACGCCACGGCTTGCCCGATGCACTTCAAGTGGATTCCGGTGAAGAAGAAGATTCTTTCTCTGCTCAATGAGATGAATCTGGACGAGCTGGCAAAAGCTGTATTGACCGGCAAATACCGGCTCTCCGATTTGCCGGCCGGCGCGTTGCCGCAGACGGTCTGAAACATTGCGGAAAGCGCTCACGCTGCTTGTATTTACGCTGGGACTGAGCCTGGCCGGCTGCGATCAGGCGGCGAAGCCGGCGTTCCGTGGCAGCGACATCAGCGGCGCGAATTTCGGCCAGAGCCTGGCGTTGACCGACCACAATGGCCGCGCGGTGACGCTGGCGTCCTTCCGGGGCAAACTGGTGGTGCTGTTTTTCGGCTACACCCACTGCCCGGATGTGTGCCCGACCACCCTCTCCGATATGGCCGCAGCCTTCAAACTGATGCCCGACGGGGTGTCGGACAAGGTGCAGGTGCTGTTTGTTTCGGTAGACCCGGAACGCGATACCCCGGAAATTCTCAAGGCCTATGTACCTTATTTCCATCCTTCATTTCTCGGCCTGCTGGGCAGTTCTGAACAGGTGGCGCAAGTGGCGAAGGCGTTCCGCATCGTCTATCGCAAGCATGTGGAGCCGGGCGCCACAGACTATCTGGTCGACCATTCGGCCGGCAGTTATGTGCTGGATGGTCGCGGCCGCCCGCGTTTGTATCTCCCCTTTGGCCACACGCCGCAGGATATTGCCGACGATCTGTTGACCTTGCTCAAGGCGGAGTGAGCGTGATTCGTTCTTGTCGGCCGGCGGCCCCGCGTCTATACTCGCCCGGCTTTTTTGCAGGCGTTTTTATTGCCTGTTTTTGCGCTGAAACGACGTTCCGGGATGGTTCCCGGGCGGTGCAGCAACCCTAGGAGGCGTTATGTCTGCAACCAATCAGGCTGCGACCGAGCAGTACGATTACGACATCATCAAGAAATTCTCCGTCATGGCTATCGTCTGGGCTGTGGTGGGTATGTTCGTCGGCGTGTATATCGCCTCGGAACTGGCCTGGCCGTTCCTGAACTTCGATAGTCCCTACTTCTCGTTTGGCCGCTTCCGCCCCGTGCATACCGGTGCGGTGATCTTCGGCTTCGGCGGTTCAGCGCTATTCGCCACCTCCTATTACGTGGTCCAGCGCACCTGCCAGACCCGCTTGTTCGCCCCCGGGTTGGTCAGCTTCACCTTCTGGGGTTGGCAGGCGATCATCGTCCTGGCCGCCGCCTCTTATGTGCTGGGTTACAGCCAGGGTCGCGAGTATGCGGAAATGGAATGGCCCATCGACATCCTGATCGAGATCGTCTGGGTGTCCTACCTGGTGGTCTACGTCGGTACCCTGATGCAGCGCAAACAGGCGCACATCTACGTCGCCAACTGGTTTTATCTGTCGTTCATCCTGGCGACCGCGTTGTTGCACACCTTCAATAACCTGGCGGTGCCGGTGAGTCTGTTCACCCTCAAGTCCTACAGCCTCTTCGCTGGTACCCAGGACGCGATGACCCAGTGGTGGTATGGACACAACGCGGTGGGATTCTTCCTGACCGCCGCCTTCCTGGGGATGATGTATTACTTCGTGCCCAAGCACGCCGGTCGTCCGGTCTATTCCTATCGCCTGTCCATCGTTCACTTCTGGGCGCTGTCGTTCATGTACATGTGGGTGGGTACCCATCACCTGCACTGGACCGCGCTGCCCGACTGGGCTTCCACCCTCGGCGCCACTTTCTCCATCATGCTGTTGCTGCCTTCCTGGGGCGGCATGATCAACGGCATCATGACCTTGTCCGGTGCCTGGGATAAGTTGCGTACCGACCCGATCATGCGTTTCATGATCGTCGCCCTGTCGTTCTACGGTATGTCCACCTTCGAAGGCCCGCTGATGTCCCTGAAGGATGTCAACGCGCTGTCCCACTACACCGACTGGACCGTGGGCCATGTGCACTCCGGCGCCCTGGGCTGGGTGGCGATGATCTCCTTCGGTTCGCTGTATCACATGATGCCGCGCCTGTGGAATACCACCATGTACAGCGAGAAGTTGATCAACATGCACTTCTGGCTGGCGACCATCGGTACCCTGCTGTACATCACCGCGATGTGGATTTCCGGCATCTCCCAGGGCTTGATGTGGCGCGCCTTCGATGAATTCGGCAACCTGCAATACTCCTTCGTGGAATCAGTCGCCGCCATGCATCCCTTCTATGCCATGCGCGCCATCGGTGGCATGTTCTTCCTGACGGGGATGTTGTTGATGGCATACAACATGTACCAGACCATCCGCCAGGGTGTGCGCGCCGAAGTGGCCAGCGCACGCGCTGCCGCCGCTACCGCCTGACGCGAACGAGGTTAGGAAATGAGCTTCAAACACGAAAACGTCGAAACCAATGCCGGTGTCCTGCTGGTGTTGACCATGCTGGCCATCAGCGTGGGTGGCCTGGTTGAAATCGCGCCACTGTTCTTCATCAAGGATACGACCGAGAACGTGGAGGGGGTGCGCCCCTACACGCCGCTGGAATCGCGCGGCCGCGATCTCTACATCCGTGAAGGCTGTTACACCTGCCACTCGCAGATGATTCGCCCGTTCCGCGACGAACAGCTCCGCTACGGCCACTACTCCCTGGCGGCGGAATCGAAGTATGACCATCCGTTCCAGTGGGGCTCCAAGCGTACCGGTCCCGATCTGGCGCGCGTTGGCGGCAAGTACTCCAACGAATGGCATGTGCAGCACATGATCAAGCCCACTTCCGTGGTGCCCGAGTCGGTGATGCCCAATTACCCCTGGCTGCTCAGCACCAAGCTGGATGTTTCCGACATCGGTGATCGCATGCGTGCGCTGCGCATCACGGGCGTGCCGTACTCGGCCAACCAGGAAGAATATGACCGCAACGTGAAGCAATTCGGCGAGCCGGTGGCCAAGACGCTGCACATTCCCAATGCAGTGCAGAACCTGGTCTCCCAAGCCCAGGAAGGCAACTTTGATGGTGATCGCTCCAGCGTTTCCGAAATGGATGCTCTGGTCGCTTATCTCCAGGTGCTCGGTACCATGGTGGACTTCAGCAAGATCAAGCCTGAAGAACTGGTGAAGTTCCGCTGATGGAATGGTTCGCTGACCCAGAAAATACCAAGCCGCTCGGCCTGCTGATTTTTTTCATCACCTTTTGCCTGATCGTGCTCTGGGTGTATGGCAGCAGGAAGCGCGGCGAGCGGCTGGAAGAGCACAAGAACATCCCGTTTCTTGATGACGACGAAGTGAAGAAGGATTAGTCCGATGGCTGACAACGTGACAAACCCGGCGACAAACCCGGCGACAAACCCGGCGACAGATCCGGCGACCCAGGTACAGACCACAGGCCACGTGTGGGACGACGACCTTCAGGAGCTCAACAACCCCTTGCCGGTATGGTGGACCTACACGTTTTACGTGACCATCGTGTTCGCGCTGGTTTATTGGGTGGTGTATCCCTCCTGGCCGATCGGCAAGAGTTTCCTGACCGGCATCAACACCATTACCTACAAGAACGCCGAAGGCCAGGATGAATCCTGGCACTGGAACACGCGCGCCAAACTGCTCCTGGAAACCCAGGAGGCTGCGCTCGCGCAGAAACCTTACTTCGACAAACTGGCCGCGCTGCCTTACGAGCAGATCGCCAAGAACCCCGAACTCAGCAGTTTCGTGACGTCCGCCGGCAAGGTGGTGTTCGCGGAGAACTGCGCAGCCTGCCACCAGGCTGGTGGTCAGGGCAAGATCGGCTTCTTCCCCAATCTGACCGATGACGACTGGATTTACGGTGGGGCCTCCGACAAGATCAACGAGAGCATCACTAACGGCCGTCGCGGTTATATGCCGCCGTTCGCCGAAGCACTTTCCGGTGGCGAAATCGATGCGCTGGCCAACTATGTCGCCAGCCTCTCCGGATTGAAGGCGGATGCGGCGAAAGCGGCGAAGGGCAAGGAACTGTTCCATTCCCATGTGGCGGCCTGCTTCTATTGCCACAACGACGATGCCAAGGGCCGCAAAGACATCGGTTCCGCCAACCTGACCGACAAGGTCTGGTTGTGGGCCGACGTTCCCGGCAGCGCGGACGATGCCGGCAAGGTGGCGGCCATTCGCAAGGTCATCAGCAGTGGCCTGGACAAAGGCGTCATGCCGGCCTGGAAAGGCCGTTTGAGCGAGCAGCAGATCAAGTTGCTCACGGTGTATGTCCACGAGCTGGGCGGCGGCAAGTAAGTTCGCTCCGTGCTTATCCGGTTGTCACAGACACCCCACTAGATGTAGTGGCTCGTGATTTCGCGGCGTGGCGCCGTAGGTTGGGCGTCGCTGCGCGTGCCCAACATCGCGGCGGTTCGTTGGGCACGCTTCGCTTTGCCCAACCTACGTCACTACCGGTAGTGGGTGTGTGTTAACCCGATAAGCACGGTTCGCTCCACTTCGAGTGCAAGAACCCCGGCTTGCCGGGGTTTTTGGTTTCAGGCAGTGCCGGATGGGATCGTTGGCAATCAGTTCGAGTCGAACGTCCTCATGACTTGCCTGGCCCTGGGTTGACAGACGGCCAGGCCAAAGGATTTCAAGCGTGCAAGAGCAACAATCTAACGGCGACCTTTATTTCAAGCGCATTCCTATCGTCCCGCGTTCCATCCAGGGGCCATTTCGCCGTTTCAAGAGCGCCATTCTCTGGCTGAGTTTCGCGGTCTACTTCCTGTTGCCCTGGCTACCCTGGTCACGTACGGATGCGCCCGCACAGGCCGTCATGTTCGATATTCCCGGACGCCGCTACCTGATTTTCAACCTGGTGGTGTACCCGCAGGACATCTTCTGGCTATCCATCCTGCTGTTCATTGCGGCGGTGCTGCTGTTCTTCGTCACGGCCCTGTTCGGACGCGCCTTTTGCGGTTATTTCTGCTTCCAGACTATTTGGACTGACGCCTTCATCTTCCTGGAAAAGTGGTTCCAGGGAGAGCGCCCCGCCCGTCTGCGCTTGCTGCGCGCGCCCTGGAGTAGTCGCGAGAAGCTGCTCAAGGTGGGCGCTACCCGTATCGCCTGGGGCTTGCTGTCATTGTGGACGGCGCTGACTTTCGTGCTGTATTTCGGCTACGCGCCAGAATTGCTACTTGCAATATTCACTGGGCAGGCACCCGCTGCGGCCTATATCGCCACTCTGGCGCTGAGCATCAGCACCTATGCTTCCGCCGCCCTGCTGCGTGAGCATGTTTGTACCTTCATTTGCCCCTATGGCCGTTTCCAGAGTGCCATGTACGAGCCGGAAACGCTGAGCGTGCATTACGACCAGAAGCGTGGCGAAGGGGCGGCAGGACGTGCTTCCGCTCGCGCCGGGTTGCGTGAGCAAAGCGAGCGGCAGGCAAGGGGCCACGGTGACTGCGTGGATTGTGGTCTTTGCGTGCAGGTATGCCCGGTCGGTATCGATATTCGCGATGGCCTGCAATACACCTGTATTTCCTGCGGCCTGTGCGTCGATGCCTGTAACAGCATCATGGACAAGATGCACTATCCGCGCGGCTTGATTCGCTATGACTCGGAAACCAATCTATCCCAAGCACAACCGGGCCCGGTTCGGCTGCACTGGAAGAACCTCAAAGTGTTGGGCTACGGCATCTCGCTGATCCTGATGTGCGCCTATCTGGTCTATGACATCGGCCACCGAAAGTCCTTCGAGCACAGTATTCAGCAGATTCGGCAGCCGCTCTTCGTTACCTTGGCGGACGGCAGCATCCGTAATCGCTACCAGATCCGTCTGACCAATATCTCCGGCAGCGAGGAGCGTTATTCGATCAGCGCGCAGGGATTGCCGGCGGCGGCGCTCGACCTGGGTAATTTCCAGCAAGTCCATATCCGCAACGGCAAGAGCGTGATCATCCAGGCCAGCGTGCAACTCGACCCGGTGAGCGCGGCCGGCCTGCATGAATTCAAGTTTCACATTCGCAGCGGAAAGGGCGAGACGGTGATCGACTCCGCGCGCTTCTTTACCAGCAAGTAACTTTTAGGCCAGTCTCGATGAACCTGTTTATTTCCATCTTCGGCGGCATGCTGTTGACCGCGCTGCTCTACGGGGCGGCACGCCTCATCAAACTGTCGAACTTCTGGGCGGCGGTCGTGGCGGCGGGGTTGCCCAGCGCAGCCTATCTTTTTTACGCTTTCTACAATTGGTCGGGTCTGGATGTGGTGACCATGCATGTGGTCGCCTATCCCACGGTCGCATTGTTGTTTTATATGCTTTACGAAAGCAGGCCCGGCAAGGATCTGCATGTCCACTGGGTTCCCCAGTTGCTGATCGGCTTCTTCCTCCTGCTCACCGTGGTACTCGGAGGCTTCGTCTATATCGCCGGGCACGGCTTGCCGCCGGCGCTTGCGGAACGGCTGCTGCCCAATGCCAAGGGCAAGACCCTGTATACCGGCTTTTCCGGGGTCGTCGAGCATGGTGAAGACGCCGCAAAGAGCATTGCGCAGCAACGCAACATCGAAGCTCGCCTGGCGAAGTTGGGCTGGAACGTCGAAGTGATCGGGCTGGACGCGCTCAGCAGCGGACGCAGCAGTGAAGTCAGCGTGCTCCTGCGCAAGTCCGATGGCAGCGGCGTCAGCGGCCAGCATCTGCGCTTCGCCTTGTCCCGGCCCGGCCAGGGCGCGCCGGCGGGCCAGTCCATGCAGGAAGTCGCTAGTGGCGACTACCGCGCCAGCAGTGTTCTTCCCGCTACGGGCGTCTGGCTGGCGACGATCAGTTTCTCCGCCGCAGGCAAAAGCATTGCTCTGGAACATGCTGTCGGCCATCCGTAGGAGCGAGCTCGCTCCTACGGATGCATGGTAAGGAAGGAGTGAAACGAACGTGGTCGGATAAGCTGTAACCTGTGTATACTCAGCAAGTTTTCTACGGGCTTCGCGCCCTTTTTTTATTTCCTAATCATGGATTTGCAGACACTAATCGAACCAACCCTGGCCGGCATGGGCTACGAACTGGTCACCCTGGAGCGGGCTGGCCGGGGCTTGTTGCGTGTGTTCATCGATAGCCCGAACGGGATACTCGTGGAGGATTGCGTGAAAGTGAGCAATCAGTTGACGCGCGTGTTCATGGTCGAGAACGTCGATTACGACCGTCTCGAAGTGTCCTCGCCGGGAACTGATCGGCCGTTGGTCAAGGAGGCGGACTTCGTGCGCTTCAATGGCGAGCGTGCGCTGGTCAAGTTGCATGCCCCGCTCGATGGGCGCAAACGCTTTACCGGCTTGCTCAAGGGCGTAGAGGAAGGTGTGTTGCAAATGGATGTAGACGGTTTGCTGGTGGCGATTCCACTTGTTGAAGTGGAATCAGCTCACCTGGCGCCGCTATTAGACGGTTCAACCCGGAGGGTGCGATGAGTCGGGAAGTCTTGATGTTGGCCGATGTGCTGGCACGTGAGAAAAATGTGGAACCCGAGGTGGTGTTCGGTGCCTTGGAGGCCGCTTTGGCCCATGCCACCAAGAAGCGTTACCACGACGATGTGGATATTCGTGTCGAAATCGACCGCCGCACCGGTGAATACCAGGCCTTCCGCTGCTGGGAAGTGCTGCCCGATGAGGCCGGCCTGGAGTTTCCGGACCGTCAATACCTTCATTTCGAGGCACAGGAAATCAAGCCTGATGTCGAGGTGGGTGAGTTCATCGAGGAATCCGTGGAAGCGGTGGACTTCGGCCGTATCGGTGCCCAGGCCGCCAAACAGGTGATCCTGCAACGGATTCGTGATGCCGAGCGTGAACAACTGCTGAACGACTTCCTGGCACGCAACGACACCCTGGTCTCCGGCACCATCAAGCGCATGGAGCGGGGTGCCGCCATCATCGAATCCGGGCGTATTGAAGGCCGCCTGGAAAAAGACCAGATGATTCCCAAGGAAAACCTGCGTATCGGCGACCGCGTGCGTGCTTACATGGTGCGCGCCGAGCGCGCCGCGCGTGGGCCGCAGCTGGTGCTGTCGCGGACCGCGCCGGAATTCATCATGAAGCTGTTCGAGCTGGAAGTGCCCGAGGTCGAAGAGGGCGTCATCGAGATCCGGGCCGCCGCGCGCGACCCGGGCATGCGCGCCAAGATCGCGGTCAAGTCCAATGACCCGCGCATGGACCCGCAAGGTGCTTGTATCGGCGTGCGTGGTACCCGCGTGACGGCGGTGACCAACGAACTCAACGGCGAGCGCGTCGACATCGTGTTGTGGGCCGCCGATCCTGCCCAGTTCGTCATCAATGCCCTGTCTCCCGCGCAGGTCAGCAGCATCGTGATGGATGAAGACAAGCATGCGATGGATGTGGCGGTAGACCCCGATCAGGTTGATGTGGCGATCGGTCGTTATGGCCAGAACGTTCGCCTGGCGGCTGAGTTGACCGGATGGGAAATCAACATCCTGTCGGTGGACGAGGCCGAGCAGAAGCACGAGCAGGAAGCCTCGGGCATCCGCGAGATGTTCATGGAGAAGCTGGACGTCGACGAAGACGTGGCCGAGGTGCTGGTGCAGGAAGGATTTTCCACGCTGGAAGAAGTGGCCTACGTGCCGCTGGCCGAGATGCTGGAAATCGAATCCTTCGACGAAGACACGGTCAACGAGCTGCGTTCGCGTGCGCGTGACGCCCTGCTCACCGATGCCATCGTGCACGAGGAAGAAATGGAGTCCGCCGCTGTCGACCTGAGGAATGTCGCCGGCATGGACGAAGAAACCGCCGCCCAACTCACCGCGCATGGGGTGAATACGGCGGAGGACTTGGCCGATCTGGCCGTGGACGAGTTGATGGAACTCGTCGGCATGGATGAAGATCGCGCCAAGGCGCTGATCATGACAGCGCGGGCGCCCATGCTGGCGGGCGTCTGAACGGGGGTAGCATGAACGTCGAACAATTTGCCACTGAACTCAAGGTTGCGCCGGCACTGCTGGTGGAGCAGTTGCAATCCGCCGGTGTGACGGTCCAGGGAGTCGGCGATGTCCTCTCCGACCATGACAAGTCGCGCTTGCTGGATTACCTGCGCGGCAAGCATGGCGCCAAAGAGGGCAAGACCAAGATCACGCTGATGCGCAAGCAGACCAGCGAGATCAGGACCGCCGACAGCAGCGGCCGTACCCGCACCGTACAGGTGGAAATGCGCAAGAAGCGCACGCTGATCAAGCGAGAAGTGGGGCACGGCGATGCCGCCGCTCAGGACAAGGCCGCAGAAGCGCCGGAAGAAATGCTGGAGCCGGTGATGTCGGTCGAGGTGGCGGTGGTCGAGACGGCAACGGTTCAGCCGGAGCCGGTGGTGGAAGTGGCGCCCGAGCCTGAAGTGGCCGAGTTTGCGGTTGCAGCCCCAGTCGAGCTGCCCGTCGAGGTTGTAGCCGAAGCGGCACCGGTCGAGGCAGCCCAGGAAGCCGTCGGCACGGTGGTCGAAGAGAAAGCCGAACGGCTGGTCATCAGGCGCCCGGTGTCCGTGATCGACGATGCTGAACGCCAGACGCGTGAGCAGGAAGCCAAACGCCACGCCACTTTGCGTGCCATTCAGGAAGCCGAACACAAGGCCAAGCAGGACCGCGAAGCTGCGCGCCGACAGGCCGATGTGAACGCCAAGGCGGCCCTGGCACGTGGACCGGAAGTCGCCGCGAAGGCCGCCACCCAAGCGCCCGAAGGCGTTGCCACTCCCGCCGAGGTCAAGCCTGCCGTCAAGCCCGCCGTCAAGCCCAAGGTGGCCAAGCCCGCCGCCAAGAAAGGCAAGGTTGAGCCGGTCACCGGCAAGCGCCCGGGCCTCAAGACCCGTGGTGCCACGGAGGGTGATGGCTGGCGTTCACGCAAGGGACGCCACCACAAGAACGAACACGAACAAGCTCAGCAACTGCCTGTGGAGGCGGTGGTGCGTGAGGTGCTGGTCCCGGAAACCATCAGCGTCGCCGATCTGGCGCACATGATGTCGGTGAAAGCGGCGGAAGTGATCAAGGCGCTCATGAAGATGGGCTCGATGGTCACCATCAACCAGGTGCTGGACCAGGACACCGCCATGATATTGGTGGAAGAAATGGGCCATATCGCCAAGCCGGCGCCCGCTGACAGCCCAGAGTCCTATCTGGAAGACGAAGCGTTGGCAAAAGAAGTGGTACTCCTGCCGCGCGCCCCGGTGGTGACGGTGATGGGCCACGTCGACCACGGCAAGACCTCATTGCTCGACCGTATACGCAAGGCCCGCGTGGCGGCAGGCGAAGCGGGTGGCATTACCCAGCATATCGGCGCCTACCACGTGGAAACCTCGAAGGGCATGGTTACCTTCCTCGATACCCCCGGCCACGAAGCGTTTACCGCAATGCGTGCACGCGGTGCCAAGGTGACCGACCTGGTGATCCTGGTCGTTGCGGCCGATGACGGCGTCATGCCGCAGACGCGGGAAGCCATCCACCACGCCAAGGCCGGCAACGTGCCGGTCATCGTCGCGGTCAACAAGATCGACAAGCCGGGTGCCAACCCGGAAAAAATTCGCCAGGAAGTCTCCAACGAAGGCGTAGTGCCGGAAGCGTGGGGTGGCGATGCCATGTTCGTGGACGTGTCCGCAAAGACCGGCGAAGGCATCGACGCGCTGCTCGATGCCATCCTGCTGCAAGCCGAAGTGCTGGAACTCAGGGCCCCGGTCGATACCCTGGCCAAGGGGGTGGTCTTGGAGTCGCGCCTGGACAAGGGGCGCGGCCCGGTTGCCACGGTGCTGGTGCAGTCCGGTACCCTGAAACGGGGTGACATCGTTCTGGCCGGTTCCGCCTTCGGTCGCGTGCGCGCCATGCTGGACGAAGACGGCAAACAGATCACCTCGGCTGGCCCTTCCATTCCCGTGGAAATTCAAGGGCTTTCCGATGTACCGGGTGCCGGTGTCGATGTGCTGGTGTTGCATGACGAGAAGAAGGCGCGAGAAATCGCCCTGTTCCGCCAGGGTATGTTCCGTGACGTCAAGCTCGCCAAGAAGCACGCAGCGAAGCTGGAAAATATATTTGAACAAATGGGCGAGGAGGAGGTGAAGACGCTGCCGTTGATCTTGAAGGCGGACGTCCAGGGCTCTTACGAAGGTCTCGCGCATGCACTGAACAAGCTGTCCACCGACGAGGTGAAGGTCGTTCTGGTCCACTCCGCAGTCGGTTCGATTTCCGAATCCGACGTCAACCTGGCGATTGCCTCCAAGGCCGTGATCATCGGCTTCAACGTGCGCGCCGATGCCCAGAGCCGCAAGCTGGCCGAGTCCTCCGGGGTCGATCTCCGCTACTACAACATCATCTATGAAGCCGTGGATGATGTGAAAGCCGCGCTGGGTGGCCTGCTCTCCCCGGAGAAGAAGGAAAACGCCCTCGGCCTGGCCGAAATCCGCCAGGTGTTCCGTATCACCAAGGTGGGTGCCGTCGCCGGTTGTTTCGTGCTCGAAGGCCAGTTGAAACGTTCCGCCCGCGTCCGTGTGCTGCGCGATCATGTGGTGGTGCATGACGGCGAACTGGACTCCCTCAAACGCTTCAAGGATGACGTGAAGGAGGTGAAGGCCGGCTTCGAATGTGGCCTGAACCTGAAGAACTTCAATGACATCCTGGAAGGCGACCAGCTCGAATGCTACGAGGTGGTCGAGGTGGCGAGAACGCTTTGATGTGCCTGGTAGGTTGGGTTAGCGGCTTTATCGCGTAACCCAACAAACCGCACTCACCTTCCTATGGCCAATCAAAGAAACCACCGCGTTGCCGAACAGATTCGCCAGGAACTGGCGGATATCCATATGCGCGAGATGAAAGACCCGCGTGTGGTCGGCGTCACTTTCACTGCGGTGGATGTCACCACCGACCTGGAACATGCCAAGGTCTGGTTCACCGTGTTCAGCGGCGACCATGACGCCGCGCGCAAGGGCTTGGGCAGCGCCGCTGGTTTTCTGCGCAGCGAACTGGCAAAACGCATGACCCTGCGCACCGTGCCCAAACTCACTTTTGTCTATGACGCCTCGGTGGAACGCGGCGCCCATTTGTCCGAACTCATCGACAAGGCCGTGGCGGAAGACCGCAAACATCATCAGGACGATGAGCCAGGCAACGACAGTTGACAGCGCGTTTGTTCTCGAAAAACAGCATGGTTGACGATCACGGTGCCTTGGTCAGCACTCCGCGCCCAGCGGCACCTGCTGCTTCTCGGGCGAACAAAATCGTCAAGCGCGCCATTTCCGGCGTGTTGTTGCTCGACAAGGTAGCCGGCTTCACCTCCAACGCCGCTCTGCAGAAAGCCAAGTGGCTATACCGCGCGCAAAAGGCCGGCCATACCGGCACCCTCGACCCCTTCGCCACCGGCCTGTTGCCGCTGTGCCTGGGCGAAGCCACCAAGTTTTCGCAATTCCTGCTCGATGCCGACAAGGTTTATCGCGCCGAAATCCGCTTCGGCATCCGCACCTCCAGCGGCGACCTGGACGGCGAGGTGATCGCCGAACGGCCGGTCACTTTCGACGCAGCGGCGCTACACCAGGCGCTGGAGCGCTTCCGAGGCGAAATCGAACAAGTACCGCCGATGCACTCCGCCCTCAAGCATGCCGGTCGGCCGCTTTACGAATACGCGCGGCAGGGCATCGAGATCGAGCGGGCGGCGCGCCGTGTGACGGTGTATGGCCTGGAGATGGAAAGCTTCGACGGCACTCATGCCAGCCTGCGTGTACACAGCAGCAAAGGTTTCTATGTGCGCGCGCTCGCGGACGACCTGGGTGAAGTCCTTGGCTGCGGTGGACATCTGGTCGGGCTCGACCGCCTGCAGGTCGGCCCCTACCTTCTGGATGACGCAATCAGCCTGGAAACCCTGGCGGACCTCACTGAAGAAGAGCGCGACGCCCGTTTGCTGCCCGCCGACAATCTCACCCTCGATCTGCCGCGCATCGACCTCGATCTCGAAGCCGCCTGGCAGATCAGCCACGGCCAAGCCATCTGGCGCGCCGGTTTGCAGGTCGGGGAGCTGCTTCGTCTCTATGCCCCGGATGGCCACTTTCTTGGGGTGGCGGAAGTCGATCAAGACGGTAAAGCCGCGCCGAAGCGCCTGATTTCCAGTGAATGAAGCAGGCCACGGGGCAAATGACTGTTTGCCCCGTGGAATACAAGTGCGCAATACCTCCATATCCCGTTCTCAGCCCCATGAATTGCTTGAGAAATTCCTTGTCCCGCGCGTAGAATGCGCGTTTTTCGTTGGAGTAGCCAAGATGGCCGTCACCACCCCTCAGAAAGCCCAGATCGTCGAAGACTATCAGCGCGCCGCCGCCGATACCGGCTCCCCGGAAGTTCAAGTTGCGCTGCTTACCGCTCGCATCAACGACCTGACCGGTCACTTCAAAACCCATGCCAAGGATCACCATTCCCGCCGTGGTCTGCTCAAGATGGTCAGCCGTCGTCGCCGTCTGCTGGACTACCTCAAGTCCCAGAACGCCGACGGCTACACCAATCTGATCAAGCGCCTTGGTTTGCGTAAATAAGTCAGCGTAAGTAAGCGATTTCACTGGTCGACAGCGTCCAGAAACAGCAATTAAAGGAAGAAGTCAGCGTGAATCCGGTCAAGAAAACATTTCAATACGGTCGCCATCAAGTCACCCTGGAAACCGGCGAGATTGCTCGCCAAGCCGACGGTGCCGTGATTGTCAACATGGACGACACCGTGGTGCTGGTCACCGTGGTGGCGAAAAACGAAGTGAAACCGGGCCAGGATTTCTTCCCGCTGACTGTCGATTACCAGGAAAAAACCTATGCGGTGGGCCGCATTCCCGGCGGTTTCCTGAAGCGCGAATCACGTCCCTCGGAAAAGGAAACGCTGGTTTCCCGCCTGATCGACCGCCCCATTCGCCCGCTGTTTCCCGATGGCTTCTTCAATGAAGTGCAGGTCATCGCCACGGTGATGTCCAGCAACCCGGAAGTCGACTCCGACATTCCCGCGCTGATCGGCGCCTCCGCCGCCCTGGCATTGTCCGGTTTGCCGTTCGACGGCCCCGTGGGCGCTGCCCGCGTCGGCTACATCGACGGCCAGTATGTGCTGAACCCGACCACGGCCGAATTGCTGACTTCCAAGCTGAATCTGGTGGTGGCCGGTACTGAAAGCGCGGTACTGATGGTCGAGTCGGAAGCCGACCAGTTGTCGGAAGAAGTGATGCTCGGCGCCGTGGTGTTTGGCCATGAGCAGATGCAGGCTGCAATCGACGCGATCAACGATCTCACCGACGAAGCCGGCAAGGATGCCTGGGACTGGACCGCGCCGGTAACCGACGCCGCCCTGCTCGAAAAGATGAGTGGCCTGTGCGCCGACGCCTTGTCTGCCGCCTACTCGATCAAGCAGAAGCAGGCGCGCGTGACGGAAGTCGATGCCATCCGCAGCCGGGTTTATGCCGAGTTGATTGGTGCGGATATGGATACCACCCAGATCAACATCATCAAGGATCTGTTCCACACGCTCGAAGCCCGCGTGGTGCGTAGTCGCATCCTGGCCGGTGAGCCGCGTATCGACGGCCGCGACACCCGTACCGTGCGCCCCATCAGCATCCGCACCGGTGTCATGCCGCGCACCCACGGTTCCGCGCTGTTCACCCGTGGCGAGACCCAGGCCCTGGTGGTTGCCACCCTGGGTACCGGCCGTGACGAGCAGAAAGTGGAGTCCCTCACCGGTACCTTCAGCGACCACTTCATGCTGCACTACAACATGCCTCCCTACGCCACCGGTGAAACCGGCCGCGTGGGCAGCCCGAAGCGCCGCGAAATCGGCCACGGCCGTCTCGCCAAGCGCGCTCTGACCGCTTGCCTGCCGACCAAGGAAGACTTCGGCTACACCATCCGGGTGGTGTCCGAGATCACCGAATCCAATGGTTCCTCCTCGATGGCCTCCGTCTGTGGCGGCAGCCTGGCGATGATGGACGCCGGCGTGCCCTTGAAGGACCACGTTGCCGGCATCGCCATGGGCCTGATCAAGGAAGGCAACCGTTTTGCCGTGCTGACCGACATCCTCGGCGACGAAGATCACTTGGGCGACATGGACTTCAAGGTTGCCGGCACCAAGAACGGCATTACTGCCTTGCAGATGGACATCAAGATCCAGGGCATCACCAAGGAAATCATGCAGGTTGCCCTGAGCCAGGCGAGCGAAGCCCGTTTGCATATCCTGGAGCAGATGGAGCAGGCCGTGAGTGGCCCGCGCGTCGAGATGAGTGCCTACGCACCGCGCATCATCACCATGAAGATCAATCCGGAGAAAATCCGTGATGTGATCGGCAAGGGTGGCGCCGTCATTCGCGCGCTGACTGAAGAGACCGGCACGCAGATCGACATCGACGAGAGCGGCACCATCAAGATCGCCTGCACCACCACGGAATCCGGTGAGTTGGCGCGCAAGAAGATCGAGGACATCACCGCCGAGGTCGAAGTGGGTCGCACCTACGACGGCACCGTGCTGAAGATTCTCGACTTCGGTGCCATCGTCAACGTGCTGCCGGGCAAGGACGGCCTGCTGCATATCTCCCAGATCGCCCACCAGCGTGTCAACGCCGTCACCGACTTCCTCAAGGAAGGCCAGGCCATTCAGGTCAAGGTGCTGGAAACCGACGAGAAAGGCCGGATGCGCCTGTCCATGAAGGCCCTGATCGAGGTGCCCGTCCCGCAGGCGCCGACCGAGCCGGCCGCGCCCGCCGCCGAGTAATCAGTGAGGACAAGAAAAAGCGGCCTGCGGGCCGCTTTTTCTTGGTGATTTCGTGTGGTGATGCGTAGGTTGGGCACAGCGAAGCGTGCCCAACAAATCGCCGCGATGTTGGGCACGCTTCGCTTTGCCCAACCTACGTCGCTACAGGCGATGCATCGGCAGTGTGCCGATCAGTTCGCGCCGATCAAATCCAGGAACCCCTGCCACCAGCGCTTGCGGTTTTGCGGAACCAGGTGGCTGGGGGCCAGGTCGGAAGGCGGCAATTTCGACATCACCCAGCCGGGCAGGATGCGGTGTTTGCTGGAACCGCACGACGTCCCCAGATGGTTGGGGTCGTAGATTTTGATCAGGTTGGGATTCTCGACATCGTCGGCGTAGACGATGCCGCAGTAGTCCTCGTGGTGCTCCCGGTGCAGCAGGGCATCGATCTCGCGGGTGAAGGCGGCGACATGTTCCGCATCGGCGGGTTCGTTTGGGCGTTCCTCGCCGAGGGCGTAGAGATACCAGCCGGCTCCCGTGTCCAGGCGCTCCCAGAAGGCGGTGAGTTGTTGCCAGGAGAGCAGGCTGTAGAGCGTCCCGTCGAACAGTCGGTCGAACTCGGAGGGTTGGGCAGTGAGCTGGGCGTTGGTCTGCGCGTTGGCCTGCATGTGGCGCCCTCAGGGCAAAAAAGAGCGCGGATTGTAACTGGTCATGGCCGATTGGCCGCCCCGTGTCCATGAAACGTAGGATGTGGTGAGCGATAGCGAACCGCATCAGGCAGCCGGGTCGATGCGGTTCGCTATCGCTCACCACATCCTACGCAGGGCTTCGATGCTGGTTGTTTCATCGTAACTGTCCGCCTCATTTTGAAAAATCAGTAAATTCAAGGAATTGCCATGCTTAAAGCACTCTTGTTCGACG
>JAUYFG010000037.1 GCA_030690985.1 Pseudomonadota bacterium
CTTATGACAAGCTCAAGGCGTCCTGCGGCGGCAAGGGCACCACCCTCGAATGCCGCACCCTGCAACGCATGACCGGCGTGAACAGCCAGATGCGCGACGATCTTGCCCTGCCCGAGGACAAGGTCATCGCCCACTACGACGTCCAAGGCAAGGTGGTCAGCTACACCCTGTTGGATAAAGGCAACAACCAGCCCTGGCTGGTCATGGAGCCGTTGGAGTTCCAGACCTACCGGGAGTTTGGTTACCTGGCGCGCGATGTGCTGGCCGCCGCCATGCTCGCGACACGAGAAGTGGCCGACATCCGCAGCCAGGCCGCCTTTGCCGAAACCGCTCAAGCCATCCGCCCGCGCCTGTCAGAAACCTGCGCCCGCCTGGCCAACACGACCACGGAATCCATCGCCGCCGCGCAGCGTCTTTCCCAGGCCCTGAACAAAACGCCCGCCGTCTGGAAAGTGGCGGTCACGGACCTACGCGAACAGCTCGACGCCCTGGTGTTTCCCGGCTTCCTGGTCGCCCACCCCGGCGAGCGCCTGGCCCATCTGCCGCGCTATCTCAAGGCCATGGAACTACGCCTGGCCAAGCTCCCCAACCAGCCCGCGCGCGACAGCACCGCACAACGCGAAATGGCCCCGCTGCTCACGGCCTGGCGCAACCGCGTGGAACGCCAGAAAGCGCAAGGCCAGAACGACCCGGCGCTGGATGCTTTCCGCTGGCAACTGGAAGAACTGCGCGTCTCCCTGTTCGCCCAGGAACTGAAGACACCGGAACCGGTATCTGTGAAACGCCTGGAAAAACGCTGGGCTGAAATCATCGGCTAACGGGCATGGCGGCCGGGCACCATCGAAACACGCCGTAGGAGCGGGCTTGCCCGCGATTGCAACGGTCGCATCGCGAGCAAGCTCGCTCCTACGGTGTGGCAGTTGTTTCACGTTAAGCGCTTTACCTCCACAGAGGGATAGCCACCCCTCCCCCCTTCCACTACACTGCCGCCCGCTTCTGGTGCTCCCTGATAAGGAGTGAAACGGGAAACAGGTACGAAGTTCCTCTTCAAAGCCTGTGCTGCCCCCGCAACGGTAAGCGCTGAACGGTTGTTCACCATGCCACTGTCCTTGGACGGGAAGGCGAACCACCCGGGTTGCAAAACCCTAAGCGCGAGCCCGGAGACCGGCCCGAAGCAAGGTACGCGGGCCGCGGTGGGCGGCACTTCCCCCCCATTCCTTCCAGGATAACCAGCGACTTGGCCGCCGTCTTTTGGCGGCCTAGTCGAATGGTTAGTTTTGGGATCAGTGGGCCGGGGTGAGGGAGCACGGCTTCCCCATCCCAAAAGCCTTTTTCGGCCCGCGTTTTTTGTTTTTTCCGGCGGGGACGCCGGGAACGAAAAAGGAACTCACCATGCAACGCACCACCTTGGCCGCAGTCATTGCCGGCCTGTTCACCCTGCCTGTCCAGGCTGCGGAAATTCCCACTCTTGATGAAATCGTGGTTACCGCGACACGCACCGCCCGCGCGGCGGATGAAACCCTGGCTGCCACCACGGTCATTACCCGCCGGGACATCGAACGCACCCAGGCGCAATCGGTACAGGAACTGCTGGCCGGCCAGCCGGGTATCACCATCGCCAACAACGGCGGCGCCGGCAAGGCCACCAGCGTGTTTCTGCGCGGCACGCAATCCGGGCATGTGCTCGTCCTGATCGACGGCATCAAGGTCGGCTCCGCCACCAGCGGCACCGCCGCCTTTCAGGATTTTCCCCTCGACACCATCGAACGCATCGAGATCGTGCGCGGCCCGCTCTCCAGTCTCTATGGTTCCGAAGCCATCGGCGGCGTGATCCAGATATTCACCCGCAAGGGCGGCGGCGACACCACGCCTTCAGCCAGTTTCGGCCTGGGCAGCCATGGCACGCGCCAGGCGGCGGCGGCGTTGACGGGCGGTGGCAAGGAGAGTTGGTTCAATCTGCGCGCCTCGCACTTCCAGACCGACGGATTCAGCGTCCAGAGCAAGCAGCCCGATGCCGACGGCTACCGCAACACCGCTTTTACTCTGCGCGGCGGCCATCGCTTCAAGCCGGGATCGGAATTGGATGTTCACCTGATGCGTGCAGATAGCAAGAACGAATATGACAACGCATTTGGTCCAGTCAACGAAATCAACGAGGCTGAATCCACCCAACTGGTTTTGGGCGCCAGCCTGAAACACCGCGTCAATGATTTCTGGAACACTCGGCTTGCGGCAGGCCAGAGCCGCGATGAATCTGATGCCTTCAAAAACGGTGTCTACAGCAGCACCTTCAACACCCGCCGCAACACTCTGTCCTGGCAGAACGACCTCGATCTGGGCTCGCGCCGCCAGCTCACCCTGGGTGCGGATTACCAGGAAGACAAGGTTGAAAGCAGCACCGCCTATACCGTCAGCAGCCGCGACAACACCGGCGTCTTCGCGCAACTCCTGGCCGGGGCGGGCGCGCACGATTTCAAACTCTCCTTGCGCCATGACGACAACAGCCAGTTCGGCGTTTCCAACACCGGCAATGCGGCCTGGGGCATGAACCTCGGTGCGGGAATGCACGCCAGCCTGAGTTACGGCACCGCTTTCAAAGCGCCGACCTTCAACCAGCTCTATTACCCATCCAGCGCTTTTTATCAGAGCAACCCCAATCTCGTGCCTGAAAAATCACGCAGTTTCGAAGCGGCTTTGAGTGGGCGCATGACGGGCGGAAAATGGTCGCTCAACGCCTTTGAAACCCGGATATACGACCTGATCGCCGGGTTCACGCCCGTATCCAACATCAGCACCGCCCGTATTCAGGGCCTGGAAGCGGTTGCTTCCTTGCAGTTGGGGGCATGGGATACCCGCATGAACGTCACGCTGCAAAATCCGGAACAGACCAGTGGCGCCAACACTGGAAAATTACTTGACCGCCGCGCCGAACAAAGCCTGCGTCTCGACCTCGACCGTGCATTCGGCACCTGGAATCTCGGCGGCACTTTCCGCGCCGAAGGCCGGCGCTACGACAACCTCGCCAACACCACCAAGCTGAGTGGCTACGGTCTGGTGGATTTGCGCGCGGAAACGCGGTTAAGCAAAGACTGGCAGCTCCAGGCCAAGCTGGAAAACCTGTTCGACAAAGCCTACGAAACCGCCGCCACCTACAACCAGCCGGGGCGCGGCATCTACCTGACCTTGCGTTATCAACCCGGCAAATAACCCGTTGCGGCTCAATGGCGCGCACGGCGCACCCTACACAGGCTCCCGTAGGGTGCGCTGCACACCACCCACATTTCTGGCTCTTTCAGGAGACTCCCATGAATACCTGCTCCAACGGCTCCCCCCGCACGCAAACGCTCATTGGCTTGAGCCTTATGGCCTTCATGTTGGCTACGCGCTTTCATCACTTTGGCGATGCACTGCATTTGCCCGACGCTTCCTGGGCCATTTTCTTCATTGCCGGTTTTTACCTGCCCCCCGCTTGGCTGCCGGCCTTGCTGTTGCAAGCCGTGGCGATTGATGCCATCGCCATTGGCTGGCTCGGTGTATCGAGCTACTGCCTCACCCCGGCCTACGCCGCCTTGCAACTTGCCCACGGCGCGTTATGGCTGGGCGGGCGCGGCTTGCGTCACCATGCACTGTTAGCCTGGTCAGGGCTTGTTGCACTAGCCAAGTTTGGCGTAGGGGCCGGGTTAGTGGCTTTTGCCATTTCCAACGGCTCGTTTTACTGGTTTGGCGGGCGGATAGCCGCGCCTAACTGGGCGGAATTTGCTCAAACCTGGGTGGATTACGCACCGCGTTTTTTGAGCGTCATGCTCATGTATCTGCTTGTTGCGGCAGCCTTGCAGGTCGCCGCACATAGTCTGATGGGTGGAACGTCTGCCGCTCGCAAAGCCTGATGTCATGACCGACAAGCAAGGAGATGACATGAACGAAAAATCCGACCGCCACGCCACGCGCATGGCGAAAAAGAAAGTGGTAATCGACGCTGCCATTGCCAGCGCCGACCAGGAAAAAGGCCTGCTCCTGGTGCTTACCGGCAACGGCAAGGGCAAGTCCTCCTCCGCCTTCGGCATGGTCGCGCGCGCCCTGGGCCATGGCATGAAGGTGGGGGTGGCGCAGTTCATCAAGGGGCGATCAGACACCGGCGAGGAAGCCTTTTTCAGCAAACAACCCGGCGTCGAATGGCATGTCCTGGGCGAGGGTTTCACCTGGGATACGCAGAACCTGGAACGCGACATCGCCACTGCGAAACAGGGCTGGGCGATCGCGCAAAAGATGCTCTCCGACCCCGGCATCGGACTCGTGGTGCTGGACGAACTCACCTATCTGCTCAAGTACGGCTGGCTCGATGTAGCCAGCGTAATCAATGACATCGCCGCCCGCCCGACCATGCAGCATGTTGTCGTCACCGGCCGCGCCGCGCCGCAGGCGCTGCTGGATGCCGCCGACACGGTGAGCGAGATTGCCGACGTAAAACACGCTTACCGCGCCGGCATCAAGGCGCAGGCGGGGGTGGATTTGTGAGCGATGTGTCAGCAAAAGCCTGTCCCGCCCTGCTGATTTCCGCCCCCGCCTCCGGCCAGGGCAAGACCAGCGTCACGGCGGCGCTGGCGCGCAAACATCGTGACGCGGGCCGCCGCGTGCGGGTGTTCAAGACCGGGCCGGATTTCCTCGACCCGATGATCCTGCAACGCGCCAGCGGCAACCCGGTGTATCAGCTCGACCTGTTCATGGTCGGCGAAGCGGATTGCCGCCGGCTCCTGCATGACGCAGCACTTGAGGCCGATCTCATCCTGATCGAAGGCGTCATGGGCCTGTTCGACGGCGCGCCGTCCAGCGCCGATCTCGCCGCGCTGTTCGGCATTCCCGTGCTGGCGGTGATCGACGCGCGGGCGATGGCGCAGACCTTCGGCGCCGTCGCGCATGGTCTGGCCACCTGGCGGGCGGATGTACGGCTCGCCGGCGTCCTCGCCAACCGGGTCGGCAGCACGCGCCATGCCGACATGCTGAAAGCCAGCCTGCCGCCGGGGCTGGATTGGTACGGCGCGCTGCCGCCCGAAGCCGCCCACGCCCTGCCGGAACGCCATCTGGGCCTGGTGCAGGCCGACGAAGTGGCCGACCTGGAAGCGCGCATCCAACATGCCGCCGAAGCCTTGCCGCCGGAAGCCTGCCGCCTGCCCGCGCCGGTCGCCTTCGAAGCCGGGGAGGCGCCCCCCGTGCACCCCCTCCTGCAAGGACAGCGCATCGCCATCGCCCGCGATGCCGCGTTTTCCTTCCTCTACCCCGCCAATCTCGACCTGCTCGCCGCGCTGGGCGCGGAACTCGTGTTTTTCTCACCCTTGAACGATGTCGCCTTGCCTGCCTGCGATGCCGTCTGGTTGCCCGGCGGCTATCCGGAACTGCACTTGTCGGCGCTTGCCGACAACACCGCCCTGCACGCCGCGCTACGAGAACATCACGCGGCGGGCAAGCCCATCCTGGCCGAATGCGGCGGCATGTTGTACCTGGCCGAGTCGTTGACCGACGCGCAAGGCCGGCAGGCCGTGATGGCCGGCCTGCTACCCGCTCGTGCCGTGATGCAGCCGCGTCTGGCCGGCCTCGGCCTGCAAGGCGTCGAACTGCCGGAAGGCGTTTTGCGCGGCCACACCTTCCACCATTCCCGCCTGGAAACCGATCTGCCAGTACTGGCGCGCGCCGGCAACCCCAACGGCGGCGCGGGCGAAGCCGTCTATCGCCTGGATCGGCTCACCGCCGGCTATGTGCATTTCTATTTCCCCTCCAACCCGGAAGCGACAGCGAGACTCTTTCTGTCATGAAGCGGACGCGCGCCTTCCTTGTCCTCGCTCTGCTCGCCGTCGCGGCGGCGGTCAGCCTGTTGCTGGCGCTGGCGACCGGCAGCCTGGCGTTGGCGCCGGGCGAGGTGTGGGCGGCATTGTTCGGCGCGGACGAAAACATGGCGCGGGAAGTGGTGCGCAACCTGCGCCTGCCGCGCGCGCTCTCCGCTTTCGCCTGCGGTGGCCTGCTCGCGCTGGCCGGTGCCTTGATGCAGGTGTTGCTGCGCAATCCGCTGGCCGACCCCTATGTACTGGGTATTTCCGGCGGTGCGGCGGTGGGGGCGCTGGCGGCGATGTTGCTGGGCATCGGCGCGAATTTCGGGCTGGAAATCGCCGCATTCATCGGCGCGCTTGCCGCGATGTGGCTGGTGTTCGGCCTATCCAGGGGCGATGGCAGTTGGACCCAGACCCGGCTGTTGCTCACCGGCGTCATCGTCTCCGCCGGCTGCGGCGCGGCGGTGGCGTTGATGCTCTCACTCGCCCCGGATCACCAGTTGCGCGGCATGTTGTTCTGGCTGATGGGCGATGCCTCCCAGGCCGGTGAGCCGTTGCCGGCGCTGTTCATCCTGGCGGCGGGGCTGCTGGTTGCGATGTTCTTCGCGCGCGAACTCAACCTGCTCGCGCGCGGCCCGCTGCTTGCCGCCACCCTGGGCGCGAACGTCGCGCGGCTGCGCCTGGTGCTGTATTTCCTCGCATCAATGCTCACCGCCGCCGCTGTCACCAGTGTCGGCAGCGTCGGCTTCGTCGGCCTGGTGGTGCCGCATCTGGTGCGCCTGGCGCTGGGCAACGACCAGCGCCTGCTGTTGCCGGCAGTGACGCTCGCCGGCGGCGCGCTGCTGACCCTGGCCGATACCCTGGCGCGCAGCGTCATCGCCCCGCAGCAACTGCCGGTGGGCGTGCTCACCGCGCTGCTCGGCGTGCCGGTATTCCTGTTCCTGCTGGCACGCGCGCCACGGATGGAGCAGGCATGAGCGCGAATGGTGCGCCGGCTTACCCGCAAGGAGTAGGCCGTGGTTGTAATGCCGCCGAAACCCCGGCGGCAACGACCACGCTCTCCAGCCGGCTTCGTTTCTCTGATCAGACGAACGAGCCGGCTGGAAGCCGGCGCTACACGCCGCTGTTGGCCTGCCGCGATCTCGCCGTGTCCATCGGCGGAAAACAGGTCGTGCGCGGGCTGAACCTGGCGCTCGTACCGGGACAACGCCTCGCCCTCCTCGGCCGCAACGGTGTCGGCAAGACCACCCTGCTGCACACCCTGGCCGGCCTGCGCGCGCCGGACGCGGGGGAAATCACCCTGAGCGGCCAGACCTACGCCGAACTCGGCCCGCGCGGCGCGGCAAAACTGCGTGGGCTGTTGCCGCAACATCAGGGCGACGCCTTCGCCGCCAGCGTGCTGGAAACCGTGCTGATCGGCCGCCACCCGCATCTCTCGCGCTGGGACTGGGAAAGTACTGCGGATGAACACCTGGCGCGCGAGGCGCTGGCGGCGGTGGGCCTGGCCGATCTGGCTGCGCGGCCGATCCACACGCTTTCCGGCGGTGAGCGTCAGCGGGTGGCGCTGGCCACCCTGCTGGTGCAGGCGCCCAAGCTGTATCTGCTCGACGAGCCCCTGGCGCATCTCGACCTCAACCACCAGATCGCCGTGCTGGAATTGATGAACCACCGCGTCCGCGAAGAGGTTGTTACAAACCCCGCCGCCCTGGTCATGGTGCTGCACGACGTCAACCTGGCCGCGCACTACAGCGACCAGGCGCTGCTGCTTTACGGCGAGGGCGAACACCAACTCGGCGACAGCAGGACGCTGCTCAACGCCACCACCCTCTCCCGGCTCTACGGCCATCCCTTGCGCGAAATGCGCGATGAAAACAGCCGCTGGTTTGTGCCGGAGATGTCGAAGTGATTCGCTTTGATGTTTGCGCATCTACAATGCGCATATTGATGCTTGAGAGGGTGGCCGCCATGAGAACGACGATACAACTGGATGACAACCTGCACGAAATGGCGCGCCGTTACGCTCTGGCCAACGGCACAACCCTGACCGCGCTACTGGAAGAGGTGTTGCGCGAAAAATTGCTGGCCCGCCCCAAACGCCCGCCTGCGCAACGGCTCAGCCTGAAGACCGTGAACGGACGCGGCATGCGGCGCGGGGTCGATCTGGACGACAACGCAGCCCTGCTGGGCCTGATGGAAGCCGAGTGATTGGAAACTGAGTGATTGGAAACTGAGTGATGCTGCTGTGCGATGTGAACATTCTGGTGTACGCCCACCGCGAGGACGCCCCGAACCACGCCGCGCATCGGCGATGGTTGGAGGAACTGATCAACTCGGATGAGACCTTTGCCGTCTCCGAACTGGTATTGAGCGGTTTTTTGCGGATCGTCACACATCCCAAAATTTTCGACCCGCCCAGCCCCCTGGAAGATGCCTTGATGTTTGTCGAAGCGATACGCGCCCAACCCAACTGCGTCGTGGTATCGCCGCAAGAACGGCACTGGGATATTTTTCACAAGCTGTGCCTGTCGGCAAACGCCAAAGGCAACCTGATTCCCGATGCCTACCATGCCGCATTGGCGATTGAAGCGGGTTGCGAGTGGATAACGACAGATCGGGGATTCAGTCGTTATCCGGGGCTGCGCTGGCGCACGCCGTGAATCGGGGTTTTCTACCTTCTCCCGCGCGCCGTCTCCAGATGCCGGCAAAGTTGTTCGGCGCCGTCGAGCAGGCGCGGGGTGGGGCGCTGCATGAGGTCGGACGGGACGAAGAACAGATTGCCGCGCGTGACGGCTTTCAGGCGCGCCCACTTGCGCCAAGTGTCCAGGCCCACCACGGCATCGCGGCCCATGCCGCTGGCGACGATGACTTCCGGGTCGGCGGCCAGCACGGCTTCGACGCTGACGCCGGGCGCCTTGGCCGGGAGCGCGGCAAAGACGTTTTCGCCGCCGCACAGGCGAATCACATCGCTGATGATCTGGCTGCCGCCCACGGTCAGGAGCGGCCGGTGCCAGACCTGATAGAACATCGGCACGGCGGGCCGGCTGGCGTATTGCTTGCGCAAATCCGCCAGGCGCTGGCGGAAATGCGCCGCCGCCTGGGCGGCGGGCGCTTCCGTGCCGGCCAGACGCCCGAGGTTCTCGATGCCGGCCGGAATGTCTTCCAGGCGGTCGGGTTGCGCTTGATAGACGGTGAGGCCGAGCGCTTTCAGTTTGGCGACGACGGCATCGGCATTGCCGCTCTGCCAGGTCAGCACCAGGTCGGGCTTGAGTGCCACGATGGCTTCCAGATCCGGCCGCGAGTAGCCGCCGACGCGCGGGATGCGATTCGCCGCCTCGGGAAAATCGCTGTAGTCCACCGCCCCGACCAGGCGTTCGCCCGCCCCGGCGGCGTACAGGTTTTCCGTGATGTGCGGCGCCAGGCTGACGATGCGCCGGGCGGCGGCGGGCAGGCGCACCGTCGCGCCGGTGTCGTCGCGGATCACGATTTCGGCCTGAGCGGTGGCGGCGATGCAACTCAACATCGTTGCCAGCAGGAAGCGGTGTGGGAAGTTGTATGGGAAAGTCATGAAGAATTCGCGGTGCGTGTCGGGTCAAGGGAGCGCGGCATTTTAGGCGTCGAAGCTCCCCTTGTTTGCCTCACCCATGAATACCTGTAGCGCCGGCGTCTCGCCGGCATCTTGTTGTTTCATCCATGAAGGAGTGTTGACCATGTTGATCGCCGTCGTTTCCACCGTTGTTGCCACCCTGGGCCTGGCCCTTTACCAGCGCGCGCGCCGTGCCCGCCTCCAGGCCGACCCGGACGGTCCGCGCACTCTGATGCCGGGCATGAAGGCCTGATCGTGTCCGCCGCCGCTTACAGCCAGCCTGAAATCGACGCCCTCTGGCGCGTTTTTCGCGAGCGGCGCGACATGCGCCATTTCCTCCCCGACCCGCTGCCCGAGGGCACGCTGGAGCGGCTGGTGGAAGCGGCGCATCTCGCGCCTTCGGTCGGGTTCATGCAGCCCTGGCGCTTCATCCGCATCACCGATGCGGCGCTGCGCCAGTCGCTGCACACCCATGTCGATGCGGAACGCCTCGCCACGGCGGAGGCGCTGCCTTCGCGCAACGATGAATTCCGCAAGGTGAAGATCGAGGGCATCCGCGATTGCGCCGAGGTGCTGGTCGCCACGCTCATGCCGGGGCGGGAGAAACACCTGATCGGCCGCCGCACCCTGCCGGAGATGGACATCGCCTCGCTGGGCTGCGCCATCCAGAACATGTGGCTGGCCGCCCGCGCGGAGGGCATCGGCCTGGGCTGGGTGTCGTTCTTCGAGCCGGAGGCCATCGCCACCCTGCTCGGCCTGCCGCCCGGCGCGCGGCCGCTCGCCATTCTGTGCATCGGCCGGGTGGCGGCGTTCTACCCGCGCCCGATGTTCGAGGATGCCGGCTGGGGCCGGCGCCTGCCTTTGGCGGACATTCTTTTCGAAAACCGCTGGCCGGCGGGCGCGGGCAGCACGCCGACCCCCTATTGATGACGATCTTTCCGCTCATGCTTGCCGCCGTAGTACTCGACTGGCTGCTGGGCGAGCCGCGCCGCCGGCATCCGCTGGCGGGCTTCGGCCGGCTGGCGGCTGCGCTGGAACGGCGCATTTACGCGCCGGATCGCTGGCGCGGGGTGTTGGCCGTGGCGCTGCTGACGCTGCCGCCGACCTGGTTGGCGGCGACATTGGCGGAACTTCCGGGCTACTGGGGCATGGGGTTTTCTGTCTGGGCCTTGTATTTCGCGCTCGGCCACAAGAGCCTGCATGACCATGTCCGCCCCATCATCGCCGCCTTGCATCGGGGCGATGAGGCGGCGGCGCGGGCGGCCGCCGCGCGGATCGTCAGCCGCGATGCCGAAACCCTGGACATCGTGCCTGCCGCCTGCGAAAGCGTGCTGGAAAACGGCAGTGACGGCGTCTTCGGCGCCCTGTTCTGGTTCCTCGTCGCGGGCGCGCCGGGTGCCATCCTGTACCGCCTCGCCAATACCCTGGATGCCACCTGGGGCTACAAGACCCCGCGCTATCTGGAGTTCGGCTGGGCGGCGGCGAACCTGGACGACATGCTCAACATCGTTCCGGCGCGTCTCACCGCGCTCACCTATGCGGTCTTGGGCAAAACCCGGCAGGCCCTGGATTGCTGGCGTGAGCAGGCGCCGGCCTGGGACAGCCCCAATGCCGGCCCGGTGATGGCCGCCGGTGCCGGCGCGCTGGGCATCCGCCTGGGCGGGCGCGCGCGCTATCAGGGCGAATGGCATGAGCGCCCGGTGCTGGGCGTGGGCAACCCGCCCGAGGCGGCGGACATCGAACGCGCCCTGGCCCTGGTGCGGCATGGTGTGCTGTTGTGGCTGGCGGTGATCGGGGTCGGCGCGCTGGCCTGGGGGGCGCTATCGCGGGCAAGCCCGCTCCTACCCGGCATCCTGGATTTCCTGTGGGAGAACCTCCTTGCTTGAACATGGTGGCCGGCTGCGCCGGGCGGCAGTCGAATACGGCATACCCCTCGCCGAATGGCTGGATTTGTCTACCGGCATCAACCCCGACGGCTGGCCGGTTCCAACTTTGCCGCCGCTGGTTTGGCAACGTCTGCCGGAAGACGACGACGGCCTGAACGAGGCGGCCTGCGCCTATTACGGCGCACGCCACGCACTCGCCGTGGCCGGTTCGCAAGCCGCCATCCAGGCTCTGCCGCTGCTGTACCGGCAACTTCACGGGCCGTGCCGGGTGGGGGTGGCAGCACCTGGCTATGCGGAACATGCCCAGGCTTGGGGCTCGGCGGGGCATGAGGTGGTGAACATCCCCGTGGGAGCGGGCTTGCCCGCGATAGCCACCCTTGATCGCGGGCAAGCCCGCTCCTACGACGTCCTCGTCCTCATCCACCCCAACAACCCCAGCGGCCAACGCTACGAACCGGCAACCCTACTGGCCTGGCATGAGCGCCTTGCCGCGCGCGGCAGCTGGAGTGGACAACCCCCACGCTCACGTTCGTTCGCTGCCCCCCGAGGGGGCGCACAGCCAGCCTTGGGGCGGCCCGGCGGCTGGCTGGTGGTGGACGAGGCCTTCATGGACTGCACCCCGGCATCCAGCCTGGCCGCGCACGCCCATCTGCCTGGCCTCATCGTGTTGCGCTCGCTGGGCAAGTTCTTCGGCCTGGCCGGCGCGCGGGTCGGCTTCGTGCTGGCGGAAGCCGCCTTGCTGGAACGCCTGCGCGACCTGCTCGGGCCGTGGGCGCTGAACGGACCCGCACGCCACATCGCCACCCTGGCGCTGCGCGACACCGCCTGGCAGGACGCCGCCCGCACTTGTCTGCTCGCCGCCGGCGCCCGCCTCGCCGATCTGCTGGCCCGCCACGGCCTGGCGCCGGAGGGCGGCAGCGCTTTGTTTCAATGGGTAACACATGGCAGCGAGGCCGAGGCGATCCATGTCGCCCTGGCGCGCCGGGGCATCCTCACCCGACGGTTTGCCGATCCCGCCAGCCTGCGTTTCGGCCTGCCGCAGACGGAAGCGGACTGGGCCAGGCTGGATGCCGGACTGGCACGATTTACGCCTTGACCACCGCCATTTCGACCATGTATATCCCGTATATACACAACCCCTGGAGACCGTCATGCTGACCCGTGTATTCAAGAGTGGCAATTCGCTGGCCGTGCGCATCCCCAAGGAACTGGCCATCGTCGAGGCAGGCCAGGAAATCGAGATCGAGCAGGTAGGCAACACCCTGGTGGTGCGGCCGGTGAAAAAAGAGACGCTGGCGGATCTGGCCGAAATATTCGCCATGTTCACACCGGATTTCATGCCGGAAGGCCGCGAATTCCACGAGCAGAAAGAACGTGACTGGGGCAATTTCGGCAAAGTCGCACCGGCCAATGGGCAGGAATGAGCGCGATGTCCTACATGCTGGATACCAACATTTGCATCTACGTCATGAAGGCACATCCGCCCGAGGTGCTGGCACGCCTGACCCAACTCGGACAGGACGAGGTCGTCATGTCGATCGTGACTTACGCCGAATTGCGCGCCGGCCTGGAAATGGTCACGGACACCCGATTCCAGAACGAAAGCGCGCTCAACCTGCTGATTAAACGCATCCCGATACAGTACTTCGACGAAGCCGCTGCCGAGAGTTTCGGCCGCTTGCGCGCCGCCGTCCGCGACCGCCGCCGCGATGCACTCGACCGCCTCATTGCGGCCCACGCCGTCAGCCTGGGCGCCACGCTGATTACCAACAACGAAACCGACTTCAAGGACTACCCGGGCTTGCAGGTGGAAAACTGGGTGCACCCTCCCCTATGACCGCGCGCACCTTGATGGTCCAGGGTTGCACCTCCGACGCGGGAAAAAGCGCGCTGGTGACGGCTCTTGGCCGCTGGCTGAAACGGCGGGGTGTGCGGGTCGCGCCGTTCAAGCCGCAGAACATGGCGCTGAACAGCGCGGTGAGCAGCGACGGCGGCGAGATCGGGCGGGCGCAGGCGGTGCAGGCGCAAGCGTGCGGGCTGGCGCCGCATAGCGACATGAACCCGGTGTTGCTGAAGCCCAATTCCGATACCGGCTGCCAGGTCATCATCCAGGGCCGCGCACTCAGCAATATGGAGGCCCAGGCCTATCACGACTACAAGCCGCGCGCGCGGGCGGCGGTGCTGGATTCCTACGCCCGCCTCGCGCGCCAGTACGACGCCATCGTCGTCGAGGGCGCCGGCAGCCCGGCGGAAATCAATCTGCGCGAGGGCGACATCGCCAACATGGGCTTTGCCGAGGCGGTGGATTGCCCGGTGATCCTGATCGCCGACATCGACCGGGGCGGCGTCTTCGCCCATATCGTCGGCACCCTGGCGCTGTTGTCGGAGTCGGAGCGGGCGCGGGTGAAGGGCTTCGTCATCAACCGCTTTCGCGGTGAACTTGCGCTGTTGCAACCCGGACTGGACTGGCTGGAGCGGGAGACCGGCAAGCCGGTGCTGGGGGTGCTGCCTTATCTGCATGGGCTGCATCTGGAGGCGGAGGATGCATTGCCGGTTAACCGTCATTCCCGCGCAGGCGGGAATCCAGTGCGTTCATCAAACCAGGCTTTGAACAGCAATCAGTTTGACAATCTGGATTCCCGCATGGCCGTCACCCCGGAGTTGGGTAATCCGGGGGGGAATGACGGTATCGGGATATTTCGCGTCGTCGTCCCCGTCCTCCCGCGCATTTCCAACCACACCGATTTCGATGCGCTGCGCCTGCATCCCGGCGTCGATTTTCGCTTCATCGGCCTGGACGAAACGCCGCCACCGGCCGACCTGATCGTCCTGCCCGGCTCGAAATCGGTGCGCGCCGACCTGGACGCCCTGCGCGAGCGGGGTTGGACAGCGGAGCCGTTGGCGGCTCTGCCGCCTTACGGAACCGGCGTACCCCTTGCGGGTACTGCGCATCTGAATAAACACCTGCGCTACGGCGGCAAGCTGCTGGGCATCTGCGGCGGCTTCCAGATGCTGGGGCGGGCGATCCACGACCCGCTCGGCATCGAAGGCGCTCCCGGTTCCAGCGCGGGTTTGGGCTGGCTGGACATGGAAACCACGCTGGCGGCGGAGAAGCAGTTGCGCAATGTGGCGGGGCGGCTGGCTATCGGCGAAGTGCCGGTTTCGGGCTACGAGATTCATGCCGGGGTCAGCACCGGGCCGGCGCTGCAACGGCCGCTGCTCGTAGGGTGCGCCGCGCGCACCGGGGATGGTGCGCGCGGCGCACCCTACGTCGATGGCGCCCTTGCGGAAAACATTGCCGGCACCTATCTGCACGGCCTCTTCGACAGCCCCGCCGCCGCCGATGCCCTGCTCGCCTGGGCCGGCCTCAGCGAAGCCTCCGCCCCGGACATCCATGCCCTGCGCGAAGCCGCCATCGACCGCCTGGCCGATGCGGTCGAACAGCATCTGGATACGCAAACCCTCCTGCATTTACTGTCATGACCTCACCCACGCAAACTTTCGGCCCGCCGGACATCGCCCACTGGTTCACCCCCAATGACATCCGCAAGGCACAGACCTATGGCCATGCGGTATACGACCTGAACATTTCCGAGGCCGAGATCGGCGCCTGGGTAAAGGGCACGATGCGCATGCCCTATCGAGTGCAAATCCAGTTTTTCCAGGCAAACGGCCGCCTTCAGATCGACGCCGATTGCACCTGCCCGGTGGGGCGTTTCTGCAAACATTGCGTGGCCGTGCTGGTGGCGACGCTGGCCGGGCGCGGTCAGGGGCCGACCATGACGGCGCCGGCACGGCCGAGCAAGGCGATTCTCGCCTGGGCCGAGGAAACCCAGGCGGCGCTGCACTCCGCCAGCGCCGTTGTCCGAAAAACCAGCAAACCCAATAACGCAAAAGAAGCCCTGCATTACCTCATCCTGCCCCCCGCACCGGGGAGCGATGCACGCCTGGTGCTGTTCAAGGGGCGCATCAATGCGGGCATGCCCGCCGGCAAGCTCTGGAACAACATCGACCGCGCCTTGCTCGACCCACCGCAGTTTGTGGATGACGGCGATATGGCGGCCCTGCGCCAGGTACGCCGCTTGACCGGCAATGACCGCTACTGGCAAGACCTGCCGCTCAGCGGCGCCGATGTGGCCGCAGTGCTGGTGGCCGTGGTGGCCAGCGGACGCGCCTGGGTCGTGACTAGCCAGGGACGCAATTACTCGCCCTCGGATTGGCATTGCCTGCCCTTGCGGCCGGGCGAAGTGCGCCGCACGCAGTTGGCGTGGCGTCTGGATAGCCAGGGAAATACGCAGGCCTTGTTGCAGGCCGACCCCGCCGCCGCGCATCTGCTGCCCACCGAGCCGCTCTGGTATGTGGACAGTGCCGGCGGGGAAGCCGGGCCGCTGGATTGCGGCACCCACACGGCGCTGTTGCGCCAGTTGCTGAAGCTGCCCGCCCTGGCCCGCGCCGATCTGCCGGTGGTGGCAGAACTGCTGGCCGAAATCGCGCCCGATCTGCCCAGGCCCTCGGAAGAGGCCTCCCTCGACGTCATCGAAGGGCCGCCGCTGCCGGTGCTGAAACTGGCCAGCCAGACCTTCACCTATTGGAGCGCACATCGCGGCTACCCCCCGCACCAGGACTACCGGGGCCGACTCTACGATTACGCCGGCATCGCCTTCCGCTACGGCAAGGGCGAGAAACAGGTGGAAACCGTGCCGGGCGACCAGCAACACTACCTCACCCTGGCCAATGGCCAGACCGCCCGCATCATGCGCGATCTGGCGGCGGAAGCGGGGCACCAGGAGGCGTTGCGCGCCCTGGGCTTCGCCCCGCTGCCGAGCCGGGCGTTTGTTTATTCCGGTGCATCGGTAGCCGGCAAGCTGGGCCTGGAGAGCGAAGCCGTCTGGCAGCAGTTCTTTACCGATCTCGCCCCGCGCCTGGCCGCCGCCGGCTGGGCCGTGGAATACCCGCGCGACTACCGCCACCACGTCCTGGAAGCGGAAAGTTGGGAGGCCGACCTCGAAGAGGAAGGCAACGGCTGGTTCAAGCTGGATCTGGGCATCCTGGTCGAAGGCCAGCGCCTGTCCCTGGCGCCGCTGCTGTCCGAGCTGTTCCACCGCGAGCCACGCTGGCTGGACGCGGCGAAACTGAAACGCATCCCGGCAGACGAGGCGGTGATCCTGCACACCCCGGCGGGCGAGCGGGTGCGGGTCGCGGCGGAGCGGATCAAGCCCCTGGCCAGCACCCTCATCGACCTGTTCGACGCCCTGCCGGCCGGCGGCGAGTTGCGTGTTTCCGCTCTGGATGCCCCGCGCCTGGATTTCCTGAACGACCCGGCGCGCTGGCAATTCAAGGGCGAAGAGGAGATTTTCCGCATGGCCCGGCGCCTGAAACAGGCGCAAGGCATCAAGGCCGTCACGCCGCCGCCCGGCTTCACCCTGGAGCTGCGCCCGTATCAGCGCGAAGGCCTGGCCTGGCTGCAATTCCTGCGCGAACAGAACCTGTCCGGCATCCTGGCGGACGACATGGGCCTGGGTAAAACCGCGCAGGCCCTGGCCCATCTGCTGGCGGAAAAACAGGCCGGCCGCCTCGACCAGCCGGCCCTGGTGGTGCTGCCCACCTCCCTGGTGTTCAACTGGAAACGCGAGGCGCAGCGCTGCGCCCCGGATCTCAAGGTGTTGAGCCTGCACGGCCCGGCGCGCGCAGACGCCTTCCCGCTGATCCCGCAACACGACATCTGCCTCACCACCTACCCGCTGCTCTGGCGCGACGAAGAAGAACTCGCGCGCCATGCTTATTCCTTCCTGATCCTGGACGAGGCGCAGACGGTGAAGAACGCCAAGGCTCGCGCCGCCGGCGTGGTGCGCCGGCTCCAGGCGCGGCATCGCCTGTGCCTGACCGGCACGCCCCTGGAAAACCACCTGGGCGAGTTGTGGGCGCAGTTCGATTTCCTCCTGCCCGGCTTTCTCGGTGATACCAAGCAATTCACCCGCACCTGGCGCACGCCCATCGAAAAACACGGCGATCAACTGCGCCGCGATCTGCTGGCGCGCCGCATTGCCCCCTTCATCCTGCGGCGCAAGAAAGAAGACGTGGCGAAGGAATTGCCGGCGAAAACCATCATCGTGCGCAGCGTGGAACTGGAGGGCGGCCAGCGCGACCTGTACGAAACCGTGCGCGCCGCGATGGACGCCAAGGTGAAGCTGGAAATCGCCAGCAAGGGCTTCAACCGCAGCCAGATCATCATCCTCGATGCCCTGCTCAAACTGCGCCAGGTCTGTTGCGACCCGCGCCTGCTCAAGACGGTAACTGCGGCGGCCAAGGTGAAGGAACGCGCCAAGCTGGACTTGTTGATGGACATGCTGCCGGAACTGGTGGATGAAGGCCGCCGCGTGCTGCTGTTCTCCCAATTCACCTCCATGCTCGCCCTGATTGCCGAGGAGTTGGACCGGGCCGGCATCGGCTACGTCAGCCTCACCGGCGACACCCGCGACCGCGAAGAAGTCGTCGGCCGCTTCCAGGACGGCCAGGTGCCGGTGTTCCTGATCAGCCTGAAAGCCGGCGGCGTCGGCCTCAACCTCACCACGGCGGATACCGTGATCCACTTCGACCCCTGGTGGAACCCGGCGGCGGAAAACCAGGCCACCGACCGCGCCCACCGCATCGGCCAGAAGAACAAGGTGTTCGTTTACAAACTGGTGGCGGCGGGCAGCATCGAGGAACGCATCGTCGCCCTCCAGGAAAAGAAGGCCGCTTTGGCGGAGGGCGTGCTTTCCGAAGACGCGGCGGCCCTGAGCAAGTTCGGCGAGGAAGACATCCGCGCCCTGCTCGCACCGCTGCCCGAGAAATGAGGATGAATCGCGTGACCAACCGTAGGAGCGGGCTTGCCCGCGCTTGGCGACGGTTATCGCGGGCAAGCCCGCTCCTACGACGAGGCCAACTGCCGCTTGCGAGCCGCCCATGCTCAGCCTGATTCTCGGCGGCGCCCGCTCGGGCAAGAGCCGCCATGCCCAGCACCTGGCCGAAGCCAGCGGCCTGGACGTAACGGTCATTGCCACCGGCCAGGCGCGCGATGCCGAGATGGCGGCGCGCATCGCCCGCCATCAGGAAGAAAGACCCGCCCACTGGCGCACCGTCGAGGAGCCCGTGTACCTGGCCGAGACGCTAAAACTTGCCGCCGGCACCGGCCAATGCCTGCTGGTGGATTGCCTGACGTTGTGGCTGATGAACCTGCTGGAAGCGGGTGAAGCCGTGTTCGCCCGCGAACGCGCCGAATTGCTGGAAACCCTGCCCCGGCTTCCCGGTGAAATCCTGTTCGTGTCCAACGAAGTCGGCCTGGGGGTGATTCCAATGGGCGAACTCAGCCGCCGCTTCGTCGACGAAGCCGGCTGGCTGAACCAGGACATCGCCCGCCTGGCCGACACCGTTACCTTTGTCGCCGCCGGCCTGCCGCTGGCGATGAAATCCGTAAACCCGTAGGTTGGGCAAAGCGCAGCGTGCCCAACGAACCGCTGCAAAGTTGGGCACGCTGCGCTTTGCCCAACCTACGCCAATGCCCAACGTCTGATGAACAAGGAAAACCCATGACCCTCTGGTGGCAACAACCCGTCAAACCCCTCGATGAATCCGCTCGCGCGGTGGCCCGCCTGCGCCAGGACAATCTGACCAAACCGCCCGGCAGCCTGGGCCGCCTGGAACAACTGGCGGTGGAACTGGCGGCCATGCAATACCAGGCAAAACCACGCATCGACCAACCCTGTATCTCGATTTTCGCGGGCGATCACGGCGTGGTGGCGGAAGGGGTGTCGGCGTTCCCGCAGGAAGTCACACAGCAGATGCTGGCCAACTTCGTCAACGGCGGTGCGGCAATTTCCGTACTGGCGCACGCCGCCGGCGCCCGCCTCGAAGTCATTGACACCGGCACCCTGGCGCAGGCGCCGCTGCCCGGTGTGATCTGGGCCAAGGCCGGCGACGGCACCGCCAACTTCACGCAGAGCCCGGCAATGAGCGAGGCGCAACTGGCGCACTGCCTGGACCTGGGCCGCGACACGGTGCAGCGCGCGCTCAGCAACGGCTGCGATCTGTTCATCGGCGGCGAGATGGGCATCGGCAACACCACGTCGGCGGCGGCCCTGGCCTGCGCGTTGCTGGGTTTGCCGGGGCGGGAACTGGCGGGGCCGGGCACCGGGCTGGATGCCGGCGGGGTGAACCACAAGGCGGAAGTGATCGACCGAGGATTGGCGCTGCATGGGTTTGCGATTAGCCCGGCGATGCGGTTCGCAAGCTCACCACATCCTACGGCGCTCGCCCATGCCGCCCTGCGTTGCCTGGGCGGCTTCGAAATTGCCGCGTTGGCGGGCGCTTACCTCGCCTGCGCGCAACTGGGCTTGCCGGTGTTGGTGGATGGTTTCATCACCACCGCCGCCGCCCTGGCGGCTTGCCGGATGAATCCCGGCGTGCGCGACTGGCTGTTGTTCGCCCATGCCTCGGCGGAACCCGGCCATGTTCGCCTGCTCGCCGCCCTGGATGCGGAACCGCTGCTGCGGCTGGAGATGCGCTTGGGCGAAGGCAGTGGCGCGGCGACGGCGCTGCCGCTGCTGCGCCTGGCTTGCGAACTGCATGGCGGCATGGCGACTTTCGCGGAAGCCGGGGTGAGTGCGGGAACCCGGCATGGCTGAACCAGCCGCCTATGTAGCGCAGGCATCTTGCCTGCGACCAACGACGATCGAAGGCGCCACCCTCGTTACCGTGCTGCGCCACGGCGCCGTGCAGGGGCGCCCATTCGTGTACCGGGGGCGCCAGGATGATCCCTTGTCCGACCTGGGTTGGCGGCAGATGGAAAGTGCCGTAGGAGCGGGCTTGCCCGCGATTGACGCCATTGCCTGCTCTCCCGCGCTGCGCTGCCAGGTGTTCGCGCAACAGCTCGCCGAACGGTTGGAAATACCGCTACACGTTGCTCCCGCGTTCCAGGAAATGGCTTTCGGCGAGTGGGAAGGCCTCACGCCGGAACAAGCGGCGCAGCGCAATCCGGTCGAACATGCGCTGTTTCGCGCGTCCACAGGCACGGTAGCCGCGCCCGGTGGCGAAAATCTGATCGAAGTGCGCCAACGCGTGCGCGCGGGCTGGGAGGACTGGCTGGCGGATGCCCGAGGCGGCCAGCGCCTGCTGGTGACCCATGCCGGCGTCATGCGCGCCCTGCTGATTGAACTGCTCGGCCTGCCGGCTTCCCATGTCTATCGCATCGCCCTGCCGGAAGCCGCGCATTTCCAGGTTTCGCTCCTGGCCGGCGAGGCGCCGATTTTGCTGTCCTTGAATTCATCACACGAATCTCGGTTGCCATGATGGGTTTCGCTGCGCTCAACCCATCCTACGAACCATCCTACAAACCATGCCACACGCCATGCGCGGCCTGATTCTCGCCATCCAGTTCCTCACCCGGCTGCCGACGCCCACCTTGACGGATTTCAAGCCGGATGATCTGGCGCGCGCGGCGATCTGGTTTCCCTTGGTGGGGCTGTTGCTCGGCGCGCTGCTGGCGGGGGCCGTTTGGCTGGGGGCCCAGGTCGATCCCTGGCTGGGCGCCTTGCTCGGCCTGCTGGCCTGGGTGGGCCTGACCGGGGCGCTGCATCTGGATGGCCTGGCCGATCTGGCGGATGCGCTGGGCGCGGCGCACGGTGATCGCGAACGTCTCCTGGCGGTACTGGCCGACCCGCATCTGGGCGTGTTCGGCGTCACCGCGTTGGCGCTGCAACTCCTGAGCAAGCTGGTGTTGCTGATGCTGCTCGCCAAAGCGGGGCTGTTCTGGCCGCTGCTGCTGATCCCCGCCTGGGCCCGCCTGGGCCCGCTGCTCTGGGCACGCCTGCCGTCGCTCAAGCCGGGCCTGGGCGAGCGCTTCGCCTGGAATATCGGTTTGGGGAGCGTGTGGTTGTGGATGGCGCTATTGGCGGCGGCAAGCGTCGGGGCACCCGCCCTGCTGGCAGCACCGCTGCTGATACTCGGCTGGCGCGCCTATCTGCGTGCGCGCCTGGGCGGCATGACCGGTGATGCGCTGGGCGCCGGGGTGGAGTGGGTGGAAAGCGGGCTGCTGCTGGCGCTGGTTTTGTAGCGCCGGCTGAGCGTGGTTGTTGCCGCTTCAGCGGCTTACAACCACGGCCTACCCCTTGCGGGTATCCAGCCGGCGTCTTTGAAAACAGCCGGCTGGATGCCGGCGCTACATCACGTCACCCGCTTCTCCTTCCTTGCCCGTTTGACCTGATACATCCGCGCATCGGCCGCGTTGAGCAGGGTATCCAGACTGTCACCGTCGCGAGGATAGAGCGCGTAGCCGACGCTGCATGCGGGCATCAGCCGGAGGCCATCGATATCCACCGGCTGGCCAATGGTCCTTTCCACTTTGGCGCACAAGGGTGGGCATTCGCCGGTTTCCTGAACGCCGACGAATAACAGGGCAAATTCATCCCCACCCAGTCGAGCCGCTGTATCGGCCACCCGTACCACATGGTGCAGACGACCCGCCACGACCTGAAGCAGGGCATCGCCGACGGCATGGCCATGGATGTCGTTGACCTGTTTGAAGTCATCCAGATCGATATACATGATGGCGAGTGAGAACTCCTCTTCCACCGCATGCACCATGGCTTCCTCCAGGCGGCGATAGAACAACACCCGATTGGCCAGGCCGGTGAGTGGGTCATGCGTGGCCTCGTGTTCGAGTTGGCTACCCACTTTTTTCAATTGGTGCATCTGCTCGAAAATGGTCAGGGCATGGCGCCGCAACAAACGCCGGGTCGTTTCGGAAATCAGGATGGCCAGCAGGATCAGCGTGCCACCCAGGGCCAGATGCAAGGTGATGGCGTGATGCGTCGCCTGTTGCGTCTGCTCCAACGCGATACGAATCAGGTCGCGTTCGTAGCGGCGCAAGGCCTCGACAATCTCGGTGTATTCAAGATTAAGCGGGCGCAGATCCGCCGCCAGCCGGGCTAGCGCCTCTTCCTTCACGCCGCGCGCCGCCAGATCGCTGATGATTTCCTGCTCGTCGATGATCCGCCCCACCAGACCATCCTGCCGCCGCAGGTTGTCGATCTCGAAAGCATCCAGCTTCAGCGACTTCAACGTGGAGCGCGCCAGGCCCACCTGATAGCCCCACTTGATGTATTGCTGGAAATATTCATCGCGCTCGAAAGCATCGCGTGCCACCGCCTGATAGACCAGAGCGCTGTGACGGTTATAAGAGGCCTCCTGCAAATCCGTGGCGAGCTGAATCTTTTTGTTGCGCAGCTCGACGATGTCGCGCATGCGCTCTTTCAGATCACCGATCTGCCATACCGCATGCCCGATCAGGCCGACCATCAGCACGATGAGCAGCGCAAACCCGGCCAATAACTGGTGGGTCATGCGACGAGGCAGTAGTGGATTCATGGTGGTGGGGCGCGGGGGTGCAGGTTTTGGCGTTATCGACTGCCACAACAAAAACTTGAGCAGAGGGCATGGGTTACCGTGAAAATCCGTAACGGCTCAATAACCCGTGGCGGGCCGGAATGGCAGTCGTAGGATGGGTTGAGCGATAGCGAAACCCATCAATTCCATCCGCACCGTCGCATGATGGGTTTCGCTATCGCTCAACCCATCCTACCGGGCTACCGGGCTACCGGAGTGCTGCCCGTACAATGCCCCGTCTCGTTTTCCGCCCAATTCCCCCATGCCCGCCTTCTTCGCCGTCATTCCCGCCCGTTACGCCTCCACCCGCCTGCCCGGCAAACCGCTCGCCGACATCCACGGCAAGCCGATGGTGGTGCGCGTGGTCGAACGCGCAGCGGCCAGTGGCGCCGCCGGGGTGTGGGTGGCGACGGATCATGAAGGCGTCGCCGAGGCAGTGCTGGCACAGGGTTTCCCGGCCGTGATGACCTCCCCGAATTGCGCCTCCGGCAGCGACCGCTTGGCGGAAGTAGCCACCCGGCTGGGCTGGCCGGACGATGCCGTGGTGGTCAACGTGCAGGGCGACGAACCGCTGATCGACCCGGCGCTGATTCATGCCGTGGCCATGGCCCTGTTCGCCCACCCCGACGCCGCCATGGCCACGGTCAGCCAGCGCATCCACGACGCGGCCGAGATGTTCAACCCCAACGTGGTGAAAGTGGTCACCGACCGCGACGGCTACGCCCTCTACTTCTCGCGCGCACCGATTCCCTGGGCCAGGGATGCCTGGGCCGTGCCCCCTCCCCCCCCGGGGTACCGAAGGGTAGGGGCTTCATCAGAGGGCAGGGGAGAGGGAACGGCGGCGAATTCAACGTTGCCGCTCGCTCAACCGGCGCTCCCTCACCCCCAGCCCCTCTCCCAGTGGGAGAGGGGAGCGCTCCCCGAAGGGCTTCCCATCGCCCGCCACATCGGCCTCTATGCCTACCGTGTCGGCTTCCTCAAGGCCTACCCGGCGCTATCCCGGCCCGCAATCGAAGAATTCGAGTCTCTGGAACAACTGCGCGCGCTCTGGCACGGCCACCGCATCATGGTGATCGAGGCCGCTCATGCGATGCCGCCGGGCGTCGACACACCGGAAGACCTGGAGAAGGTGCGCGCGCTGTTCCATCCGGGCGCCACTCCATGATCAACCGTGCCACGGCGATCTCGGTGAATCGCCTGTTGAGCACTCATTCATCGGGAAGACACTCAGGAACCCAAATATGCCTGTAGCGCAGGCGTCCCGCCTGCTTTGTCTTTCTGATCGGGCCGACGATGCAGGGGGGACGCCTGCGCTACATGGGCACACGTCACCGTGCACCTTCATACCGCACCGCAACAAATGGTTCTCAATAACCTGACCTTATAACCAAATACAAAAAATTGAGTGTTCCTGACCCGGCCGGACGCATACCCTACGGCCGCTCTGGTTTTTCCGTACTAATCCAACCATCCCCGCAAGGGACTGATTTAAAGAGGTTTTTCCATGCGTATGATTCTTCTCGGCGGCCCCGGCGCGGGCAAAGGCACTCAGGCCAACTACATCAAGGAACGCTACGGCATTCCGCAAATCTCCACAGGCGACATGCTGCGCGCCGCTGTGAAGGCCGGCACCGAGATGGGCCTGGCCGCCAAGAAGATCATGGACGCGGGCGGCCTGGTGTCCGACGAAATCATCATCGGCCTGGTGAAAGACCGCATCCTGGAAGCCGATTGCGCCAATGGCTTCCTGTTCGACGGCTTCCCCCGCACCATCCCCCAGGCTGACGCCATGAAGGCTGCCGGCGTGCCGATCGACGCCGTGGTCGAAATCGACGTGCCCGATTCGGAAATCATCAAGCGTATGTCCGGCCGTCGCGTGCACGTGGCTTCCGGCCGCACCTACCACGTCGTGTTCAACCCACCCAAGGTGGCCGGCAAGGACGACGTCACCGGCGAGGATCTGATCCAGCGCGACGACGATCATGAAGAAACCGTGAAAAAGCGCCTGGACATCTACCACGCGCAGACCGAACCCCTGGTCAAGTACTACGGCGACTGGGGCAACAGCGGTGAAGTCGGCGCGCCCAAGTACTTCAAGATCGCCGGCGTCGGCGCCGTCGACGGCATCCGTGACGGCTGTTTCGCCGCCCTGGATTCGGTCAAGCAATAAGCAGGACATTTGCAACATGGGCATTCCCGCGAGTTTTCCTGAGTTCTCTGAATCCGATCTGGCCTTGGCGCATGCCTGCCTGAAAGAGCGCTTCGGCCGTGACATCGAGGTGCAGATCGTTGAGACGGAAATCCGTCTCTCTCAGGGAGACCGGGAACTCGCGCTCTGTCCGGCGCTGTACTGGAAAGAGGACGGCTGCGCTTTCGTGCTGTCCAAAACCGGCCTGGCTGCTTACCGGGCGATGTTCTTCTATTCCGTCAAAGACCGTTTCGGCACCGGCCAGGAAGACTACGACAACCTCGGCGATTGCCTGATCACCCTGCTCAAGGTGCAGGAAGACGCCCACGCCAAGCGGGCAGCCGAGACCGGTAACCGGTAACACAACGACTGTAGGGTGCGCCGTGCGCACCCCACGAATCTGGAGAGACACGCATGACCAAGAAAAACGCCTTTTACGCCCAATCCGGCGGTGTCACCGCCGTCATCAACGCCTCCGCCTGTGGCGTCATCGAAACCGCCCGCAAGCACGCCGACCAGATCGGCACCGTCTACGCCGGCCGTAACGGCATCATCGGCGCCCTGACCGAAGACCTGATCGACACCGCCGCCGAGTCCGACGCCGACATCGCCGCGCTGCGCTCCACCCCCTCCGGTGCTTTCGGTTCCTGCCGCTTCAAGCTGAAGAGCCTGGAAGCCAACAAGCGCGAATACGCGCGTCTGATCGAAGTCTTCAAAGCCCACAACATCGGCTACTTCTTCTACAACGGCGGCGGCGACTCCGCCGATACCTGCTTCAAGGTCTCGCAACTGGCCGAGTCGATGGGCTACCCGATCCAGGCCATCCACGTGCCCAAGACCGTGGACAACGATCTGCCCATCACCGATTGCTGCCCCGGCTTCGGCTCGGTCGCCAAGTACATCGCCGTTTCCACCCTGGAAGCCTCGTTCGACGTGAAGTCAATGGCCAAGACCTCCACCAAGATCTTCGTGGTCGAAGTGATGGGCCGCCACGCCGGCTGGATCGCCGCCGCCGGTGGTCTGGTCGCCGACCAGGGCATCCCGGTCGTCATCCTGTTCCCGGAAATCGAATTCGATCAGGCCAAGTTCCTCGCCAAGGTCGATGCCAACGTGAAAGAGCACGGCTTCTGCACCATCGTGGTGTCGGAAGGCTGCCATTACCCCGACGGCAAATTCCTCGCCGAGCAGGGCACCCGTGATGCTTTCGGCCATGCCCAACTGGGCGGCGCCGCGCCCGTGGTCGCCAACATGATCAAGGACGCGCTGGGCTACAAGTTCCACTGGGCCGTGGCCGACTACCTGCAACGCGCCGCCCGCCACATCGCCTCCAAAACCGACGTCGAGCAGGCTTATGCCCTGGGTGAAGCCGCCGTCAACCTGGCCCTGGCCGGCAAGAACTCGGTGATGCCTACCGTGGTGCGCCTGTCCGACATTCCCTACAAGTGGGAAATCGGCGCCGCCGAACTGAAGGACGTGGCCAACGTCGAGAAATTCATGCCGCGCGACTTCATCAGCGAAGACGGCTACGGCATCACCGACAAGTGCCGCAACTACCTCTCCGGCCTGATCCAGGGCGAAGACTATCCCGCCTACGAAAACGGCCTGCCCAAGTACGTCACCCTGAAGAACCAGGCGGTGGCGAAGAAGCTGCCGGAATTCACGCTTTAACCAATGTCAAGGGCACCAACGGTGCCCTTGGTTACATTCGCCCCCCAATGACCCTCACCCGCGCCCGCGAGCTGTTGAAAGTGCAAGCCGACTTCGGCGGCTTCTACAACGCCAACTCGGCCAAGCTGATTCTTTCCGAAGTGCAGAAGGAATACGGCCAGGCGGCGGTCGACGGTCTGATCCAGGAAATGCATCTGGAACAGATTTTCGGCTTCGAGCGCGGCACGCGTTTCGAGGGCGGGCTGGCGTTGGGCAAGGAAATGTAACCGTCATTCCCGCGAAAGCGGGAATCCAGGTCGTAGGGCTAATTTTTGTTTTAGAAGCAATCAGATGAACAACCTGGATTCCCGCATTCGCGGGAATGACGGATGAAATCGAGACCTGGCTCAAGCCAGGCAAAACGGGTGTCCCACAGTGGGGGGAGCCCTGTGTGGTACGACGTTTTTACTCAATGTAATTTGTGCCTTTCTAGGAGATGAAGCGATGAATGAAGGACTGATGTTCGCCCTCGTGGCGGCAGTGCTCGCACTGCTCTACGGGATCATGTCGATCAAATGGATCGTGTCACTGCCCACCGGCAACGACCGCATGCGAGAAATCGCTGCGGCCGTGCAAGAGGGCGCGCAGGCCTATCTGAACCGGCAATACACCACCATCGGCATCGTTGGTGCGATTCTGCTGGTCGCCATTTATGCAGCGCTGGGTTGGCAGACCGCCGTCGGCTTCGCCATCGGCGCCATCCTCTCCGGCCTCACCGGCTATATCGGCATGAACGTCTCGGTGCGCGCCAACGTGCGTACCGCCGAAGCCGCCAAGCAAGGCCTCAACGCCGCGCTGAACGTCGCCTTCAAGGGCGGCGCCATCACCGGCATGCTGGTGGTGGGCCTCGGCCTGCTGGGCGTGGCCGGCTACTTCGCCTTCCTCACCCTGTACATGGGCTCCAGCACCGCCGATGCGACTCACGCACTGGTCGGCCTGGCCTTCGGCGGTTCGCTGATCTCCATCTTCGCCCGACTCGGTGGCGGCATCTTCACCAAGGGCGCTGACGTCGGTGCCGACCTGGTGGGCAAGGTCGAAGCCGGCATCCCCGAAGACGACCCGCGCAACCCCGCCGTCATCGCGGATAACGTCGGTGACAACGTCGGTGACTGCGCCGGTATGGCCGCCGACCTGTTCGAGACCTACGCCGTGACCATCATCGCCACCATGTTGCTGGGCGGCCTGATGATTACCGGTTCCCCCGAAGCGGTCATCTACCCGCTGGTGCTGGGCGGTTTCGCCATCATCGCCTCCATCGTCGGCACCTACTTCGTCAAGGCGCGTGAAGGCGGCAAGATCATGAACGCCCTGTATCGCGGCCTGATCGTCTCCGGTGGCCTCGCCGCCGTCGCCTTCTACCCGATCACCATGCGCATGATGGGTGAAGGCGTGATGATCGACGGCCACCTGGTGACCTCCCTGAACCTCTATTACACGACCCTGATCGGCCTCGCGCTGACCGCCGCCATGGTGGTCATCACCGAGTACTACACCGCCACCGAATACAGCCCGGTGCGCCATATCG
>JAUYFG010000039.1 GCA_030690985.1 Pseudomonadota bacterium
GCGTGCCCAACATCGCGACGGTTCGTTGGGCACGCGCAGCGACGCCCAACCTACGCCACTGTGTCATGTTCCGGCGATTCTGTGCGACACCACGTACATCGGCCGTTCTGCCAGCCCGTCACCGATCCACTGGGCCTTGCCGTAGACGTAACCCGGAAACTCGCTTGCCAGCGTCGTCTCTCCTTTCAGGATGCGTCGCACCAGATCGGCCAGCATGCGCAGTTCTGCAACATTGCTGACCTCGATGGGCGCCACGATTTTGACGAACCGGCACCAGTCCAGCGTTTCGACCTTGAGCGACGGTACGACAGAAAACTCGGCTTCCTTGCACAGTCGGGCTTCTTCGACACGCAAGGCGTCCAGCCACTCTTGCTCGCCAGGACGGCGTGTCATCGTATAGCTTTGAACCTTCTTGCGGCTCCGGCCGACTTTCTTGTACGACTTCACGGCACCCTCGAATAACTCGCCGTCGATCTTCTCGTGCAGATGATGTGTTGCCTTCATGGCTGCATCTTCGACCATACCCCGGTAGACATGGCGTGGATGTTGCCACGCCACTGCAACACGCAGACCACCGAGAATAAACAGCACGTCATCCCACCAGGACAACCGGCTCGGATCGATCTCTCCGTAGTCGTGGCGCACCAGAATCCCATGCTCGAAGTGATCGCCACGCTTATTTCGGTGATATTGCCGCGCCAAGCGGCGTCGCAACTCGAATTGCCGATTCTTCATCTGGCCTCCATTCAACCTACGGTGCTCTCGGTAGTGGGTTTGGGTGACAACCGGATAAGCACGCAATAGCCCCTACCTCTCCGACATCCCCTCATGGCTGTTCAGTTCCCAGTTCCTTTACCAACCCCTGGCGCTCCCGTCGCACCACTGCCACCAATCGCTGCCGCCGCTCCGGTGGCACTTTCTCCAGAGCCATAACCCGTTCGGGATAGTCGCGGGTTTGTTCGAGCAGCGTGGCGATGATCTCACGCGCCCTGGCCGGCTTCATGCCGAACGCCGGCGCCCAAGCAATCAGGTTGCCGGCCACGCCGCCGTGGGCATTATCAAAATCGATGGGAATGGCGAAGCGCAAGTCGTGCCTGGCCCAGGCGCGCATGGGCGCGGGGTCATACACCGGGGCGAGCCTGGCTTCACGGGCGCCACCAAGGAGGGACAGGTTTTCCAGATGCAAATCACCATTGCCGGTCAACAGGGCCAGCACCACACGGCGGAAAATCGCCTCCTGAGTGGACTTCACCTCCAGGGAGGCCACGGCGGCGAGCTTCGGGATGGTCTGGCCCAGTTCGTCCAGGGTGATGTCGGCGGTGCTCAGGAAATCCCGTCGGCCCATCGCCAGGAGCGCATAGAAGCTTTCCAGAGGCAGAGGCAATCCGCCGCTACGGTCGAAGCGTTCGACAGCGAGGAATTCCATCTCCGCCTGGCTTGAGCGCCAGAACCTCGGCGTGTCGAAACCGCATTCCCGATGCACCCGCAGGCACAGGGCCTCCAGTTCCGCCAGGCCGGCATAGTGGGGTTGCTCGATCTTGAGCACCACGTCGGTAAAGGTGGTGTCGCCGATCCGCTGGGTACCCGGCGGTGCAATGCGGCCAGCCCAGCGCGGCGCGTCCGGAATGGCGGCGAGCAGCTTGGTCGTCATCCCGCCGGCGGATGGCGTGGGGCCGATCAGGTGTTCCACCATCCGCGCATCCAGCGGCGCCAGATCATGAACGAACCCTTCGCGTAGTTGCGTCCACAACCGGGAGCGCGGGCCGATGGCCTGGCTCGGTGCAGGAGCCGGCAGACGGTACCAGCGGTCGGCCGCCAGATCGTCCGGGAAAACATCCAGGTGACCGATGCCGTTGCGGCCGGCGAGCAGGAACAAAGCCCATTCCAGATCCTGGCCAGCGGGGATGCCGCCGGGTGCAGCCTGGAGCAGGCGGGTGTAGATCTGGCGTTGCAGGTTGTGGCCGGGTGGCGGGATCAAGGCCATCAGGCGCGGGTACATGAAGAAGCCGCCCTTGGCCTGGAACACGGGTGGCGTGGCGGACTTGGGGCAAAGCAGGGAGACGCCAGGCACATCGTCTCGTGCCAGGGCTTCGTCGCTGTAGCTGAAGCGGCTCTCCCGCTGCGTCACCACCAGATTGCCCAACTTCAACGGCGCGTCGGCGGATCGGGTCCAGATCACGGCATGACGGTCGCTCACAGCAGGTCTCCGCGTTCGATACGGGCCGTGAGGTCGTTATCCGCCACCAGGGTGAGGCGCTTCCCCACCACTCGCGCCATGCGGTCGAGGGTATCGAAGTCACCCCGTCCCTTGCGTTTCAGACGGGACAGCGTTTCCGGGCGTATCCCCGCCCGTTGTGCCAACTCGCGCTGATCGATGCCGGCGGATTTGGCGGCGGCCAGCACTTGGTTTAACGACGTGGAGAATTCCGTTTCTTCATTGACCATTTGGTCAATTTATTACTGTTTTCATGGATTATCAACATCCGTATTGACCATATGCTCAACTATTGATGCCCCCTGCATTACATCCCCTTGCGGAGATCGGCGATGGTTGCCATCAACGTCATGGGATCGAGGGGAGAGGGCTCGAATCCAACGCGCTCGTAAAAGGCCCGCGCGCTTGCCGATAAGGCATGGACGACCATGCCGCGAATACCGATGGCATCGGCTGCGGCCATCACCCGCAAACAGGCATCTCGCACCAGAGCACGCCCCAGGCCACTCCCTTGCAGCGACAGATCAATGGCCAGCCGTCCCAGTACAACGACCGGGAGCCGCCTGCGTATTCCACGCAACCTGGACACCCATTCCACGGCAAACTGGACAGCCATTCCACGTGAATCTGGACAGTCGGAGCGCAGCGACGCGGGGGTTGGTTTTTACTCTGGCCGGCCCATCGGGATCAAGTATCCGGCCAGTTGTTGAGGGGGTTTTTTCGGACGGTCGATCAGCGTGGGCCGCAGAGTTATCCACGGCCGCCCGC
>JAUYFG010000049.1 GCA_030690985.1 Pseudomonadota bacterium
AGGGAAAAAGCCTTGCCAGTAAAAATATTATGGCACAACAAAATGAATTGCCGGGTTGATGAAACAAATAATCAATGAGTTACATCATGTATCTCACGCAAAACAGAGAAATTTTGGGGAGGAGGTGTTAAAGACCGGTTATGTTGCAACCACCCCACGCAAAATCATTGACAACGTGGGGGTCCGCCATAACGCGGCTCCTGTGCGTGGAAAAAGCGGGATTGTTAGCGGTCAGACGGCGCGGGGCTTGGGGTGGTTGCTACATAAGGCCGCACATTCGCTAACCGGTAATCAAGGCGTACCGTGACCAACCCATAGGCATTGCCGCCCTGCCACCCATTGATTCCGTAGGGTGCGCCGTGCGCACCGATCCACATCCAAGGGTGCGCTCGGCGCACCCTACCGTGTTTCTTCGGCACCCCTTTCGGTTTGGCAGCCGATTACTTCGCTCATTTCCCGATCTCGAACACCCCGTTCGGCACCTCGCCGAACATCTCCGGCGCATACATCGCTTCCACCCGGGTCGGCGGCAGGTTGAAGGCGCCATCGTTGTTCAGGCGCAGGGTGTATTCCACCGTGTGGCGGCCGCGCGGCAGCCATTCGTAGTAGGCGCGGTAGTTGTCGAACAGGCGTTCTTGCCAGGTCGGCCAGGCCGTTCCACCGAGGTTGCCACCCTCGTTTTGCGTGAGCAGCGAAGAGCCACGTTTGCCGCTACTGGAAAGAATGCCGGCGCCGGCGGGAACCGGGTCTTCCACGACCACCCAGCCCATGTCGTCGCGCGCGTCGATGGAGAGGCGCACACGCAGGACATCGCCCCGGCTCCATTTGCCGGGGGTTTTCTGGTCGATGGGGACAAGCTCGCGGCTGATGCGGTAGCCGCGCGAGACCGGCTCACGCAACGGCACGGCGGCCAGGGTGGTGACGCTGACGTAGGGCTCGCCCTGGCCTTCATGCTTGATGTGCAGGGTGGCCGGGTCGGAAACCAGCGGCAGGAAGGCGGTCGCGCCTTTGGGGAAGGCGGTCCAGTCGATCAGGCGTCCTTCCTTGCCCAGCACTACATAGCTCTTGCCGGCGGGTTTCACTGCCTCGAAGCGCTGCTGGTAGCGTTCCAGGGCCAGCGTGCCCCAGGCGTTGGCGGTGGTGGTATTCCAGCGCCCCTCCTGTTGTCGCCCCAATACACCGGCGGCGAGCTTGGGCAGGCGCTCCTTCCAGGCCGGCTCATCGACCAGCGCAAGCAGCGCGCGCAGGGCGTTGTTGTCGGCGGAAGCCATCATCCACCAGAGGCCGTCGCCGGCTTCAGTGCTGAAGTTGAGGCGGCGGCCGCTCAGGGTGAAGCGGCTCTCCAGAGCTGCGTAGGCTTCCTTCAGCAAGGCATCGCGCTGCGCCGGCGCGGGCGTGCGCTTGAGGATGCCGATCCAGTCGATCAGCGCCGAACTGGCCCAGAGCCGGGGCTCCGGCTTGAGCGTGGCAATCAGCGCCGGGGTCGCCTTGCCACTGCGCGACAGGGCTTCCAGGGCGGCGAGGCGTTGCACCGGGCCGGCGCTCGGAACCTCCCAAACACCCCGCCGCATTTCCAGCTTGCCGGCAACATAGTCCGCGAGGGCGTTTTCCATGCGCGACTTGCTGTCCAGCGGCAGGTTCCAGCCGGCTTCATGGGCGATGGACAGCACATAAGCGGTGAGCGCCACACTGCCTTCACCACCGATTTGCCCATTCTCGGGGAAGAAGTTGAGCAAACCATTCTCAGCCTGATAAGTGGGCAGATCGGCCAGCAGTGCCTGCCAGGCGGTGTTGTCGCGGGTGGCAACCGCTTTCGAGGCCTTCTGCTCCAGGCAGGCATAGGGGTAGCGGCGCATGTAGTCACGCAGCAGTGTCTGGCCATCGAGCAGGCTGGCGGCCAGGGTGGCGCGCAGTTCGCCGCTGCCGGGCAGCGCTTCGGCGGGGGCGGCGACCGGCAATTCGAGTTTGTTTTCCACGCGATACAGCGCGGAGGACTGCACGCGCACCGGCACCGCATCGCGCACCGCCTGCTTCGCCTTGAGGGCATCGCGCGCCTTGCCGCCCACCTCAACGGCGTTGAACGTCCACTCCAGGCTATCGACGCGTTCCGGCACGCTGATCGGCCAGGCCAGCTCCCGGCTTTCCCCGGCGGCGAGGCGCGCGGCTTGCGCCGGCAGGGGCTTCAAGCCGACGGCTGCGCCGCCCACCTCGACCTGCATCCAGCGCTCGCTGCCGTTGCGCACCGTGACATGGGCTTGCAGTCGATCACCCTCGCGCAGCACCGGCGGCAGGCCGGAAATGAGCTGCAAATCCTGAGTGGCGCGGATGCCGGTCTTGCCGCTGCCGAAGCGGGTTTCCGAGGCGGCGACGGCGACGATGCGGAATGACGTCAGGCTGTCGTTCAGCGGCACCTCGACGCTGGCTTCGCCATTCGTATCCAGCGCCACGCTGTCCTGCCAGAACAGCAGGGTGTCGAACAGTTCGCGCGTCGGCAGTTTGCCGCCGCCACCGCCCACCGGCAGGGCCTTCTTGCCGTAGTGGCGTTTGCCGGTGACCTGCATCTGGGCGGTGAAGGTGTGCACGGCATAACCGCGCTCGGCCATCATCGCTTCCAGCAGTTTCCAGCTTTCGTTGGGGGCGAGTTCCAGCAAGCCCTCATCGACGGCGACCAGCGTTACCTCGGTGCCGGCCGGCGGCGCCTTGCCTTCCGGCGTGCGCACCTTGACCCGTACCCTGGCCTTTTCGCGGATCTGGTAACTGGCGCGGTCGGCCTGAACCTCCACATGCAACTGGTGCGCCTGCTGCCCGACCTCGATGCCGGCGATGCCAAGCTTGAACGCGGGGCGGCCGAGATCGACCAGGGCGGTGGGTTTGATGTCGTCATTACGGCCGCGCACCACCAGGGCGGAAACGAAGACATTGGGCGCCCAGCCGGCCTTGACCGGAATATCCAGCACCGGCGCCTTGCCGGACAGCGTGACCACGCGCGCATCGAGCACGCCCTCGCGTTCCACGGTGACCAGGGCGGTGGCCTTGCGGTAGGGCATGCGCACCTGGAAGCGCGCGGTCTGGCCGGGTTCGTAGTGTTTCTTCTCCGGGATCAGGTCGATGCGGTCATGGTTGTCCTGGGCGAACACCCATTCGTCCTTGCCCGCCACCCAATGGCTATGCGTGGTTTTGCCGATGCGCCCCTGGGCGTCGCGCGCCGTCGCGGCGATCAGCACTTCGCCGCCCTGTTCGGTCTGCGCGCTGCAACTGAACTGGCCCTTGCCGTCGGTCTTGCCGTCGCAGGTGTCGGACAACGGGGTTTCCCGGGTTTCGTTGCGATAGCCATAGAAGCCGCCGGCCAGGCGTTCGCGGTAACCGAAGGTCTGGCGCAGTTTCATCCTCACTTCCACCGGCACCCCCGCGAGTGGACGGCCTTGTGGGTCCACTGCCTGGAAAGTGAGCGTGTGGCGCGTGCCGGCACGCACCCAGTTGCCCTTCTTCAGGCCCAGCACCACGTTGGCCGGCCACCAGGGCGTGGTGGTGCTTACGGTCTGGATTTCACCATTGGGGTCGGCATATTCCAGTTCCACGCGCAGCTTGTGCGGCAGGGCCAGGCTGGGGATGCCGGCCACCTTGCCGCGAACCGCGCCGGTGGCATCCAGCTTGAGGTTGGTTGCCGCCAGGGCGACGGATTCGCCCTCCTCTCTTCCCTGATCCGTATCGTGTCGCTCAGCGAAGTCATAGTCCGCGTAGCGGGCGAAATCGACATTGAAGCGCGGCTCCAGTTGCGCGCGCAGTTTCACCGCCAGGTTCTTGGCGCCACCGCCGTTGAGGTAACTCACCGCAAGGTCGTATTCCGCCACCTCGGTCGCCAGCAAGTCCGGCCGCACCGAATCGACGCTGGCTTTCATCAGCGGGACACGGAAATCACCGACGCTGAAGGCGCCGGAATCCAGGCCATCGAGATTTTGCAACTCGGCCGGGTCGCTGCCGGACTTGATCTCCTTGTCCACCAGGCGCAGGCGGTAATCGCCGCGTTTCGCCCCTTCCGGCACTTTCCAGGAGGAGGCAGCCGCGCCGTTCTTCCAGGCCAGCGGGGAAAACCAGAGCTGATTGCCGGCACCATGTTCGATCATCAGGGTGCGCGGCGGCTTCGAGGAATAGGACAGGCCGAACGCCTGTTTGTCGCGCAGGAAATGCTTCATGTGCAGCGTGTCGCCGGGGCGGAACAGCACGCGGTCGAGCACGCTGTGGGCCTGGCGCTTGTCCGCATTCCAGGCTTCCGGCAAGCCGAAACGCCAGGTTTCGATGCCTTCATTCCAGTCGGAAAAGGCAAAACTCAGGTCGTCACCGGCGCGCGCGCTAACCATCAAGGGGCAATTCCACTCCGCATTGCGCGGATCGGGCAAGCCGCGCGGAATCAGCGCCATACCCTGATTGTCGGTCGTGGCCTGGGCATAGAGACGGCCCTTGCAGTCGCGCACCGCCATCTGCGCACCCGCCACCGGCGTGCCCAGGTCCAAACGCGTCACCCAGGCCAGCGAAGCACCCGCGCCCCATTTGAAATGCACGCTCAGGTTGGTGACCAGCGCGGTGGTGCGCACAAACATGGGCACGTTCTGGCCGAGCAGCGATTTGCCCAGATATTTGCTTTCCGCCTCCACCACATAGAAGCCCGGCTGCTCCAGGGGCACACCCACCACTTCAAACGCCCGTGCGCCGTTGGGCTTGGGCAGGGCGCGCTCCACCACACCCGCCTCCCAGTTGCCCAGCAGTTGCGCGTGGCGCATTTCCGGGGTGCGCCCGAGCTGCTGGTCGTAGTCCGGGTGGTCGATCTTCTTTACCCGCGCCTGCCAGGCGAGGATGGCGGCATCGTCCGTCACCCGCACCCAGCGCACCTTGGCCGCTGTGCCTTGTTCTTTCCCACTCTCCGCGCCCGGTTCCAGATTGCGCACGGTCAGCGGCAACAGGCCTCCAGTCACCCGTTCGATGATGCCGAAATCGCCGGAAAACTTGACCAGCGGCGGCGTGTCGGCCACCCGGAAATGCAGCGGAAAGCGCGCCGCGTTGACCAGATCGCGGCCCTTGTCGTCGGCCAGCGCGCTGGGCAGCGCCAGGGTCAGATCAGCCTTGGCCGGGAACGGGCCGGGGAACACCACGCTGTCGTCGCCGGCGGCCGGCTGTTCGGGCTTTTGCTGCGCATAGTTTTTGCCCTTGGCATCCTTCAGCGTGATCTTGTCGAGATGCTCGCGCACCACCGGCGCGGTGAATTCCAGACGGATCGGCGTGAGCGGCATGCAGCCGGCCTTGGCGTTTTCCTTCTGGCAACGCATGCGTGCCGCGAAGTGGTCGCGCACGCTGAAAGTCAGGCGCTGATCGCCCGGATTGCGCTGCCCGGAAGCGGTAGCGACACCCGCGCCCCAGACCAGATCGAATTTGCCATTGGCCGGCAAGGTGCGGCCGCACTGCACCGCCTCCAGACGCG
>JAUYFG010000050.1 GCA_030690985.1 Pseudomonadota bacterium
AGGGAAAAAGCCTTGCCAGTAAAAATATTATGGCACAACAAAATGAATTGCCGGGTTGATGAAACAAATAATCAATGAGTTACATCATGTATCTCACGCAAAACAGAGAAATTTTGGGGAGGAGGTGTTAAAGACCGGCTATGACGGCGGCGCCGAAATGATCGTCACCCCCTGCCCCGCGTGTTTTCCATCAAGCCAGGCCAACGTCGAGGTGTACCAGGGCTCGATCAACAAGAAGTACGGCACCAAGTTCGACATCCCGGTGCTGTATTACTCGCAGCTGATGACCCTCGCCTACGGCGGCTCCGCCAAGGAAGCCGCGCTCGACGGCAATGTGGTGCGGGCACGGAAACTGGAAGCGTTCGCGGGGAAGTAAGGCGAACTTGATGCACAAAGCAAACGGGCGCTTCGGCGCCCGTTTTGCTTTCTCACCTCGGCACAAACACCCGTGGCGCAAGATTGAGCCGTTGCGCGCGGCGAGCGAACTTCCGGTCATCAAACGAGGCCATCTCGACGCATTCCCGATAAGCCGCCAGATGCAGGGCATCCACGAAATCCAGCCCGCCGGCCATGTGGGACAGAGCCTGCGTCACACTCGCCCGGTCTTCGATCCGGACATGCTCCAGGGCCAGCAGATGGCTGAACGCCCCGGCGATTTCATCGGCAGTAAAGCCGTAGTAGCCGCGCATGACCCATTCCAATTCCAGCAGCACGGTCTTGCAGACCATCAGGGGCTTGCCCGACTCGACCAAACTCCGGGCCGCTTCATGCTGGGCCAGGGCTTCGGTATCGGCTTCGTCCTGGATGTAGTAGCGCGCCAGGACATTGGTATCCAGGCCGATCATGGCTTCAACAGGCTGGCAGGGTCGAAGTCCGCCGGAACCGCCGCGCGCCGGCTCTTGAGCAGGCCGTAACCGCTGATTGAAGGGGCTTCCGGGGTGTGCATCACGCGCATTTCCAGGTGGTCATCCACCCGGGAAAACTCGATTTGGCTACCCTGCCTGATGCCCAGTTCCTGCCGCAACGCCTGGGGAATGGTGACCTGGCCCTTGCTGGTAACGGTGGTGGCTTCCATACTGCCCTCTCGGTGGTATTACTTGGTAAGAATCGTAAGGACTGTGCCCAAGGGATGCAAGCTCCGGGTTCTGTTCAGCGTGCGGCATGAGGGGTAACAAAGCCGGAGCGGGCTTGCCCCGCGATAGGACATCAGCTGTCGCGGGCAAGCCCGCTCCCACTGTGGTGCGCGGTCACGCAGGTTGGAAAAGCCCGGTAGCCCGGATGCAGCGCAGCGGAATCCGGGGTCTCGTAGCCGATGTGCCAGCCAGATTCCCAAGATTCCGCGAAGCTCCATCCGGGCTACGCGCTGGCTGGCTGATCGTCGTCAGCGCGTGATGTGGAGACTAAACGAACCGAATAGCACTCTGGTGTTGAGGCCATGGTCTGGCCTCACCTCTTCCATCTACCGCCGTTCCCCCCACATCGGCAGCGTGCTCACCATCACCTCCACCCCACGCAATTCCAGCGGCCCGCGCGTATCGAGGCGATAGCGGCCACCGTGGCGCCAGGCGGGGTCAAAGGTCAGGCGGCCGGCGCGGGCATCGCGTTCGGCATCGGTGGTGTCGATCAGCAACAAGCCATCCTCATAGGCCACACCCAGGCGGGCGCGGTAACTCATATTCTTGTGCTCCGTGCTCAGCACTTCCACTTGCAACACCTCGCCGGAAGCCAGCGAAAACGCCAGCGGCGCATAGGCGCGGTGCTTCCCGCCCAAACGCGCTTCGCCACCCTGAATACTCACCCGGATCAGATCGCCGGGGCGCCCGCGCCCCTCGTGGATCGCCCGCACCCGCAGTTCGCGCGCCAGGGCCGCCTCTCGCTCGGCCAGCCGGCGGGCCTCCGCCTCGCGCTGCGCCGCCTCCTCGCGCAGACGGGCACGCTCGTTGTAACCGCGCATCGCCTCCAGGCGTTCCGCCTCCCCCATCCGGTTCCAGGCTTCTTCCGGGACGCCGAAATGGGTGGTGGAACAGGCGGCCAACAAAAAGAGAGCAATCAGGAGCAGCCAGCGCATGGGATTTCCTTGGTGATTCGTAAGTTGTGGAGAGCGCGGGGAACCGCATCGCCGCAATGATGCGGTTCGCACCTCACCGCATCCTACGCGTTGCGAGAAAAAACGCCGGCAGGGATGCCGGCGCTACAAGTTCCATAGTGGCCTTTCGGCCTCGCGCTCATCAACGTGGCGAGATCACCTTGATGAGCACTGCGAAGAGGACAGGGTGGACGACGTTGCCTTGGCATAACCAGCGGCGCGGCAGACTTTGTCGTTGTCGTTGTTATCGGCAATCTTGGCCGCATCGTCGCGGCTGGAGGCCCTCACGGTGATGGTGGTGCTCTCCATCTTGCCGCTGTTCGCGGTGCAATAAACCTTGCAACTGTATTCCCCGGCGAAGGCGGAGGACGACAGAACCAGGGCGGCGGTTGCAATCAACAATTTCTTCATTTTCATGACTTCATGATTATCAAACTACAAGAATGGCCACCGCCGAAGAGATCGGCCGGCGACCGGGATACCGGCCCCGCCGCCCTTGCGGGCCAAAGCGAGGCCGGGGTACTGCTCATCATGAAAGCCCCTGAACGCCCCCTGAACACCACCGAATGCGCCCGGTGCATCCGTGGATATGCCGGCTCCGGCTGATCCTGGCGGAAGGCGCGATAAAGCCGCTTTTCCGCCCTACTCGCTGCGTAGGTCGGGTTAGCTGACGGCCTCATCGTCGGCGTAACCCGACATGGAGCGCCGCAATGTCGGGTTACGCCGGCAAAAACCCGCCGGCTAACCCGACCTACAGCGCTGGCTGGTCAGATTACCGATGGGCAGGCCACGGCGCCGTTCCAGTGGCGTCAGCAAGTCGTCGCCGGGAAAGTGCAGATGTACCGGCTCCTGCGCGTTGGAACCGTCGATGATGGCGTCCAGCAGCCACAGGGTTTGCGGGCAGGCAATGCGGCGGCGCAGGTCGGCCTTGAGAATGGCGTGGTCGATGGACGGAAAGTAGCGGTAGATGTCGGCGCGCAGCACATGGTCATGCTGGTTGCGGAACTGTTCGTAGCGCGCGATGGCGCGGTGTGTGCCCTTGCCCTTGCGGTTGGCGAGGGTGTCGTCAATGAAACCGCGCTCGAAGATCGGCCCCACCACCACGCACAGGGCGTGATGCACCACCCGGTCACGGAAAGGCGCGGCAGAAACGATGCGCCGCTTCGGCTCGTGCAACTCGATCTCGGTGTAGCCGCCGCTCTTCCAGCGCCCTTCCAGCAAGGCCCGCTCGATGCGCAGCAGATTGGTTTCCAGGTTCGCCATGAACGCCGCCGCCCCCGGCGTGCCGCGCTTGCCCAGCGCCGCCTTCATGGCCGCCGCGCGCAGCGCGGAAAAGGACGCGATGCGGCCGAACAGATCGGTGTGGCGCTCAGGCATGGGCCTTATCCGCACCCGTGGGAGCGGGCTTGCCCGCGATATTCCACATTGTCAATCGCGGGCAGCGGAGTCGTTGCCGCTTCAGCGGCTTTACGAATCCGGCGTGCCCTTTGCGGGTGCAAGCCCGCTCCCACGTCAAGCACGCTGCACCTTCAACCAGCCGCCCACCAGGTGCCCTACCTCGTCGATGGCGCGGGCGGCACGAGTTGCAAATATTCATAGCGGCGCAAATCCAGCAGTTTCAGTTCGGCGGCGAGACGGAACAGGAAACGCAGCTTCTCCAGGCCCAGGTTCGCTGCCGCCAGCAAGGGTGCTGCCTGGCGGCTGTAGGTCGCCTCGATCAATCGTTCCAGCACATCCAGCGCACCGGCTTGGATGCGGTCGCCGAGGACGAACTTCTGCGCCTTGGGAAACTTCTCCACCGTCGGCGTCAGCCAGCACAGGAACTGGTACCACTTTTCCAGTGCCGGGCCGGTAGTGCGGGCACGATTTTGTTCGGTCATGCGCCAGCCTCGTTGGTATGCGATGCAACAACCGCGTAGGTCGGGTTAGCCGACGGCCTCATCGTCGGCGTAACCCGACATGGGACGCCGCAATGTCGGGTTACGCCGGCAAAAAACCGCCGGCTAACCCGACCTACAGCGCTACGGTCACGTTCAGTCATGAAAAATTTTCCTTTGGGGGCTGCCGCCCCCAAACCCCCGCCGGCATTGCGCCCAATTCCAGCCGCAGAGCCAAGGGGTAAGGGGATAAAGAGGTAGGGCTTAACCGGTCTTTAACACCTCCTCCCCAAAATTTCTCTGTTTTGCGTGAGATACATGATGTAACTCATTGATTATTTGTTTCATCAACCCGGCAATTCATTTTGTTGTGCCATAATATTT
>JAUYFG010000052.1 GCA_030690985.1 Pseudomonadota bacterium
GCGTGCTTATCCGGTTAACACACCCACCCACTAGATGTAGTGGCGCGTGATTTCGCGGCATGGCGCCGTAGGTTGGGCAAAGCGAAGCGTGCCCAACAGCGCGACGGTTCGTTGGGCACGCTTCGCTTTGCCCAACCTACGTCACTCCTATGCTGTCCGGGTAGTGTAGCGAGTAGGGCGCAATAACCAACGGGCATTGCGCCGTATGTTTCACGGCCTATCCGGCACAATTCGGCCATGTCACCCAGCCTTCCTCGCGCCGCGCGCCTGCCCATCAACCGCTGCAATCTGCCGGCGGCGATTCTCGGCAGCCTGACTTTCCAGCGCCACCCGACCGCGCTGAAACTGGACGGGGTGGAGGAACTGCACCGGCCTTTGTTCGAGCGCCTGGCCGCGCTGGACGATCCGGCCGAGCGCGCCCGCCTGTTCATGGCCCACATGGACGCCGCTTTCAGCCTGGAACATCCGGAAGAAGCCGGTTACACGCCCGCACATGGCCGCGCCAAGGCCAACTATCTACGCATCCTGCGCGGCTGGGCGTTCGATGCCGACGGGCGCGAAGGGGCGGTGCTGAAAGGCTGGGTGGAGTCGCGCTTCGGCCTGTTGCCGCGCCATCACGGCGGGCCGATCCGCGATTTCTCCGGGCCGACCTATCGGCATTACCTGGAACAGCGCAGCGGCGGCCTCTACAACAGCAACAGCCTGGAGGCGCAGTTCGATCTGCTCTACAGCTATTGCCAATACGAACTGGCGCGTCGTTGGAGCGGGGAAACCCACCTGACGCTGTACCGGGGCGTCAATCGAATGGGTGGCTATGAGGAATTGGCTGAAGCCGCCGGCAGCCGCCGTGTCGTCCTGCTCAACAGCCTCAATTCCTTCACCCGCGAACGCGAGCGCGCCTGCGAATTCGGCGACAGCATCCTGGAAGTGTCGGTGCCGCCGGCGAAGGTGTTCTTCTTCTGCGGCCTGTTGCCGGGGAAGCTGTGCGGCGAGGAGGAATTCGGGGTGATCGGCGGGGTATACGAGGTGACGGTGTTGGCGCTGTAGGTGCGAATTCATGGCTCTATGTGATTCGTAGTGGGTAACGCGTTGCCGTAGGAGCGGGCTTGCCCGCGATAACCGCCGCCAATCGCGGGCAAGCCCGCTCCTACGAACTCCGTAGAAACGTAGGATGTGGTTACCGAAGGGTAGGTGCTTCATCAGAGCGTTAGCGAACCGCATCAGGCAGCCGGGTCGATGCGGTTCGCTATCGCTCACCACATCCTACGCAGGGTGGCGATGGGAGGTTGTTTCACAGTAACGTGGTGGGCCGGGATCGATAACCCGACAAACCCCGGCCTTTGGCACAAATCCGACACGGCCACCTGCTCACCAACCCGCATGGCTGCGCGGTTTTGAAACGGCCCGCTTCTTGCGATGGTCACTCCATCCATCAACCAGGAGCGTTCCATGGCAATAGACAACTCCAGTGCATTCGCCGACATCCTCGCCGGCCTGGCCGACGGCAGCGTCGTGCCCTATCTCGGCTGCCGCGCCCTCGATGGCGTGATCGACCCGGCCAGCGGCCGCGCGATTCCCGCCGATTCCGACAGCCTCATCCTGGCCATGAACGACGGCAAACCGATGGCGCCCAAGCTGATGTACGAGTTTCCCCGCGCCGCGATGAACATCGAGTTGAAGAAAGGCCGTTCGTCGGTCAGCAAATTTCTCGATCGCACCTACCGCGATACGGTCTGGACCACTTCCGCGCTGCACAACTGGCTGGCCGAACAGAATCTGCCCTATGTAGTGGACAGCAACCGCGACACCCTGCTGCAGAAGGCTTATGCCGACCGACCGCATACGCTGATCGTCGGCCTGGCGCGCATCGGCGGCAGCGACTACCGCTTCAAGCTGTTTCAAAACGATGGAGCCAGCGAGGGTGGCCACTACCGGGCTATCGAACAGGGCGATGTCGATGTCACCCTGCCAATACTGTTCAAGCCACTCGGCACGCCGTTGCCGGAATCGCATTACATCGCCTCGGACGCAGATTTCGTCGATTACGTCACCGAACTGATGGGCGGCTTCGGCATCCCCGCGTTCGTCAAGCGAATGCGCCAGGGCAAGCGCTACCTGCTGCTGGGCCTGCCCCTGACCCGCGACACCGAGCGCATGGTGCTGTCGGACATCCAGTTCGGCGCCGCCCAGCCGGCAGGCTGGGCGCTGATTCCCAATGCCACCGACAAGGAAAAACGTTTTCTGGCCAAACTGGGCATGGAATGGGTGTCGGCGGATGCCGCCGATCTGCTCGTCGCGGCTGCGGTGGATGCGGCGCTGGCGGCGCATCTCAAACGGGTTGGCGAGGCGCGGGTGGAGTTGAGCGGCGGCTTGCCGGTTTTGTAGCGCCGGCATCCTTGCCGGCGTCTTTGAAAACAGCCGGCTGGAAGCCGGCGCTACAGTTCCAGCAACGCCAGCGCCTGCGTTTCGCAAGCGCACTGAACTCCCGCATCCAGCCCCAGCAACCAGCGCTGCGGTATCCCCGCCGGCCCATACACCGCCCCCGCCAGCATGCCGGCGATGGCGCCGGTGGTATCCGCATCGCCGCCGCGATTGACCACGTCGATCAGGCAATCCTCGAACGTGTCGGTGTCGAAGAACGCCTGGAACACCGCCTGCAGGGTTTCGACGATGTAGCCGCTGGGATTCTGGCGTTGGCGCACGGCGCGGAACGCGAATTCCGGATGCTGCTTCGCCAGCGGGTGAGCGCGCTGGTGCAGCAGATCGAGCTTGTCGGCGCCGAGCAGGGCATCGCGCACCATCAGCGCCAGGGTTTCTGTGGCGGCGTCGGAGAGCGGGTTGTTATGGGTGACGTGGGCCTGCGCGCGGCAGGCGGCGCGCACGTTTTCCTCCGGTAAATCCAGGGTGGCCAGCGCCACCGGCAGCACGCGCATGGCGGCGCCGTTGCCGGCGTCATGTTCGCTGGGCGGCATTTTCGGATCGCCGGTCTTGCGAAAGGCGAGCAGACCGCGCCGCACGGTGCTGCCGATGTCCACCGGTTTGCCGCGCATCCAGGCGTCGAATGCCCGTGCGGCGGCGTGGGCATCGACCCGGCCGGCTTCGAGGATGGAACCGCCGAGAGCCAGCGCCATCGTGGTGTCGTCGGTGACCTGGCCGGGTTTCAGCTTCAACCAGCCGCCGCCGATGAGTTGCTTGTGAACCTGGTATTGCGCCGCGATCTCGCGCGGGGTCATGAACTCGACCGTCGCGCCCAAGGCATCGCCGATAGCGAGGCCGAGGTAAGCGGCGCCGGCGCGGGACTGTAGGTACGAATTTATTCGCACCTACGCCGGCCCGAAGCACTTCGCGTAATCCACGCACACCTCGCACGACGGCGAGCGGCAGACATAGACGCCGGCAAGGCCGCAGAGTTGTTTGTAGAGGAATCGCTTCCACTTCATGTCGCGGCTGTTCAACGCGGTCAGGCCGGGAAAATTGGCTGCCATGAGTTTTGTGAGGTCGGCACGCGACCACAAGCCCAGGTCTTGCCAGAGGTGGTCGCCGCCCATACAGGCCGTGGCGACGATGAGCGCCATCCAGGTTTCCGAGGCGTCGGCGCCGGCCCGATGTTCCATCAGCAGGGCGAGCAGATCGTCCCATTCGGCGCTGCGTTCGCCCAAGTCGGGCGCGCGGGCAAGCGGCGCCGGCAGGCCGAACTCGGGGAAGTGGCGGGTCATCAGGGCGCGGAAATCGCTCGATTCCAGTCCCAGGCCGGCGGGTAAGGCGGACTGCGCGCCCGCCTGGCTGACCAGCATCCGGGCGAACAGATCGTCATTCGGCAGGCCCGCCGCCCGTGCCATGAGCAGGGCGTACAGGCCCTTTGTAGCGCAGGCGTCCCCGCCTGCGTCGCCGGCTTGCGCAGCGGAAACCGTTAAGCCGGCCGCTGGCCGGCGTGCAGGCGGGGACGCCTGCGCTACAGGTGCGTCCATGATGGTTCTCCGGTTATTTGCTCGGGTACTCCACCAGGATGTCTTCGTCGCGCACGATCATCTGGCAGGCCAGACGCCACGAGGTATGCGGCAGGTCGTCCACCTTCATGGCGTCGATCTCGTCCTGGGTGATCTTCTTGAGGTCTTTCAGGACGGTGATTTCCCGGTCGGTCAGCGGGCCGCCCATCGGCCCCTTGCGAGACAGGTTGGTGACCTTGATCAAACAGGTGCTGCAATCGCCTTCCTGGCAACTGAAGTCGATCGGAATGTGGTTTTCCTTGGCCAGTTCGAGCAGCGTCTTGGTGTGGCTGCCGGCGATGGCGTAAACGGTTTTGTCCTTGTGCAAGGGGCTGGAGAAGGTGACTAGTGGCATGGTTGGCTCCGGTGGGTGGGGGAAGGGGTGAGGTGTTAGCGGTAGGGTGGATAAGCGTTAGCGCATCCACCTTTTGTGGCGGTGATGGTGGATGCGCCAGCGCTTATCCACCCTACGGAATCAATTGGTTGCATGATGCTCTTGGTGCGGTGTCAGCCCGGTCGCACGACGATTTCACCGCCGAGAACCTGGGCCTGGCAGGCAAGCCGATGCTGGCGGCTGGCCATGTTTTCTTGCAGTACCTTGTCTTCCAGCACGGAACGTTCCGACATGTTTTCCATGCCGGAAACGATCTTCATCATGCAGGTGGCGCATTCGCCTTCGCGGCAGCCGTAGGTGATGCCGGCGCTGACTTTTTCCGAGATTTCGATCAGCCGGGTGCCGGCGGGGACGCTGACGGTGACGCCGATGTCTTCGAAGGTGACGTTAGCCTTGGGCATGGGAGGGTTCCTTGAGTAGTTCGGACAGATCGATGACCCGGCGCGCGTTGCGAGAAGCGGGCTTCATGCAGCGCCGTAGGTTGGGCAAAGCGAAGCGTGCCCAACAGCGCGACGGTTCGTTGGGCACGCTTCGCGTTGCCCAACCTACGTCACTACCGGTAGTGGGTGGGTGTGTTAACCGGATAAGCACGGTTCGGACATATCGATGACCCGGCGCGCGTTGCGAGAAGCGGGCTTCATGCAGTTTTTGCTTCAAGCGCCGTCTGATACGCCGCATCCAGCGCGGCCTGGTATTGCGCCAGCAACGCCAGCGGAATGCCGGTGAGCGAGCCGATGGGATTCAGCTCGCGCCCCAGTTCGTCGAGGATCGCGCCCTCGATCGGGCAGATGCTGGAACACTGGGCATCCATGAAATCGCCGATGCACTCGGTGCATTTGTCCGGGTCGATCAGGAAGTGTGGCGAGGCCTGGTAGATCGCCTGGTTGGGGCACAGCGGCTCGCAGGCGTAGCAGTTGACGCAGGTTTCAATGATTTCGAAGGCCATGGTTACTCCTCGGTCAGCAGGTAGGGCGGAAAAGCGAAGCGCCTTCCGCCGCATGAACGTTCCACCTTCCGGCGGAAGGCGCTTCGCTTTTCCGCCCTACGTTCGGGTTTCATCACGCCGCCTTCCTTTGCGCTAGCGGCTTCGCATCCAGCTTGCCTGCCGCCCGCATTTCCGCGTACACGGCCAGCACCGCGTCCTCGATGGCCTCCATCGCGTGCTCGCCGTTGGGCTGGATGCCGGCGGCTTCGAGCGGGCCCCAGGGCTCGTAACCGACCTTGGAACAGAGCACGACTTCGCAGCCGGACAGTTCGCGGATGGTCACGTCCAGAGCCGATTCGCCGTCGCCGCAGGTGTCGCCGCCTTCGCAGTACGGCGTCGTCTTGCGGTGGCTGATGAAACGCACGCCGGCGTGAGACGCCTCGTAGACCAGGAACTCGCGGGCATGGCCGAAGTGTTCGTTGATGACGCCGCCGCCTTTGGTGGCGACCGCCATCAGCACCGGGCGGGTGTCCGGCACGCTGGCCTTGAAGCCCTGGATGGCGACCAACTCAGCCTTGGCCGTCTTGGCCTGATCCTTGATCTCCAGCTCGCGGGCGATCTGGGCATGCACCTCGGCCCGTTTCACCATCGCCGCCGGGTAGTCGATTTCCATGTCCTCGATCTTGTCCAGGGTAAATTCCTGGCCGCGATCCTCGCCCAGCATGCCCACCGCATCGGCGCGGCACTGGCGGCAGTGCCGCATCATGTTCATGTCGCCGGAGCAGGCGTCTTGCAGCTTCTGCAATTCTTCGTGGGTCGGGCTGGCCTGGCCCATCAGGCCGTAGAAGGTGCCGTGTTCCGGTTCGGCGATCAGCGGCATCACGTTGTGCAGGAAGGCGCCTTTTGCTTTGACAACTTTGGACACTTCGACCAGATGCTCGTCGTTGACGCCGGGGATCATCACCGAGTTGACCTTCACCAGAATGCCGCGCGCGGCCAGCATCTCCAGGCCCTTCTGCTGCTGCTCGATCAAGATCGCAGCGCCCTCGCGGCCCATGATTCGTTTGTTGTTCCAGAAGATCCACGGGTAGATCTTGGCGCCGACGTCCGGGTCCACGCAGTTGATGGTGATGGTGACGTGGTCGATGTTGTGCTTGCACAGTTCATCAATCGACTCCGGCAACGCCAGGCCATTGGTGGACACGCACAGCTTGATGTCCGGCGCCCTCGAAGACAGTTCGCGGAAAGTGGCGAAAGTGCGCTCCGGGTTGGCCAGCGGGTCGCCGGGGCCGGCGATGCCCAGCACCGTCATCTGCGGAATATTGGCGGCCACCGCCATCACCTTTTTCACCGCCTGCGCCGAGGTCAATACCTCGGACACCACGCCGGGGCGCGACTCGTTGGAACAGTCGTACTTGCGGTTGCAGTAATGGCACTGGATGTTGCAAGCCGGCGCCACCGCCACATGCATGCGGGCGAAATAGTGGTGCGCCTGCTCGGAATAGCAGGGGTGGTTATGCACCTTGGCGCGGATGTGCTCCGGCAGATGGCTGAGCTGATCGCCGGTGGAGCCGCAGGAGTTGGAATCGCAGCCGCCAGGTTCGGCGCTGGTATTGAGTACGGGAAGGTCCACGGGTCGTCCTCCAGATAGTGACGACCTGAGTACTGCAAGCCCCGTGCCTGACTGCGTGGTGTTGTTATCGGGCTGTTTTTATTGGGTATTTATGGATTGCGTTGTGGCTGCTGTCGCAAACGGCACAGGCCGGGCAGGGCGGGTTGTGGCGAAGGCGACAAATTCACCGCGCCTGGCCGAACTTCTCACGCAGGCTATCCAGGGTTCCCTGCTCACTGCGGACGCGAAAGAACGCGCCCGCTTCGTCGGCACGCTCCGCCAGCACTTCGCAACGCGCGAATATTTCCCCGCGCAGTTGTTGTGCCGTCCAGGGCAGAAAAAGCTCGGCCTCGACCTGATTGCGCTGGAAAAAGGCAACGATTGCCTGATGCAACTTCGCGATGTCGTCATCGCGGCGCGCGCTCATCACGATGCAATCGGGGTAGCTGGCGCGCAGTGCTGCTTCACGTTCAGCTTGCATCGCCGCGTCGCCAACATGATCGATCTTGTTGAAGACGCGGATGCGCGGCACCTCTTGCGCATTGATCTCGTTGAGCACTTCGTCAGTGGTTGCGATCTGCCGTTCAAAGCCGGGATCGCTCGCGTCGATGACGTGGAGCAGCAGCGACGCATCAAGCGCCTCTTCGAGCGTGGACTTGAACGACGCAACCAGCCCATGCGGCAGCTTCTTGATGAAGCCGACCGTGTCGCTGACCAGCACGCGCGGGATGCTCTCGGGGTAAAGACTGCGCACGGTCGTGTCGAGCGTCGCGAAGAGTTTGTCGGCGATCAGCACCTCGCTACCGGTGAGGGCGCGCATCAAGGTGGATTTGCCCGCGTTGGTGTAGCCGACCAGCGCCACGCCGGCGAGCCCCTCGTTCGCCAGCCGGCGTGCGCGCTGTGTCTTGCGCTCTAGCTCCAGCGCGACGATCTCCTTCTGTAGATCGGAAATGCGGTCGCGGTTCTTGCGTTTGTCCAGTTCGGTGTGCGACTCGCCGGCACCGCGTCCGCCAATGCCGCTGC
>JAUYFG010000067.1 GCA_030690985.1 Pseudomonadota bacterium
TCGAGATTGGCTCGCCTGCCGTCGGGCTTCGACCATGGTGAAAAGCCCTGCCGCAGCGAAGAATGCATTTGGCCAGCGACCATGGTCGGCATAGCACCGGCCAAAGCCCGGACGTTTCTCCTGTTTGCGCAGGAGCGCCCGCAATCGTCGTCGGATGAGCGCGTCCAGCGTCTGAAACACGCGCCCATGGGCATGCTTGAAATAGCCATACCATCCTTTGAGCATCGGGTTGAGGTCGGCAATGATCCGCCCAAGACTGTCGCCTCGCGTGCGTCGCGTGAATCCGCGCACTTTGTCCTTCAAGGCCGTCAGGCTCTTCTTCCTCACCCTGCGCTTGCCCGCTTCAAACCGATAACCGAGAAACTCAAAGCCTTGCCCTTCTATCCGGCAATCCCCAAGGTGGGTCTTGTCCGGGTGCAGGGTCAGGCCGTTGGCGTCCACCCACGCCTTGATTTCTTCCAGCGCCCTCCCGGCTTCTTCCGCCGTGGGACACAGAATCACAAAGTCGTCGGCGTAGCGCACCATCGCGTAGCCTTGCCGCGTCATGTGCAGGTCCAGCGGGTGCAGGTAGATGTTCGCCAACAACGGGCTGATGACCGCCCCTTGCGGGGTGCCACCCGTCGGCGTCCATCTCTCCAGTCCATGAACAATGTCCTGTCGCAACCAGCCCGCCAGAAGTTCCAGCAGGCGACTGTCACTGATGCGCTCTTCGATCCGTTCTTTCAGCCGGGCGTGCGGGATGCTGTCAAAGTAGCTTTTGAAGTCGGCGTCTACCACATGGGTGTAGCCTTTCTTCAACCACTCGTCGACTTCCCGCAGCGCGTCTTTGCAGCCTCGATCGGGCCGGAATCCATAACTCATCGGCAGAAATTCCTTCTCGAAGATCGGTTCGATCACTCGCTTGACCGCCGCTTGGACAATTCGGTCCTTGACGGTGGGGATGCCCAGCGGGCGCGTCTTGCCGCCCGCTTTGGGTATTTCCACTCGTCGCACGGGGGCCGCTCGGTACCGCCCTTCTTTCAGGTCTTCCGCCAGTTCGCTCAGATACCGTTCGGCATCCGCCGCAAAGCGTTCGATGCTTTGTCCGTCGATGCCCGCAGCACCTTTGTTGGCCTTGACCTGTTGCCAGGCCGCCGCCAGCGTTTGCGGTCGATAGACCTTGTCGATCAGACTGATCCATTTGTTTCCTTTGACGCCGCTCATTTGCCAACCCCGCAGCGCCGCCAACATGCGTTCCGTCCAAATGGCGCGGTCGATCCAGTCCCGGTTTCCCGTCTGGATAGACGAAGCTTGTGTAGCCTTTGCAGGCACTGTCGCTCCTTCATTCATGCTCTCGCTCCTTTCGGCTTTCACGCTTCCACCTTCCTGCCTGCCTTCCCTCGGGACGGCTTTGCTTTCCGCCCCTCTCGAACAGGCAGGGCAAGCTTTAGGCGGGGTAGGCACCCCTGCTCTCGAACTCCGGTTTCCCTCGGTTTGTGCCATGGCTCCCTTGCTCCGTCCTTCGGTACTACGCAGGCTCTGACTCCTGCCGCCGTCACCTCGACGACAGGTCTCCCCGCTTATCTCGCGCAAACTTCCCAACATTCCGCCTCCAACCACGTAGGTGACCCAGACATCGCTTTAACCGCCAATTCAGCGTGTCCGGTGTGTTTCAGGCTTCGCCATGGAATCGCTAGCTCGCCGTCACTCTCCGCCGAATCGAGTTCGTCATCCTGCGGACTGCCAGTTCGCTTCCGGTTGCTCTCCACCCCGCTTCGCAGCGACGCAGTTACCTTCAGCTTCGGGGTCATGGCTTGCCCCGACACGGACTTCCACCATGCTGTTTACGCGCCTTCACGGGCGCACGATTCCCGCCTGCGCGGGAATGACGGCTGAAGGTCAGAACAAATTTGCCGTGCCGGAGCCCTACCATTCCGCGCATGACGGCTATCTGAGCCGCTACCTGGCGAGCGGCGAGGCGCACATCATCGGCAGCGGCCGGGAAGTGGTGGCGCGGCGCAAAAACGGCAGTCTGTTCCCCATGGATCTGGCGGTGGGCGAGAGTCGAATGGACGGCGAGGTTCTGTTCGTCGGCATGATCGTCGACATCACTTTGCGCAAGCAGGCGGAGCAGGTGCTGCGAGATTCCAAGGAACAGGCGGAGCGCGCCAACCGGATGAAATCCGAGTTCGTCAACATGATGAGCCACGAGCTGCGCACCCCGTTGACCGTCATCCTCGGCTATCTGCCCCTGCTCAAGCACGCGGAAAAGATGCCCCCGGCGGAAATGATCGTCGCCATGGCTGCAGACATCCAGGCCTCGGGCGACCACCTGCTGCATCTGATCAACGACCTGCTGGACCTGTCCAAGATCGAAGCCGGCAAGCTGGATCTGCGGCCGGAAACCTTCACGCTGGGCACGGTGGTCAGCGAGGTGCTGGATCGCTTGCGCCTCAAGGCTCAGGAACGCGGCATCACCCTGCTCAATGAGGTGGGAACACTAACCGTGCGGGCCGACCCGCTGCGCCTGCGCCAGATACTGATCAACCTGGTGGGCAACGCCATCAAGTTCACCGAAGGCGGCAGCATCACAGTCAGTTCGCAAGCGCTGGATGGCCATACCGCGATCAGCGTGGCCGATACCGGCATCGGCATCCCGGAGGTGGATCTGCCGGAAATCTTCGACAAGTTCCGCCAGGTGGACAGCTCCAGCACGCGCAAGGCCGGCGGCACCGGCCTCGGCCTGGCCATTACCAAATCCCTGGTGGAACTGCACGGCGGCACCATCTCGGCGCAGAGCCGCCCCGGCGAGGGCAGCGTCTTCACCTTCACCCTACCCCACCCTGAGGAGTAACAAGCCATGGCAAGCATTCTGCTGGTGGAAGACGATGCGATGATCAGCCGCATGCTGACCTTGCGTCTGCGCATGCAAGGCCATGCCATCGAGACGGCGGAAAACGGCCGCATCGGCATGGAAAAAACCTTGGCCGGCGCCTACGACCTGGTACTGATGGACATGCACATGCCGGAGATGGACGGCCACGAGGCAGTGCGACTGCTGCGCGAGCAGGGCTACCGAGGCAAGATCGCGGCGGTCACCGCTTCCGCCATGAGCCAGGACAGCCAGAGAGCCATCGCGGCGGGCTGCGACCATTACATCAGCAAACCGGTAGGCGAGGACTTCGAACAACTCGTCGCCGATATCCTGGCCGGAGACCGTGTATGCCGATCAACGCCGTAGGTTGGGCAAAGCGCAGCGTGCCCAACAAATCGCGACCACGTTGGGCACGCTGCGCTTTGCCCAACCTACGCTGAGTTTGATTTTCCAGGCCTATTTGCCATGACCATCACCGAAGAAAACTATCAGGCTGAACTTGCCGCCCTGCGCGCCGAGTACGCTACCGAATTGCCCAAGCGCCTGGCCGAAATCGACACGCTCTGGCAGGCCCTGGAAAACGGCCCCTGGTCGCCTGAAGTGCTGCACAAACTGCATCTCCATATCCACCGCCTGGCCGGTGCCGGCACCACCTTCGGCTATGCCGACATGAGCAAGACCGCCCGCAGCCTGGAAAAGCGGCTGATGGCCTGGCTACGGGAACCCGATCGCCCCGATGTGCCGGCCTGGGAAGCAGCAAAAGCACAGATGGCCAAATTGGCCGAAGCGGTCGGTAACGGCCCCCAGCTCGCGCCGGATGCGGCCACCGCACCGCTGCTCAGCCCGATGGAGTCACGTCTCATCTATCTGGTGGAGGATGACCTGGCCCTGGCCGAGGACTTCCGCCTGCAACTGGGTCGCTTCGGCTATGGCGTGCGCATTTTTCCGAGCACGGCGGGCGTGGAAGCGGCGGTGGCGGAACAACGCCCGGATGCCATGGTGCTTGATGTCGTGCTGCCGGAAGGCGATCTGGCCGGCACCGATCTGTTGCGCGACATGCGGACACATCTGGATCTGGGTGAGGTGCCGGTGGTGTTCGTGAGCGCGCGCGGCGATTTCGACGCCCGCCTGGCGGCGATCCGCGCCGGCGCCGATGCCTACTACCACAAGCCCGTTGACCCGCTGTTTCTGCTGGATCGCCTGGAGCACCTGACCCGCCGCGAGGCGGACGCCCCGTTCCGTATCCTGATCGTCGACGACGATGCCGCGCTGGCCGAACACTACGCGCTGGTATTGCGCCAGGCCGGCATGCAGGCAACCGCCCTCACCGAACCCAGGCAGGTACTGGAATGGCTGTCCAGCCACGACCCCGAGTTGCTGCTGACCGACCTGTATATGCCGGAGTGCAGCGGTATGGAGTTGGCCCGTCTGATCCGCCAGGATGATCGCTACCTCAGCCTGCCCATCGTATTCCTCTCCACCGAGCAAGCCCTGGAGCAGCAACTCAAGGCGATGAGCCTGGGCGGCGACGATTTCCTCGGCAAACCGATCGAAGACCGGCACCTGGTCACCGCAGTGACCATCCGGGCACAGCGGGCGCGGGAACTGCGCGCCCTGATGTCCCAGGACAGTCTGACCGGCCTGCTGACCCACGCCCGCTTCAAGGAGCGCCTGGCGGCGGAACTGGCGCGCAGCCAGCGTAATGGCTCGGCGGTGGCACTGGCCCTGCTCGACATCGACCACTTCAAGTTGGTCAACGACGAGCACGGCCACCTCGCCGGTGACCGGGTGCTCAAAACCCTGGCCAACCTGCTGCGGCGGCGGATACGCCGAAGCGACGTGGTGGCCCGTTATGGCGGCGAGGAATTCGCGGTGATCTTCAATGATTGCGCCGAACAGGACGCCATCCACATGCTGGACACGATCCGCGAGGATTTCTCGGCCATTCAGCATGGCGGCAAGGAAACCGCCTTCAGGGTGACCTTCAGCGCCGGTGTCGCCGCCGCCACAGCGGACAGCAGCGTCGATAGCCTGATAGAGCAAGCCGACCAGAATCTTTACCGCGCCAAGCACGCGGGTCGCAATCGGATTGCGGCGGGCACGGGAACGTAGTGACGTAGGTTGGGCAAAGCGAAGCGTGCCCAACATCGCGACGGTCCGTTGGGCACGCTTCGCTTTGCCCAACCTACGGCGCCATGCCGCGAAACTAGTGGGTGTATGTGACAACCCGATAAGCACAGGTTCAACGACGTAGCCGCCGAGTCCGTTTGAAGAAAACCGGATAGAAATGTCTACAGTGAGAAACATGACCATTCCTCAAACTTGGACAAGGAAACCATCATGAAACGCCCTCCCCTCCCCCAGGCTTTTTCCGGCTTGCTCCTGGTCTTCATGATGCTGTTCAGTTTTTCCGCCGGCGCGGCCAGGCTGGAGATGGATCGCAACGAGTTGGCGATCGGCGAGCTCACCACCGTGCATCTGAAGGGCGCACCGTTCATCGCCCTGGTCGACTGGAAAGTCAGCGAGGAACTGGCAATCATCGTTTCCGACAGCAAACACATCCAGGTGCGCGGCGTGCGCGCGGGTACCGGCACCGTTACCTGTGAAATGAACCTCAGCGTCCATAGCGTGAACATCACGGTGCGCGCCGCAGCGCCAACTCCAACCACGATACCGACACCGATGCCGCAGGCACCGCCACCGACTTACACCGCTCCGAGCTATCCGGCACCCGTTCCCGCCGGCGTAGCTTCCAGTCTGGCCGGAACCTGGCAAATCAACGCCAACGGCTACACCGGCAAGCTGGAGCTTTCCGGCAACCAGGGCATGTTGAGCGGCCGCGTCTGGGTCGACACGCACGCCACCTGGGAAACACTGAAAGAGCTGTACTTCGATGACGCCATCGGCGAACTGAGCTTCACTCGTCCGGATGCAAACCAGTCCTACCGTGGCCGCCTGCAAGGCAATACGCTGGAAGGCCGATTCACCCAATGGAGCGGGCGCGATTACACGGCCAACCCGCCGTCCTATGGCTGGTCCGCCACCCGCCCCGGCGCGGTGGCCAAGCCAATGGCGTACAGCACAAGCGGCAGCGAACCCGGCGGCAAAGCGGGAAGTCTGTATCTGGCCCGCGACCGCTACTCACCAGGTGAAGCCATCGTGGTCGACTTCACGGCGCCAGGCAGTTACGCCGCCAATGCCTGGGTCGGCATCATCCCGTCGCAAGTGCCGCACGGCAGCGAGGCCGAGAACGACCGCCACGACCTCACCTACCAATACCTCCAGAAGCGCACCTCCGGCAGCCTGACCTTCACCGCGCCGACAGCCGTCGGCAACTATGACCTGCGCCTGCACGACACCGACAACAACGGCAAGGAAGTGGCTTCGGTCAGCTTCCAGGTCGGTGCGCTGGCCGCCCCCGACAGCGGACGCGCCTACACGGCGCAAACACCCGCAGCGGCGCCAAGCAGCGCCCCCGCCACGGACGACAGCCTGAAAGACGTGGTGAACCAGTTGAAGGGCATGTTCGGACGCTGAGATGAAACGACCCCCTGACTCGCTGCGCACGTTTCCCCCCGAGGGGGAGGTCAGTTCCTTCGGAACGGCCGTGCGGAACTGACATGGCCACCGCTTCCCTGCCCGCCAGGGAGGCTTGGCCGGTCTGGCTGCTGGCCGCCACGGCGCTGGCCTATCTCAATGCCCTGCCGGCCGCATTCCAGTTCGACGACTACAACATCATCGTCGACAACCCGAGTGTGCATTCCCTGGCAGGGTGGTGGCAGCAGGTATTCACGCTGCGCCCCCTGCTCAAACTGGGCTATGCGCTGAACTGGAGCAGCGGCTTCGGCGCCTTCGGGTTTCATGCGGTGAACCTCTTGCTGCATCTGGCCAATGTGGCGCTGCTCTGGCGCTTGTCGGCGCACTTTCCCCGGCCCGACAACTGGAATCAGGAACAGAACCGCCACGCCCGCCTGTTGCTGCTCCTGCTATTCGCCCTACACCCGATCCAGAGCGAATCCGTGACCTATGTCAGCGGCCGCTCCATGAGCCAGATGGCGCTGTTTTCCCTGGCCGGGCTGTTGTGCTGGCTGGAGGCCGCAGCCCACTCACGGCCGTGGCGCTGGCGCGGTGCGGCCTTGCTCTGCTTCACGGCCGCCGTGTTGAGCAAGGAAGTGGCGCTGGCCATCCCCCTGCTGCTGTTTCCCATGCGTGGCGGGCGCCGGGATACGTTCTTGCTGGCGAGTTTCCTGGCGGGTTTCCTGGTGATGGCCGCATTGCTGTTGTTTCTCGCCTTCGGCTATCAACGTCTGCTGAGTGAACCCCTGGCGCGCGGTCTGGGCGTCAATCTGGCTTCCGAGCTGAACGCGGTGTTCTACCTGCTCGGCCAGTTGTTGCACCCACACGCGCTCAACATCGATCCGGATCTGCCGGAACTGCACGGCTTCTCACCCCTGCTCGGGCTGCAATTGACACTGCTGGCCAGCGCCCTGGTGCTGGCCTGGCGGCAGCGGCGGCAATGGCCCTGGTTCGCCTTCGGCCTCGCCTGGTTCCTGCTGTTGCTGTTGCCCACCCACAGCCTGATTCCGCGTCTGGACCTGGCCAGCGAGCGGCATCTCTATCTCGCCGGCATCGGCGTCTACTGGATTGCCGTAGTCACCCTGACCGGGCTGCTTTCCGCGCGCTTCCGCGCTGGTTTGCTGCTGCTACTTGCCCTGGCCGGTATAGGTTTCACCGCCGCCCGCAACGTCGACTACCAGAATGAAATCAGCCTCTGGCAAGCCACCGTTATGCAGTCGCCAGGCAAGGCGCGCGCCTGGAATAATCTCGGCTACGCCTACCGGCTGGCCGGCCAGTTCCCGGAAGCGCGCGCGGCTTACCGCGAAGCGCTGCGCCATGATTCCGGCTATCGCCGCGCACAGGCCAATCTGCGTGAACTTAATACGCTTGCAACCCACCCATGAGCCCATCATGAAAAAAACCACCGCACCCCTGGTCTGGGAAACCGACCTGCCCCTGTTCAGTGCCTACATGTTGCGCCAGTGGTCCCTGGCCATGCTCGCCACGGCCCTGGTGATGGGGCTATTACTGGGAACCCTCTTCGCCGCGCAAGGGAATTGGGATGCCCTGCCCATGTTGGGCCTCATGGTGGCAGGGGCGAGCGGTGGCCTCTGGGTGCTTGGCCTGATCATCATGGCGGTGCTGTTTCGCGGCCGCTTCCATGTCCGCTACACCCTTTCCGACGCGGGCATCCTGCAGGAAACCGTGGAACCGATAGCGAAGAAGGCGAACCGCGCGGCCATCATCCTGGGCGTCCTTGCGCGCAAGCCGGGCCTGGCCGGCGCCGGCCTCATCGCCAGATCGCGCGAATTCGAGGCGGTGAACTGGAAAGGCGCTTTCAACGCCGTGACGCAACCGGAACGCCACCTGATCACCCTGCGCAACGGCTGGCGCACGGTGATGTTCGTGCAATGCACGGCGGAAAATTTTGCCGAAGTGATGGAGCGGGTCAGCCAGTCCATGCAGCAGCACAAGACCAGCAAACGGGTGGCGACAAACTCGCCGCTGCCCTTCTATCTGCGCCATACCGCCTTGATTATGCTGGCCTCGGTGCCGCTGTTCATGCTCACTGAGGAATACGGCCTGCACCTGCTGGCCCCCATCCTGGTGCTGTGCTTCGCCCTGGCCATGCTGTGGCTGATCAATGTGTTTGCCTATGTGATCTACGCCGGGCTGCTCTACCTGGTCGTCGGCACCCTGATGGATCTGGCTCGGGTGCGGCAATCCTCGTTTTTCCCAGGCGAAAGCTATAGCGGTTTCGAAGTCATGAGCGGTGACGAAAACAGCATCCTGATACTCGCCCTGATCGCCGCCGGCTACCTGATCTGGCTATCCTGGCGCGCCCTGCACGGCGGCTTCCTGGCGCTGCTGGTCAAGGACCAGAGCGATATGGATGGGGGGTAGGTTTTTGGCTCTATGTGATTCGTGGTGGGTAACGCGTTGCCGTAGGAGCGGGCTTGCACCCGCAAGGGGTACGCCGGATTCGTAAAGCCGCTGAAGCGGCAACGACTCCGCTGCCCGCGATAACCGCCGTCAATCGCGGGCAAGCCCGCTCCTACGAGCTCCACCGTAGCGTGCGCACAGCGCACACTACCCTCGCCGGTATGCGGTTTGA
>JAUYFG010000207.1 GCA_030690985.1 Pseudomonadota bacterium
GGATGTGGTGAGCGCTGCGAACCGCATCGGCCCCGCGTGCGCCGCATGATGCGGTTCGCGGCGCTCACCACATCCTGCTTCCTACACCTCGATGTCCTACCGTCCCTCTTCCATGCAGCGCGTGCGCGGCATTCTGCGCAACGACCCGACCCTGGCAGTGGCCCTGCCGGAAGCCGAGCGCCTGCGCGAACTGAACCGGCGCTTCGCCGGGGTGGTGCCGCCGGCGGTGGCGCGCGCCTGCCGGGTAGCGGCGATTCAGGGGGAAACGGCACTGATCTATTGTGCCAACGGCGCCGCCGCCAGCCGCGTGCGCAGCCAGGCGACCGGCGTCGGCCGGGTGCTGACACGGCCCGATGCGCCAGTAATGACGGTGAAGGTCAAAGTGCGCGCCGACTGGACTCTGCCGGAAAAACGCGAAAAAACGGATCTCGGGCCGGCCGCCCTCAACGCCTTCCGCGACCTCGACAACGCCTTGCCGGACGGTGACCTGAAAACCGCCGTGGACGCCCTGTTGGCGCGGCGACGCGGCTAGCGTGAAACAAGCAGGCCCTTGTAGCGCAGGCGTCCTCGCCTGCTTTGGGCGCTGAATGCAGGCGGGACGCCTGCGCTACGGGGACGCCCGGTTTCAGCATTCGGGGCGGCATCAATCCATGACCGTTAGCGGCGCCCGTTACAATCGCGCCCCATGATTCCCAGTTCAAACATTTTCCTGGTCGGCCTGATGGGCTCCGGCAAGACCACCATCGCCCGCCTGCTGGCCAAGCATCGCGGCCTGTCTTTCGTCGATTCCGACCACGAAATCGTCTCCCGCTGTGGTGTTTCCATTGCCACCATTTTCGAGATCGAAGGCGAGGAAGGCTTTCGCAAGCGCGAAGCCTGCGTGATCGACGAACTCAGCCGGCGCCGGCGCATCGTCCTGGCCACCGGCGGCGGCGCCGTGCTCCGCCCGGAGAATCGCGCCAACCTGAAGGGACGCGGCGCCGTGGTGTATCTCAGATGCCAGCCGCGCGAGCTGTATCTGCGCACCCGCCACGACAAGAACCGGCCCCTGCTGCAAACCGACGATCCGTTGCAGAAACTCCAGGAGCTGTATGCCGCGCGCCATGCCTTGTATATGGAAGCCGCCGACATCGTCCTCGATTCCGGGCGGCAAAGCGCTCATTGCCTGGTACGCCGCCTGGAGAACAGCCTCGACCTGGCGGGGGTGGCGCGTCGCGAAAAATGTACGCCCTCTCCAGTCTGCTGATTGGCCAGATGCTTGCGGCATGGGCCGGCTCGCCGGCCTGGGCGGTCGACTATCTCTCCGGCCCCGAGGATTACCGCCCGCTACTGTCCCGCCTGCGTGCCGGAGACCATCTCTTGTTGCGCGCGGGTGACAATCTGACGGGCGGGGTAGATACCGCCGCGCGCTTCCTGAAGAAGCCGTTCGCGGAACTGGGGCAACTCGACCTCGCGCCACGCATGACCCTGGCCGGCGAGGTCTGGCCGGAGCGCCTGGGGCTGAACGCCTACCCGGACAGCGACCAGGACTTCGACGGGCGCTTGAGGCGCGCGCCCGTGCTGGGCGCCTGTTACGCCGAGGCGGAAATGCCATGCCCCAAGCGATGATGCCCGGGTCGGGCCGTAGTAATCGTAGGTTGGGCAAAGCGCAGCGTGCCCAACAACCCACCACGATGTTGGGCACGCTGCGCTTTGCCCAGCCTACCGGGAATGCCCATGCCCGTTGATCGACATTCCACCTCAAGCCACCGCCGCGTCCTGGCGCAACATCGCGGCCTGCTGCTCTGGCTGGGCCTGCTCTATCTGGTCTTCGTGGTCTACGGCAGCCTGGTGCCGCTGGATTACCACGCCCTGCCTTGGGATGAGGCGGTCGCGAAGTTCCGCGATGTCCCGTTCCTGAACCTCGGCATCGGCTCCCGCGCCGACTGGATGGCCAACCTGCTGTTGTTCATCCCGCTGACCTTTCTCTGGAGCGGCGCCCTCGCGCATGGCCGCCATTCCGCTCTCGCCGTGGCGTTGACCTTGTTCGTCTGGCTGGCGGCCGCAGCCCTGAGTGTCACTATCGAATTCACCCAGTTGTTCTTCCCGCAGCGCACGGTGTCGCAGAACGACATCGCGGCGGAAGCTTTGGGCGCCGTGATCGGCGCCGCTTGCTGGTGGGGCTTCGGCGCCCGCCTGCTGGCCGGGTACGAAGGCTGGCATCACGAACGCGAGCCGGCCGCCTTGGCGGAACGCGCGGCCTGGGCTTATCTGGTCGTGCTGGTCGGCTACAACATCCTGCCGCTGGATCTGACCCTCAGCGTGGTCGAGGTCTATCACAAGTGGCAGGAAGGCAAACTCAACTTCCTCCCCTTCGCCGGCCTGCCGGCCGATCCCGCCCATGTCCTGTTCGAACTCGCCACCGATGCCCTGCTCTGGGTGCCCCTGGCCTGGCTCTGGCACGCGCGGCCGGGGCGCGACAGCATCAAGGTCTGGCGCATGGCCTTCCTGGCGGTGTTCGGCCTGGAGTTCATGCAATTGTTCGTCTACTCGCGGGTGAGCGATGTGACCGATCTGTTTACCGGGGCGCTGGGCGCGGGCATCGGCGCCTGGCTGGGCCAGCGCCAGTTCGGTACGCGCCGGAAAGCGGCGCCGCGCCGCGCTGCCATTGCTTCACCCGCCTGGCAACGCCTGGCGCTTGCCCTGGCCTGGGTGCTGATCTTGATGGGGGTGTTCTGGTACCCGTTCGATTTCCGGGGCGACGGCGATTTCGTGCGCAGCCGCATGGCCTTCCTGGAGCGGGTGCCGTTCCAGGTCTATTACTTCGGCACGGAATTCCGCGCCATCACCGAGGTGTTCCACAAGACCCTGTTTTTCGCCCCGCTCGGCATCCTGCTCGCCTGGTGGGTAAGCGGCCTGTCCTGGCGCTGGCGCGGCTACGCGGCTGCGGCCTCGCTGCTCGCCGTCGTCACCACTGCTTTGGGAATCGAACTCGGCCAGGTACTGCTGCCCGGCAAGTTCCCGGATACCACCGACTGGTTCCTGGAAAGCGTGGGCGGGCTGTTCGGTTACCTGGGGTTCCGCATGTTCCGAAAACAGGTGCGGCGAGTCCCTCGTTCCGCCACCCACAGGGGCGAACATGCGTGATCTGGCGCTGCTGACCATCCTGTTGAGCTTTTCCGCATTCGCGCTGTATCGCCCCTGGCTGGGCGTGCTGGGGCTCGCGTTCGTCGGCTTCATGCATCCTCAGGGCTATGCGCTGGGGTTCATGCGGCATTTTCCGATCTACCTCGTCTTGTTCGGCGCGGTGAGCGCGGGTCTGGTGTTTCAGGTCTGGCGGGACCGATCCTGGTCCAGTTTGCCGTGGCGGCACCTGCTCGACTGGCGGGTGCTCGGCCTGGCCACGCTGTGGCTCTGGTTCGCCGTGACCAGCCACTTTGCCTTGTTGCCCTGGGAGGCCTGGGACAAGTATGTCCAGGTGCTCAAGATCCTGCCGCCCCTGGTTCTTACCCTGCTGCTCATCGACACCCGCGAAAAGCTGTTCTACCTCCTCGCCACCCTGGCGCTGGCCATCCTGCTGGTGGCGCTCAAGGGCGGCTACTGGAGCCTCATGACGGGTTTCCATGATCGCGTCTATGGTCCGCCCGGCAGCGCCTACGGCGACAACAACAGCTTTGCCGTGGTCGTGTCCATGACCCTACCGCTGCTGGTCCTGTGGCTGCGTGAAGCGCGCGACCAGGTTCTCCGCGCGGTCCTCCTGGGCGGCATCGCCCTGTGCTATGGAGCGGTGTTGTCCTCCTGGTCGCGCGGCGGCATGCTCGCCCTCGGCCTGGTCACCCTGCTGCTGATCTGGCACAGCAAGCACAAGCTCCTGGTCATCCCTGCCTTCGCCGTACTGGCCGGCGGCCTCTTCGTGCAGTTGCCGCAAGCGTGGTTCGGCCGCATGGAAACCACCGCCACCTATCAAGCCGACGAGTCCGCCCAAAGCCGCATCAACGTCTGGAAAATCGGCCTGGACCTGGCCGAGAAACACCCGCTCACCGGCGGTGGCTTCAATGCCTGGCCGGTCGTGAACGAAGCCACGGGCGGCGGCCTCGACTGGCACAGCGCCTATGTGGAAATGCTCGCCGAGCATGGTTATGTCGGCCTGGTTCTGTGGCTGGGCCTCCTCCTCCTGACCGTGCTGCACCTTTACTGGACCGGGCGGCGCGGCGGCTGGGTGGGCGATTACGCGGCGATGCTCCAGGCCTCGCTGCTGGCCTATCTGGTGGGGGGCATCACCCTGGGAATCGCTTACTGGGAATTGCCCTATCACCTCGTGGCGATCTCCGTCCTGCTCAGCGGCTTCGCCCGCCCGGCCGGTGGCGCGGGGCAAAGGAATCAGGATTTTGCGTAGCGCTTGTCGGTTTTTTTTACAGTCGCACTCCCCTGACGCGGGAGAAATGCCTAAGTCCATGATTGTTATGAATGGGCATAAATATTGCTTTGATTCGCATATGCAACCCTGGCCGATCTCCGGCCGGGGCGATGAGGCTTCTGGAGGTCGATCATGAATTCCATTCGGTTACTGGCCCTGTTCTGCCTGGCCGCACTTGCCCAGGGCGCTTTGGGTTCCACCATCTATCTGAAGGATGCGGACGGCAACGTCTGTTACAACTCGCTGAGCAACAATGTGGGCGGCTATGTCGGCCTCGGGTCGATCGACAGCGGTGGCAATTTCACCATGACCATCAGCAACCCCCTCGCCGGGGTCATGACACCGGCCACCGGCAAATGCCTGACCATCCCGAAGACCTCCACGGCAACGATCCCCAACGCGAACGTCACTTTCACCGGCGGCAGCGTGGCACCCAGCATCGAGACCATCAGCACTGCCGGGACGGGGCCGTATGATGCCGGTGACTGCCTCGATCAGGGCACCAACCTGGTAGGCGTGACGGGATCGAGAACCGGATTGGTGGTGGGTGCGTCCACCTGGTCGATCACCTTCAGTTTCATCGCCAGCGAAGGGTGCGCTGGACTCCCCACGAAGGATCAACCCTTCCTCCGGAGCGTGAGTGTGAAGAAGAAGACCGGTGCGACCACCGCCTCTTCGAATGGTGTGGTCTACCACGTCTTCAACGTGAATTCGGTACCGGAACCCGCCACCACCCTGCTGCTCCTGGCCGGCGGCCTGGGCTTCGCGGCGCTCGGCCTGCGGCGCCGTCGCGCCGCGCTGGCCGCTGCTTGAGCGGCCGCCCCGGTGCCTCGGGGCGGGTCTGAACCGGCCCCGCATCGGGCCTGACCGATGTCTGTCGAGCACTCCCAGCGGCGCCACGCCGGCCCCACCACACGGCTATCCGCCTGGCAGGCGCTGATCCTGGTCGCCCTGCTCCTCGGCCTGGTTCCGCTCGACCCGAACAGCCCCTTGTTTGCGCCGGCCCTGTCCAGGCACGCGGCCGGTCTGCTTCTGGGGGTGCCTGAGCAGTTCTATCTGTTTATCAAGGCGGTGATCCTGTGGGTGCCCGTGGGCATGCTGGCGGGCCTCCTGGAATGGAGGGCGGTCTGGTTGCAGAGGCTGGCCCTGCTCGTGCTGGCCGGCATGGCGTTCATCGCGCTGCCGCTGCTGCCGGCCCCCCGGATACGCGACGTCCTGGAAATTCTCGTGCTGTTGCCCGGCCTGACCACCGGCTACTGGCTGGGAGGGCGAATCCGCCGGAGTGGGGCGGCAAACTCCGCCTCCCGGCCGCAGCCTGCGGAGGACGCCATCAGTGTGGCGCCTCCGCCACTTGCCCCGGCGGCCGAGGCGGCGCCCGTTGCGGCCGCGCCGGCGTCGGAACGGCAACCGGCGAAGCGGCGTGAATCACACCGTTCCCACCGTTCCGGCACGCGGGCCGAACACGCTCACCACCATTCCAGTTGGTCGGCCGGGCTGCTCGGCGTCGCGCTCCTGGCCCTGGTGGGCTTCGCGCTGTTCGACTTCCCGTATGAGCGGGCGCTCCTGGCCATCGGCCTGGCCGTCTACGCCGGGGTATTGCTGAAATGGCCGAACGTCTGGCTGGTCGCCGTGCCGGTCGCCCTGCCGCTGCTCGACCTGGCGCCGTGGAGCGGGCGCTTCTTCCTGGACGAATTCGATCTGCTCATGCTGGTGACCGCCGCCGCCCTGTTTCTCCGCCGGCAACCACCGCGCGCGGCGCTGCCGGCGGCCTGGCCCCTGCCGGCGATGTGGCTCGCGGCGTTGGCAATCAGCGGCCTCCTCGGACTCGGCGTGCCCCCGCCGGTCGATGCCAATGCCTTTTCCAGCTACTGGAGCCCCTACAACAGCCTGCGCGTGGCCAAGGGTTTCCTCTGGGGTGGTCTGATCTTCCTCTGGTTGCGCCAGGGGCAGCTTGACCCCGAGACGCTGGGCCGCCGCCTCGCCCTCGGCATGGGCCTGGGCCTGCTCGGGGTGGGACTGGTGGGGTTATGGGAACGCTGGCTGTTCGCCGGTTTCGCCGACGCCAACCATACCTACCGCATCGTCAGCACCTTCTCCAGCATGCACACCGGCGGCGGCCATATCGAGGCCTACCTGGCGGCGGCGCTGCCGTTTCTCTGGCTGGGCATGGCGCGCTTGCGCACTCTCCCTCTGACGCTGCCGGTCATGGCTCTGACCGTGTACGTCACGATCTTCACCGTCGCGCGCGGCGGAGTGCTGGCCCTGGGCGTGGTGCTGCTCACCCTGGCCGTGGCCAGCCTGCGCCTGGCCTGGCGCACCAGCCAGCGCAGCCAGGCCGCCATTCCCATAGTCGTGCTGACGCTCCTGGCTGCGGGGCTGTCAGTCGGTATCGGCGGCGGCTACTTCCAGCAGCGTCTGGCGCAGACCGGGCAGGACTGGCAAACCCGTGTCGACCACTGGGGCCAGGCCATTGCCATGATGGACGGCACGCCGATGGCGCAGTTGTTCGGCATGGGCCTGGGCAGCTTCCCCCGGGTCTACCTGGAACGCGGGCCGGCGGACAAACAGCCCGCGACCTTCGGCTTCGTCACGGAAAAGGACAACACCTTCCTGCGCCTGGGCACCGGCGACACCCTGTATTACGCCCAGCGCGTCGCGGTGCGGGCAGGGGAAAACTACCACCTGGAACTGGACGCGCGCAGCCGCCAGGCGGGGGCGCGGATCGAGGCGCCGGTCTGCGAAAAGCAACTGCTCAATTCGCGCCGCTGCGTCTGGATCGCCCTCGATGTCCCCGGCGACGGCCAGTGGCACCGCCTGACCCACGATTTTTCCAGCGCCGAGGTGGGCATCGAGGAGGGCCTGCGCCGTCCGCCGGTGGAACTGTTCCTCTATTACCCCGGCAAGTCCGGCCTGATCGACGTCGACAATGTCCGCCTTCTCACCGCGAACGGTGCCGACCTGATCGGCAACGGCGGCTACACCTGGGGCGGCGATTATTGGTTCTTCAAGACCCACAGCCACTTGCCCTGGCACATCAAGAACGTCTGGGTGCATGTCCTGTTCGAACAGGGCTGGCTGGGCCTGTTGCTGTTCGTCGGCCTGGTCGGCTTCGCCCTGAGTCGGCTGAGCAGGGCCGCCTGGCGCGGGCAGCGCCTGGCCTGGGCCTGGCTGGCCTCGCTGCTCGGCCTGCTGACCGTGGGCCTGTTCGACAGCCTCCTCGATACCCCGCGCCTCGCCACCCTGCTGGTCGCACTCAGCCTGCTCGGGGTGGGATATGAGTGGAACGCCTCCGGCCCGGCGCCGCGCCGCCGCAGACGTCGCGGACGTGCCCCGGTGGCGCCGGCTGGGAAAACAACAACGTAGGATGTGGTGAGCGCAGCGAACCGCATCGGCCCGGCGTGATGCGGTTCGCTGCGCTCTGATGAAGCCCCTACCCTTCGGTAACCACATCCTACGTGGGGCCCGGGATGCCGGCGGTCTACGGTAAGGATTCGCCCGCCCAACGGCGCCGCCGTTCGCTCAGGGTCATCGCCAGCAGCACGCCCAGAGCCAGCCAGGGCCACAGCGAGGCGGCCGCCTTGGCCAGGCCGACCAGGTTGAATGGGCTGGCGATCGGCCAGACCAGGTAGCTGGCCAGCGCCAGCCGCACCCCCAGGATGATCGCCAGCAGCAGGAGTGCGGCGGCATGGCGGCGGCGGGAGACCTGGGGGATGAGCAGGAACCAGAAGGCCAGGAGAAAGGCCGCCAGGGTCTCCAGCGACAGTACTCCGCCCACCACCCGCAGTTTCAGCAGGAGGATGGCGGCCAGCAGCTTGAGGGTGAAGACGGCGCCGAACAGCAGCAGGCTGGCACCCACATAGCGGCCCGGCTTCAACAGGCAGGCGGCGAAACTGCCCAGCGCGGCCATCTCCAGGAAGATCGCGGCAAACCAGGCCAGATTGAGCTGGTCGATGCCGCCCGGGGGGGTATCGAAAGGGCGCAGATGCAGATCCAGCCAGCCGGCGCCGGGAACAGGCAGCAGCGCGAACTGGGCCAGGCCGGCCAGCGCCAGCAGCCACAAGCCCGTATTGCTGGCCGGCCCCGGCCGGAACCAGGCGCGCCGCCAGCGCCGCACCGCCTGGCTGGTGCGCTGCCAGCGCTGGTGGTGCAGGGAAAGCAGGGCGCCGGCCAGACCGCCAAGGCTGTTGAGCAGCACATCCAGGTTGGAGGCGACGCGGCCGGGAACCAGTTGCTGCACGCCTTCCAGAACCAGGCTGAAGGCCAGGCCGGCCAGGCTGGCGAAGAACACGGAACGGCCTTTCTGGCGCGGCCGCGCGAGGTTGACGGCAAGCAGGTAACCCAGGGGGGCGTAGACGAAGAAGTTGGTGGTCAGGTCGGTGCGCGTGATATAGCGCGGCAGCGGGGCCGTGATGAAATCGGGCGACCAGTGCGTCCAGGCATCCCAGCCGCCGTAGGGATGCAGGCTGGCGAGCGCGATCAGGGCGGCATAGGCCGCCAGCAGCCAGGGCGAGAGGCGAGCGGCGGAAACGAGGTTCATCGGGCATCCGGCGAGGTATCGAGAGCAACGGCGTGAGTCTAACGGCCACGGCGGCCCTGCCACCCTGGATGATGAAACACGGGCGCACCTGTAGCGCAGGCGTCCCGCCTGCTCTTGGCTCTGAATGCAGGCGGGACGCCTGCGCTACAGGGGCGAGCTTGTTTCACGCCAACCACTCGACATGGCTCTTTCCGAGCCGCCCCGCATGATGAAACCCGTCGTAGGAGCGGGCTTGCCCGCGATTTTCGGCCTTGGTGCGGGTACGAACGCCCCAATCGCGGGCAAGCCCGCTCCTACGGCGTGGTTGTTTCACATTGAGGCCGCCGGCGTCTTCCTGGTGCGCCGAGCGTCGGTGTGCGGAATGCAAAACGGCGACCCGAAGGTCGCCGTTTGCCGAGGCTTCCGCCCGCGCTTAAGGCTTGCGGCGCGTCAGGCCGAGGCCGACCAGGCCCAGTCCCAGCAGGGCCAGGGTGGCGGGCTCGGGCAGCGGGCCGGCGGTGGGTGTGAAGGTGACGTTCAGGATCAGGGACGAATCGTCGTAGGCGGTCAGATCCATGAAGTTGACCCAGATGTGGTTGGCATCGAAGGTGATCACGGGGTTGGCCGGGTTGGTACCCGCGAAATCATTCCAATGAAAGATCGAGGCGATGCTCACGGCCGAGATCGTGTCGATCGTGCTGTTGATGTCGAACAGACGCAGGCCGTTGAAGGTCACCCCCGGTGTCGACCCAGGCCCATCCCAGAGGCTGCCGGCGGGATCGGCGCCGGTGGTCAGGATGGTAACGACGGTGTCGGTCAGGTCGACGGTATAGAAGCCGGTGTAGAAGCTGAACTCCGGCCCTGCCGCAGTGACGGTAGCCGACTGCAGGGGGCCATCGTCGCTGGTGGTGATGTTGGGGGCCATCTGCGCCCCTTGCACGACGTTGCCCATGAAACCGGCCTGGGCCAGGGAAGCGAAACCGAGGCCGAGGGCCAGGGCGAGTATGGACTTGAGCTTGTAAGACATGGCTTTCTCCGTGAGGGTCGTTTTAAATACGCAGCACACTCAGCAATTATCGCGCCATAAAAATATTAAATGAAAAAACAATGGCTTGCGTGCATGTCTCGGGATAGCCCGGGGGTAGCTGTAAGAAATATCGACACTCCCGACCCCATGCGCGTCCCGGCAGAAAAGTCTGGCTGGCAGCCTGTCGGACTTTGGTCGTCGAAAAGCGAAAACGAGCCTGCGATGTTTCGGCGCAGCAAAAACCCGACGAGCCCGGTTTTTCCGGATTTGCAGCCGCATAGTCCGGCTATGGGGCAGCGGAATCGTTGCCGCGACGTTCACGTCAAGGGCGCCGACGTCTTCCTGGTGCGCCGGGCGCCGGCGCAGGGAATGAAAAACGGCGACCCGAAGGTCGCCGTTTGCCGAGGCTTCCACCCGCGCTTAAGGCTTGCGGCGGATCAGGCCGAGGCCGACCAGGCCCAGGCCGAGCAGAGCCAGGGTGGCGGGTTCGGGCAGCGGGCCGGCGGCGGGAGTGAAGGTGACATTCAGGGTCAGGGTCGAATCGTCGTAGGCGGTCAGATCCATGAAGTTGACCCAGATGGTGTCGGCATCGAAGGTGATCACGGGAATGGCGGGGTTGATACCCGCGAAATCATTCCAATGAAAGATCGAGTCGATGCTCACGGCCGAGATCGTGTCGATCGTGCCGTTGATGTCGAACAGACGCAGGCCGTTGAAGGTCACCCCCGCTGTCGTCAAGGGCCCATCCCAAAGGCTGCCGCCGGGATCGGCGCCGGGGGTCAGGATGGTAACGGTGGTGTCGGCCAGGTCGACGGTATAGAAGCCGCCGTAGAAGCTGAACTCCGGCCCCGCCACGGGGACGCTGGCCGAAAGCGGTCCATCGTCGCTGGTGACGATACTGGGGTACATCTGCGCCCCTTGCGTGACCTTGCCTAGGAAACCGGCCTGAGCCAGGGAGGCGGAGCCGAGGGCAAGAACCAGGGCGAGAATCGACTTGAGATCAAAAGACACGGCATACCTCATAACGTTTGGCATAGTACATAAAGATCATAAAGCAATTACCGTGCCACACGCATATTCAACGAAAATAACAATGGCTTGCCTGCACGTCGCGGGCTTGCCTGGGGTAACTGTAAGAAATATCGACACTCCCGACCCCATGCGCTTCGAGCGGGAAAATCTGGCGAAGCCCCAGTCGGTCGTGGCGTGGGCGGGCGGTGATAAACTGCGCCGCCGCTCCGACAGGCATCTCATCGCAACGGGATGCCGGCGGCCCAGCCTGAGGGAGACCATGTTTTTCGATGCTTTCAACGGGGATGCCGACGGCATCTGCGCCCTCCACCAGATGCGTCTGGCCGAGCCGGCCGCGTCCACCCTGATTACCGGGGTCAAGCGCGACATCGGCCTGTTGCGGAAGATCGACGCCCGAGCCGGCGATGTCGTCCTGGCCCTGGACATCGCGGTGGAGAAGAACGCCGTACCCCTGGCCGCGCTGCTGGAGAAAGGCGTCAAGGTGCGTTGGTTCGATCACCACAACCCCGGCGAACTGCCTGTGCACCCGAATTTTCAGGCCAGCATCGACACCGCCGCCGATGTCTGCACCAGCCTGCTGGTGGATCGCTTTCTCGGCGGCAAACAGCGCATTTGGGCGGTGGTGGCCGCCTTCGGCGACAACCTGCATGAGGCCGCCCGGCGCGCCGCCGAGCCCCTGGGCCTTGCCACCGGGCAACTCGATCAGTTGCGCGCCTTGGGCGAGTGCCTCAATTACAACGGTTACGGCGAGCGTCTGGAGGACCTTCACTTTCATCCGGCCCTGCTCTATCGCAGCCTGTCCGCCTACACCGACCCCTTTGCCTTCATCCAGGAAGCGCCCGAATTCCGCACCCTGAGCCAGGGCTATGCCGCCGACATGGCGCTGGCCGCCGTTTTGCAAGCGGACGAAGCGCGCGCATCCGGCGCCGTGTTCATCCTCCCGGATGCCGCCTGGGCGCGACGCGTCTCCGGTGTCTATGCCAACGATCTGGCGACGGCGAACCCCAACCGCGCGCATGCCCTGCTGACCCGCTCGCCCAAGGGACACTTTGTGGTCAGCGTGCGCGCGCCGTTATCCAACCAACGCGGCGCCGACGAGTTGTGCCGGCGCTTTGCAACCGGGGGGGGGCGCCGCGCGGCGGCCGGTATCAACGTGCTGCCGGAAGCGCACATCCCCGACTTCATCGCCGCCTTCTTCGCAACCTACCCCTCCTGAAAGAGCTTCGTATGGATACCCTGATCTCCCCTTATGGCGGCAGCCTGGTCAACCTGGTCGCCGATCCGGAGCGCGCCCAGGCAATCAAGCAGGAAGCCCTCGGCCTGGATTCCATCGACCTCTCCTGGAAGCAGATTTGCGAGCTGGAGTTGCTCTTGAACGGTGCGCTGTCGCCGCTCACCGGCTACATGGGCAAGGCCGAACTGGAGTCCGTGCTGTCCACCATGAAACTGCCGGATGGGCGCTTCTGGCCGCGTCCGGTGCTGCTGGTTTTGCCGGCCAAGGTGGCGGAAAAACTGTCCCCCGGCCAAAGCGTGGCCCTGCGCGACGGCGAGGGATTCATGCCCGCCGTCCTGCGCATTTCCGAGGTCTGGGCCGCCGATCCGGAAGCCGAGATGCGCCTGGCCGAGGCCTCCGGTGTGCCGCTGGCGCGGTCACAGGCTGAGGCCGGCCAGTATTACGTCGCGGGTCGCCTGGACGGCGTTGCCCTGCCAGCCCGGCATGATTTCCTTGCCCTGCGCCTGACCCCGGCCGAGATGCGCGAGCAGTTCGCGCGCCAGGGCTGGCGCCGGGTCATGACCTATCAGGCGGGGCAACCGCTGCATCGGCCGCAGCATGAATTTCTCCTGCGCGAGGCGATGAAGAGCGAGGCGAACCTGCTGATCCATGCCGTAGCCGGCTCCGACCCGGTCATGGAATCCGGCCATTTCGCCCTGGTACGCGCCTGCCAGGCCCTGATGCCGCGCTTGCCGGCGGCCATCTCCATGTTGGCGCTGAGCCCGATGACGCCGTGGGCGGCGGGGCCGCGCAAGACCCTGCTGAAAGCCATCATGGCGCGCAACTATGGTTGCTCCCTGCTGGTCACCGGCGGCGAGACCCCGATCGAGGGACGTCGGCGGCGCGGCGCGGACACGCCCAATCTGGACAAGGATGCCGCCTTCGCCCTGGCGCGCGAGAGTCTGGGCGTGACCCTGGTGCCGTTCCCGCGCCTGGTCTATGTGGAAGATCGCGACGAGTGGCTGGCCGAGGCGGAGATGCCGGCCGGCGCGCGCGGCCAGAGCATGAGCGGGCCGGAACTGGCGCGCCGCCTGATGCGGAACCTCAAGGTGCCGGAATGGTTCTCCTACCCGGAAGTCGTCGAGGAATTGCGCAAAGCCTTCCCGCCGCGCGGCCGCCAAGGCTTCAGCGTGTTCTTCACCGGCCTCTCCGGCTCCGGCAAGTCCACCGTGGCGCGCGCGCTGACCGTCCGCCTGATGGAAATGGGCGGGCGCCGCGTCTCCCTGCTCGATGGCGACATCGTGCGCCGCCACTTGTCCTCGGAACTGGGATTTACCAAAGCGCACCGCGACATCAACATCCGCCGCATCGGTTTCGTCGCCAGTGAAATTGCCAAGCATGGCGGCATCGCCATTTGCGCGCCCATCGCGCCCTATACCCAGACCCGCCGCGCCGTGCGCGCCATGATCGAAGAATGGGGCGGCTTCATCGAGGTACACATTTCCACCTCCGTCGAAGTGTGTGAACAGCGCGACCGCAAAGGCCTCTACGCCAAGGCGCGCGCCGGCCTGATTCCCGAATTCACCGGCGTCTCCGACCCTTATGAGATCCCGGAGAACCCGGAACTGGCCATCGACACCGCAAAATACAGTGCCGACGAAGCCGTGCAGATGATCATCCTGAAGCTGGAACACGAAGGCTATCTGCGCTAACGCAAAAATCCGAAATCCGAAATCGCAAATCCAAATGCACCTCCACATCCTCGGCATCTGCGGCACCTTCATGGGCGGCATCGCGGTCATCGCCCGCCAGGCCGGCCACACCGTCACCGGCTGCGACACCAACGTCTATCCGCCCATGAGCACGCAACTGGAAGCCCAGGGCATCCGCCTGATAGAAGGCTTCGGCGTCGAGCAACTGGCGCTGGAACCGGACATCTGGGTGATCGGCAACGTGGTCACACGCGGCAAGCAGCCGCTCATGGAAGAAATCCTCAATCGCGGCCTGCCCACTGTTTCCGGCCCGCAATGGCTGGCGGAAAACGTGCTGCAAAACAAATGGGTGCTGGCCGCCGCCGGCACCCACGGCAAGACCACCACCGCCGCGATGCTGGCCTGGATACTGGAGGACTGCGGCCTCTCGCCCGGCTATCTGATCGGCGGCGTGCCGATGAACTTCGGCGTCTCCGCGCGCCTGGCGGGTACCTCCGTCCCCGACTCGCCGTTCTTCGTGATCGAGGCCGACGAATACGACACCGCCTTCTTCGACAAGCGTTCCAAGTTCGTCCATTACCACCCGCGCACGGTCATCCTGAACAACCTGGAATACGACCACGCCGACATTTTTCCCGACCTCGCCGCGATCGAAACCCAGTTCCACCATCTGGTCCGCACCGTGCCCGGCAACGGCCTGATCGTCGCCAACGGCCGGGAAGAAAGCCTGGAGCGCGTCTTGCGTCGCGGCTGCTGGACGCCGGTGGAACGGTTTGGCGTGAACTCGGGTTGGCATGGCGAAAACGTCACGGAATCCAGCTTCGACGTTCACCTCGGCGACGCCCTCCAGGGCCGCGTTGAATGGTCGCTGCAGGGCGAGCACAACCGTATGAACGCGCTCGCCGCCATCGCCGCCGCGCGCCATGCCGGGGTGCCGAGCCGGGACGCCTGCGCCGCCCTCGGCCGTTTCGAAAATGTGAAACGGCGCATGGAGTTTCGCGGCGAAATCAAGGGTGTAAAAATTTTCGACGACTTCGCCCACCACCCCACCGCCATCGCCACCACCCTGGCCGGCCTGCGCGCGAACGTCGGCGGCGCGCGCATCCTGGCGGTGCTGGAACCGCGCTCCAACACCATGAAGCTGGGCGTGATGAAGGCCGCGCTCGCCGCCAGCCTGAAACAGGCCGACCACGTCTTTTGCTACAGCGGCGGCATCGACTGGGACGTGGCCGGCGCCCTCGCGCCCCTGGGCAAGCAGGCCAGCATTCATGCCGATCTTGGTGAACTGGTGGCAGCCATCGCCGGCGCGGCGCGGTCTGGCGACCAGGTGCTGGTCATGAGCAATGGCGGTTTCGGCGGCATCCACGAACGCCTGTTGCGGCGGCTGGCGGAATGATTTCCGTGAAACACCTCCCACACCGTAGGAGCGAGCTTGCTCGCGATAACCACGTGTGCCCGGAGAGTACACGCCAAAAATCGCGGGCAAGCCCGCTCCTACGGGGTGGCGCGCAAGCCATGAATGGTTAGGTCCATGTCACCCACTCTGCCCGAACCCTGTTGCCACCTGGAAGCCGATACGGAGGGGCAGGTTCTGCACCTGCGCGGTGACTGGACCCTGGCGCGGCTGGCGGAACTGCAAGCCGGCCTGGCCACCCTGAATATCGACCCGTTGCAGCCACTGCGGCTCGACGGCAGCGGCCTGGGTGCGCTGGACAGCGCTGCGGCGAACCATCTGATCAACCACCTCGACCGCCTCGGCATCCCCTTCCCGCATCTGCATCTGGCGGGTATTACCACACAGGGGCTCGCCCTCCTCAAGCTGGTGGCGGGGCGGCGGGGCGTGGCCATACCCGCTTCGCGACGGCACGGTCGCCGTGGCCTGAACCAGGCGGTCGGCTGGCATGCCTTGGCCATTGCCCGTGGCACCCGCGCCGGCCTCGCCTTCATCGGCCAGACCGGCCAGGCGATCGGGCACCTGCTGCGGCATCCCGGCCTGATGCGCTGGCGCGAGCTGTTCGTGCAACTGGAAATGGTCGGCCTGCGCGCCATCCCCATCGTCATGCTGATGAGCTACCTGATCGGCGTGGTGTTCGCCTACCTGCTCGGCATCCAGATGCAGAAATTCAGCGCCAATCATCTGGTGGTGGATGGGGTCGGCATCGGTATCGCCCGCGAAATGGCGCCGCTGATTACCGCCGTGTTGATGGCCGGCCGATCCGGCGCCGCTTTCACCGCTCACCTGGGCGCCATGAAGGTGAGTCAGGAAATCGACGCCATCGTCACCCTGGGCCTGTCGCCGTTCCAGGTGCTGGTGCTGCCGCGCCTGTTCGCCATCGTCCTGATGCTGCCCCTGCTCACCTTCGTCGCCGATGTCGCCGGCATCATCGGCGCCGCCCATGTCGCCGCCTGGAGCCTGGGCATACCCGCCGTCAACTTCTACGACCGCCTGCAGGATGTGCTGCCCCTGAATACGGTGTTGTTCGGCCTGAGTAAAACCCCGGTATTCGCCGCCGCCATCGCCCTCATCGCCTGCCATAGCGGTTTCACGGTGCGGCGCGACGCGCGCAGCGTCGGCCTGCACACCACGTCGACCGTGGTGCGCAGCATCGTCGCGGTGATCCTGATCAATGCCGCCTTCGCCGTGGCTTTTCCGGAAATCGGGCCATGAACCGGGATGCCCCCGTAGGAGCGGGCTTGCCCGCGTTAGCCACCGTGGTATCGCGGGCAAGCCCGCTCCTACGGGGGCCGCGCAGGGTGGGCGGCAACGGCGGCCATGCGGCCTCCCAAGGCGTTGAGCGCATTCAACCGGGGAATCCAGGATGAACGACACGACGGCGGTCATCGAAGTCGTCGGCCTGCGTACCCGGCTGGGCGGACATTGGATACACGATGGGGTTTCCTTCGCGCTGCGGCCGGGCGAAATCGTCGCCCTGATCGGCGGCAGCGGTACCGGCAAGACCGTGCTGCTGAATCAACTGGTCGGGCTGCTCAGCCCCAGTGGCGGCCAGGTGAAGTTGTTCGGCCAGGATCTGGCGACGTTGAGCGGCGACGCGTTGCGGGCACTGCGCCGCCGCTTCGGCCTGCTGTTCCAGGATGGCGCCCTGTTTTCGGCCATGCATGTGGCGGACAACGTGGCCACGCCACTGCGTGAACACATGCCCTGGCTGCCCGAGTCCCTGCGCGACGAAGTGGTCCACCTCAAGCTCGCGCTCGCCGGCCTGCCGCCGAATGCCGCCAACAAGATGCCCAGCGAGCTATCCGGCGGCATGCGCAAACGCGCTGCCCTGGCGCGCGCCCTGGCGCTGGAACCGGAGTTGCTGCTGCTCGACGAGCCCACTTCCGGCCTCGACCCGATCAGCGCGCGCGAATTCGACAGCACCTTGCGCGTGCTGGTGGACAGTCTGGGGTTGACGGTGCTGCTCACCACGCATGATCTGGACAGCTTGTGGGGCCTGGCCGATCGCGTCATTGTGCTGTTCGAGGGCAAGGTCATCGCCGACGGCCCGGTGCGGGAAGTGGCACAGGTTCAGCACGAGTGGATACGATCTTATTTCGATACACGGGCGGTGGAGTAACCGACATGGAATCCGAAGCACGTTATGCCTGGATCGGCGGCACCCTGATCGCCCTGTTTCTAGCCCTGGCCGGCGGTCTTTACTGGCTGTCCGGCGCCAAAAACAGTCTGCCCAGCACCCGCTACACCGTGTATTTCCAGAAGCAGTCGCTGGAAGGCCTGCAAATCGGTAGCGAGGTGCGCATGCGCGGCATCAAGGTCGGCCGCGTGGCGGACTACCGCATCCTGCCCGACACCGCGCGCGGCGTGCGCGTATTGCTGGAAGTGGATGCGCGCATCCCGGTGCTGGAAGGCGCCCTGGCCATGGTCAACCGCAAGCTGGTCACCGGCATCGCCGGTGTCGATCTGACCAACACCACGGTTAACGGCCACCCGCTCACCCGCTTGCCAGCCGATGAGCGCTACCCCGTCATCGCGGAAGGCGTGCCGGAAATGACCCGCATGACCGGTGTGCTGGAAGACCTGGGCAACAACGGCAGCGAGGCGCTACAGCGCATCAACCAGTTGTTGTCGGAGAAAAATCAGCGCGCCATCGCCGGCACCCTGGCGAATACCCAGGTACTGACCGGGCACCTGGCAGCAACCGCCCCGGCCCTGCGCGAAACGCTGGAGCAATCGCGGCGCGCGGCCGAGCGACTGGAGCAGGTCGGTGTGGCCGCAGAGGCGACCCTGGCCGCCACCGGCCGCCATATCGACAGCTTGGCCGTGCAGTCGCGCGACACGCTGAACGCGGCACGCACCACCCTGAATACCGCCAGTGCCACCCTGGAACAGACCCGGATGGAAATCGGCACGCTCAGCCTGAGCCTGCGCCTCACCGCCGACCTGGCCAGCCAGGAATTGCAGGCCACCAGCCAGGTGCTACGCGACAGCGGCCGTGCCATGCAGCAATCCGCGCAGGCCCTGGGCGAGCCGGAACGCATTCTGTTCGGCCCGTCGCAAGGGAACCTGGGCCCGGGGGAGGAACGTCAATGAAAGCTCGCCTCATCATCTTCAGTCTGTTGTTGCTCGGTGCATGCGGAATGTCCGGGCCACGCCAGGCCGCCACCTGGTATGTGCTGGAAGACCAGAGCACGGCCGCCACCGGCACAAAACCCAGTTGGCCGGGCACGTTGCTGATACGGGAAACCGACGCGCCGACCTTCTATCAGAGCAGCGCCATGGCCTATAGCCGCGCGCCGGGCAGCCGCGGGCATTACCAATATGCGCGCCAGACGGAATTGCCGGCGCCGCGCATCGCACAACTGATTCGCCAGCGCCTGGGGCAATCCGCCCTGTTCTCGGCGGTCGCGCCGCTGGGCTCCGGCGTCGAAGGCGGCTATCAGCTCAATACCCGTTTGCTCGACTTCTACCACGATGCCGCGCAGGCACCGGGCGAGGTGAAGTTGCTGCTGGAAGTCGAACTGGTGCGCCGCAGCGACGCCAAACTGCTCGCCCGCACCCGCATCGAAACCCGCGCTCCAGCGCCCAGCCACGACGCGAAAGGCGCCGCACAAGGGGCGAATGCCGCACTGACCCAGGCGCTGGATCGACTCACGGCGTGGCTGGCGGGGTTGCCCAGGTAGTCCAGGTAGGTTGGGCAAAGCGTAGCGTGCCCAACATCACCGGGCGAATGTTGGGCACGCCTGCGGCTTTGCCCAACCTACGAATCACCCGGATTGTTCGCTGGCCACGCCAGGCTTCCCGCTAAAATGCGCGGATGCTGATCTACATCCACGGTTTCAACAGTTCCTCCCAGTCCGGCAAGGCGCGCGACCTCATTTCCTGGATGGTGGAACAGGGCCTCGGCGAGGCCTGTGTCTGCCCCGACCTGCCGGATCGTCCCGCCGCCGCCATTGCCCTGCTCGAAGGCCTGATCGCGCAAAGCGTCGGCCCGGCCAAACTGATCGGCAGCTCCCTGGGCGGTTTCTACGCCACTTACCTGGCGGAAAAGCATGGCCTGAAAGCCGTGCTGGTCAATCCCTGCATCGGCTGCCACGAGAAGCTGGCCGATCATGTCGGCAGCGTGCAGAAGAACTGGCACAGCGGCAGCGAATACGTGTTTTCGCCTGAACACCTGGCCGAATTGCGGGCACTGGCGCGCCGACCCGAGCACATGGAGCGCACCCTGCTGCTCCTGGAAACCGGCGACGAAGTGCTCGATTACCGCGAAGCGGTGGCAGCCTTCCCCGGCGCCCGCCAAGTAGTGCTGGAAGGCGGCGACCACGGCTTTACCCGCTTCACCGAATATCTCCCTGACATCCTGGCGTTTTAGCCACGTATGACTTCAATCGTTACCAATAGCGAGCACCCCCGCCGCTCATCGCCCGCAACCACAAACGAGATACTCGTAGGTTGGGCAAAGCGCAGCGTGCCCAACAAATCGCCGCAGTGTTGGGCACGCTGCGCTTTGCCCAACCTACGCCCTTACCTCCCTGACATCCTGGCGTTTTAATTCATGTATCTGCTTTACGAAGAAGACGGCGACATCAAGGCCGGAACCCTCCTGGCCGACAACGACAGTTCACTCCAGATCGAATCCCAGCATGGCAAACGCGGCAAGCTGAAAGCCAACCACGTTTTGCTGCGCTTCGGCTCGCCACTGCCGGCGGAAGTCATGGAAAGTGCCCGCGCGCTCAAGGAGGATCTGGACCTGGACTTCCTCTGGGAAGTCGCGGGCGGCGAGGAATTCGGCTTCGAGACGCTGGCGGCCGACTATTTCGGCCATGCCGCCACGCCGACTGAAGCCAGCGCCATCGTCCTGGCCCTGCATAACGCGCCGATCTACTTCCAGAAAAAGGGCAAGGGCCGTTACAAGGCCGCCGCCGCCGATATTCTGGCCGCCGCCAAAGCCGGCCTGGAGCGGCGCGCGCGCGAGACGGCGTTGCGCGCCGAGTGGGTGTCCATGCTGGTCGCCGGCAAACTGCCGGAACCCTTCCACGGCCATGTCTTCGAGCTGGCACACAAACCGGACAAGAACGGCCTGGAGTACAAGGCGCTGAACGAGGCCTGTGCCGCGACCAATCTTTCCCCGGTGCGCCTGCTGGACAAGTGCGGGGCGATTCCCTCCAGCCACGACTTCCACCGCCAGGCATTTCGTCTTGAGCAATTCCCCAAGGGCTTCGGCTTTCCCGAACTGGCCGCCCCCCTGCCGCCGCCCACCCTGCCGGCAGGCGACACGCCCGCGTTCAGCATCGACGACGCCGCCACCACCGAGATCGACGATGCCTTCTCGGTGATTTTCCGGCCCGATGGCGGCGCCCGCGTCGGCATCCACATCGCCGCGCCCGCGCTCGGCATCCTGCCCGGCTCCGACCTGGACCGGCTGGCGGCGAGCCGGCTGTCCACGGTCTATTCCCCGGCGGAAAAATTCACCATGCTGCCGGAGGGCCTGATCGCCCAGTACACCCTGGCGGAAAACAGCGAATGCCCGGCGCTCTCCCTGTATCTGGAGGTCGGTCCCGACTACACCATCGAGACCGTCGCCACCGTGGCGGATCGCATCAGCATTGCCGCCAACCTGCGCCACGAGACCCTGGAACCGTTGTTCAACGAGAACAGCATCGGCCAGCCCGGCCCCGATTACCCGTTCCGCCGCGAACTGGAATGGCTGTTCGCCTTTGCCCGCAGCCTGGAAATCGGGCGCGGCAAGGCCGAGCAGGTGCAGCGCCATGATTTCGTGTTTCGGGTTACAAGTGCCCCTGGCTCGGAAAAACCATCCGAGCCGCCCCCCGAGGGGGCCAAGTCGTTCTTGGGGCGGCCCGGCGAACGACTTGAGGACGAACAGGTGGAAATCAAACCGCGTCCGCGCGGCAATCCCATCGACAAGCTGGTCTCGGAACTGATGATCCTGGCCAACAACCGCTGGGGCGAATTCCTGGCCGAGAAGAACGTGGCCGGCATCTACCGCGCGCAGACCGGGGGCAAGGTCCGCATGACCCTGAGTCCGGCACCGCACGAAGGCCTTGGGGTGTCCTGCTACACCTGGAGCACCTCGCCGTTGCGGCGTTATGTCGACCTGGTCAACCAGCGCCAGATCCTCGCCGCCGCCGCCGGTGAAATCCCGCCGCACACCGCCTCCGACCCGCTGCTGTTCGCCGCCGTGCGCGATTTCGAACTGGCCTACGACGTCTACAACGATTACCAGCGCCGCATGGAACGCTACTGGTGCCTGCGCTGGATACAGCAGGAAGCGGTTACGGAACTCGACGCCACCGCCTGGCGCGAGAATCTGGTGCGCCTCGATGGCCTTCCCTTCGTCGCCCGCATTACCGGCGCGCCCACCCTGAACCCGGGGGAGCGCATCCGCGTGGGGTTGTCCGACATCGACCTGCTCGACATCGACCTGACCTGTCGCTACCTCGCGCACCTGGACACCTGAGCGAACGCGTGGAATGTCGCACCCGAACCCGCCCAGGCACCTGAGCGAATTCCTTGAGCCGCTCCCGTATGCGCCGCTGACCTCGGCGGACTGGGACGACCGCTTCACCAAGGCGATCCTGATTTCGGCCATCGTCCATGTCCTGTTCATCTTCGGCATGCAGTTCAAGGCGGCCAACCCCAAGCTGTTCGAGAACCCGAACCCGCCTCTGGACGTGGTGCTGGTCAACGCCAAGACCAAAGACAAGCCGCTGAAAGCGGATGTGCTGGCGCAGGCCAATCTGGACGGCGGCGGCAATGTTGACGAGGACCGCCAGGCGAAAACGCCCTTGCCCGCTTCCGACCGGGAACAGGCAATGAGCGCCGAGGCCGAGTTCAACGCCCGGGTGAAGGCGCTGGAAGCCCAGACGCAGGCACTGATGACCCAGATCAAGTCCGACCACAAAGTGCCGGAGCAGAAGCCGGTGCCGCCCGCCGAACAACGCCCGGCCGCAGCCAACCCGGCGCCGCTCGATCTGGCCGCGCGCAGCCTGGAAATGGCGCGCCTGCAGGCGCGCATCGACACCCAGATGGACGAGTACCAGAAGCGCCCGCGCCGCAAGTTCCCGGGTGCTCGCTCCCAGGAACATGGCTTCGCACAGTACATGGACGACTGGCGCATCAAGGTGGAACGGGTGGGTAACCTGAACTACCCGGAAGCCGCGCGGCGCAATCGCCTGTACGGCTCGCTCATCCTGATGGCTTGTATCAAGGACGACGGCAGCCTGGAGTCAGTCACGGTAGATCGTTCCTCGGGGCAAAAGATACTAGACGCAGCGGCAGTGAAGATCGTCGAGATGGCCGCACCCTATACGCCCTTCTCGGAGTCGATGCGGAAGACGGCAGACATCTTCTGTTTCCCTCGCACCTGGAGCTTCACCCGCTCGGACCAAGTCACTAGCAGCCAATGAACTGTAGCGCTGGCGTCCCGCCGGCTCGTGGGGCTAATTAGCCGAACGAGCCGGCAAGGATGCCGGCGCTACAATTGGCGACCCCAATACCAGCCACAGGAGCAGCCCATGCACACCGGAACCACGCTTACCCAGTTCATCATCGAAGAACAACGCCATATCGCCGGCGCCACCGGCGAGTTCACCGCCCTGCTGAACGACATCGTCACCGCCATCAAAACCATTTCCAACGCGGTGAACAAGGGCGCCCTGATCGGCGTGATGGGCGCGCTGGAAAGCGAGAATGTGCAGGGCGAAACCCAGAAGAAGCTGGACGTCATCACCAACGAAATGATGATCCGCAGCAACGAATGGGCCGGCCACCTGGCCGGTATGGCCTCCGAGGAAATGGACGATGTCTACCCCATTCCCACCCAATACCCACTCGGCAAATACCTGATGGTGTTCGACCCGCTCGACGGCTCTTCCAACGTCGACATCAATATTTCGGTGGGCACCATCTTCTCCATCCTGCGCGCGCCGGTGCCCAATCGCGCCGCCGTCGCAGCCGATTTCCTGCAACCCGGCGTCAAGCAGGTGTGCGCCGGCTATGCCCTGTACGGCTCCTCCACCATGCTGGTGCTGACCACCGGCCACGGTGTCAACGGCTTCACCCTGGATCGCGACATCGGTGAGTTCGTCCTGACCCACCCGGGCATGAAGATTCCCGCCGACACCAGGGAATTCGCCATCAACGCCTCCAATCAGCGTTTCTGGGAAGCGCCGGTGCAGCGCTATGTGTCGGAATGCCTGGAAGGCGAAACCGGCCCGCGCGGCAAGGACTTCAACATGCGCTGGGTGGCCTCGATGGTCGCCGAAGTACACCGCATCCTCACCCGTGGCGGCGTCTTCATGTATCCGCGCGATGCCAAAGACCCGGCCAAGCCCGGCAAGCTGCGCCTGCTCTACGAAGCCAACCCGATGAGCTTCATCGTGGAACAGGCCGGCGGCGTCTCTTCCACAGGCCGCGAACGCATCCTCGACCTGCAACCGGAAAATCTGCACCAGCGGGTGCCGGTGATTCTGGGATCGAAGAACGAGGTGGAGGTGGTGGTGGGCTACCACCGGGTCTGAAGGTTCGGAAAATGAAAAACGCCCCGTTCGGGGCGTTTTTCATGCCTGGGGCGGCAGGCTCAGGGGTGCAGGCTCGCGAAATAGTCCCTGACCTGGGTGGCATTCCAGTTGACCCCGGGGGCGACGTTGTAGGTGCCGCCGAACACGATCACGGCATTGAACATGGCCACGACCTGAGCGAGGCTGAGCGGAAAATTCGGGGCGAAGGCGATGGCGTTGAAGCAGGCGGTCAATGTCTCCCGACCGAGAGACAGCGCCAGAACCTCGTCGGTCAAAAAGCCGCCGCCAACCTTCACCCGCAGTATCCAGCCCGGATTGCATTCCGTAAGCACCTGCAACTTCGTCACACAGCCCACCAGGACATCTCGTACTGTCGCTTTTGTCACGGCATTTGGCGGTGCCGGGTTCACCTTCTCGAAGGCGTTTTTGAATTTCGCGGCCAGGGCGAAGCTGCGCGGCGCATCCGGGAAGTCGACCGAAAACTTCCTGAATTGGGTAGTCCAGTCGTTGAAACCGACGGTGCTGGGCCAGGTGGTGGGGGCAAGCGCGGCGTAGTAAGCGGGGGTCTGGCCCAGCGTGGAGCAAACCCCCTGCTCATGCGTCGAAAGATTGCCGGAAATCTGACCGGAAATAGTGCAGTTATGCGGCGCCGCCCCCAGCACAGGTTTGCTGAGCAGGGTGGCAAGCACCACCGGCGCGGCCAGGCCGCCCTGGGTCAATCTTCTTCTGAGTGCGTCAGGCTGGTCAGTCTTAGGCTTGGATGTCGGATCGGACATGATGCGTGGTACCCCATGGAATCGTTGTGCTCATTCTATGCAACAATCATGCCCGCACGTATCCAATTGATTATTAACGATGTCTGGCTCGACAAACGGTTGATATGTAAGAAATATCGACAGAGCCGGTCAGCCATAGAGTGACTCGAAGTAATTCTTCACCGACTCCGCATTCCAGAAGACGCCGGGCTTCACCTCATAAACGCCACCTTGATAGACGCTGTTGAACATCACGATGACTTCCTGAGGCCGCAGCGGGTAATCGGTGCCGAAGCGGAGGGCGTTGAACAGAGATGCGACGGTGGCCCGCCCCAGTGCAGGATAGGGCGGATCGCTCGTGCCGCCGTTGAGATTGAGCACCTGCAGCAGGCTCATGGGCGTGCCATTGTAGAAATCCGTGCCGGCGGGATGGGCCAGGAGCCCCCCCTTGCAGCGGTAGGCGTCCGCCAGCGTCTGGCCGTTGCAGGTGGTCAGGCGGAACAGGGTGCCGGGCGAGGCGGGCGTGCAGGAGCCTTTGCTTGGCAGTTTGCCGGCGACATATCCCGATGGCCAGGACGCGGGATGGTTTTTCCAGTAGCCGGGGGAGAGCCCCAGCGCCGTGCAAGGGGGTTCGTTCCCATGGCTGGAAGTGTTTCCGGACAGTTGGCCGGAGATCGTGCACCTATAGGGAGCGGCACCCAGTACCGGTTTCGCCAGCAGCGAGGAGAGCACCACCAAGCCGCCGGCAGCCAGGCGTCGGCGGCTCAGATCGGGTGTGTTGTGCTTGGTTTGCATGGCAAGGCTCAAAAAAGAACTTCGCCATCTCTGTTGCAATTAACGCGCCACGAAAAACCAACAAATAATCATAAGGTTGCAAAATCCAACAAAAACGAATCGGCCGCATGTCGCGCCAATTTCCACAACATCGTAGAAATCTCGACTATGGCTCGTCTGTATTGAAGGCCTTGCGCAGCAGGTGGGGAATCAGCAGATGCACCGGCATACGTAGCCAGTGGCTGCGTACGTAGAGTACGAAGGCGGCCGGGCCGGAGAGCGGTGTTCTGCATTCCGCATGGGCACTCGCGAAGGCGGGCAGGAACAAGGCATCGAGCAGGGCGGCGGCGAAGCGGCCCGGCCGTTCCGGGCACGCCGCCTCCAGGTGTTCCGGCATGGGCGTGTGCAACAGACGACGCGCATAACGCAGCGCGTAATAGAGCGGCCGCCCGAGATTGAGGGTTTCCGCGCGTGCGAACAGATGTGGCCAGAACGCGGCATCGCCGCCGTATGCGCGCAACAGGGCATCAAGATCGACCAGGTCGCGCAGGCCATGTTGCCACTCGCCCTCGTGGAACAAATGGGTGGCGGAATGCAATACCTGATCGGCCGGTTCCGGAATGGAGAAGCGGGGAAAGCCCGGCAGCGGAAGTGATGCCGCGAGGAACAGGGCTGGCCGGGTCTTGCGTCGAGCGGTTTCCGGCAGGATGTTGTGATGCACATCGAGCCAGGTCTGGCGGCGGATGTGCTGCATCGGCGGCAATTCGTGCATCCATTCACGGTAGTAACGCAGGTCGTAGGCGTCATGCGGACTGGTGATCCAGCCATCGAGCATCAGTGCGGATTCGGTTTCACTCAGTTGCGCGCGCGGCACCAGCAAGTCGATGTCGGTGAAGATGCGCCCCGCCGCCGGCGGCAGATCCGCCGCCGCGTAGGCGGCACCCTTGAGCAGCAGCACGGGGCCTGCGGTGTTTTCCAACGATCGCCCCAGATGCCGCAATTCACAATGGACGGCGCGGCGTTGCTGTTCCGCCAGCGTCAACGCGGCTTCCAGGTGCCGCCATACTGCCGCCGGCAGGCGCTCGGAAAACCCCGAAGCCAGCGCGCCCAGTCGTCCGAGCAGGCCGGCGGCGCGCGCCTGGCGCACGACACGATCCCAGGTTTCAGCAGCGAACCCGGCCATGACAGCGGGTTCGCGCAGGGCATGCAGGAAATCGTCGCAAATTGGCTTCACGCGGCCAATCTCTCGAATGCCGCCAGGGCCTCGTCCAGGCGCGAATATTCGAAGTCCCAGCATTCGCAGGCGTCGATCAGGGCGGCGTTGAGTTCGAATCCAAGGCGCCCGAGCAGGCTGTAGTTGAAGCCATGCGTGGCGGCATGGATGAAGGCATCCGCTTTCGAGTGCGGACTGAGTTTGACTGCGGCGTCGGCGCGCCAGCGCGGGAACACGATGTGGGCGGCGCGCGCTTTTTCGTCCATGCGCTGCACGCTCGCGCGCGGCGGCTTCAGGTGCGCCACCGTGCCCTTGTGGGTATCCAGTGCGATGTCGCCGATCACGGCTTCCGGGAATGCCGCGCGGATGATCTCGATCGACTGGTTCTTCAGGCTGACCGGGCGCGCCAGCGGGACGATCAGGCCATCGTCCCGATCGATCAGGGTGAGTTCATCCGAGAGCAGGCGCCAGCCGGAGAGGATGAGCGCGGCGGTCAGCGTGCTTTTGCCGGCGCCTGGATCACCCGGCAGGATCACCGCGCGACCGTTTCGCTCCAGCACGGCGGCATGCAACATTAGGTAATGCTGGGCATGGCTGGCGATGCACCAGTTCATACCCCATTCCAGCAGTGGGAAAGCATGATTGGCGGGCAAGGGCTTGAATGGCGCCTGGTGATCGAGCCGGAAATTGCATTGCGGCCGATACCAGCGGCGCGCCCCGGTCACCTTGTCGACCTGGATATGGAAATCGCGGAACCCGCCGTCGCGCAAGGGGAAGTCGGCATAGAGCAGGGCCAGTCCCCTCGCCACCTCCGGGCTATGGCTGCGGATCAGGAAACGAAACGGCCCGGTGCGCAGATCCAGCCCACCCGCCAGATGCCGGCGTAGTTCAGCCGGGGAAAGGTCGCCAAGGTTCACCGCCATGCCACGAAGTCGATTTTCGCCAGCGCGGAAAGAATGACATCCAGGTCTTCTTCATGCAGATCGCAGACGTTCGCCAGTGCGGTTTGCTCCCTCTCGCCGTGCTCAAGCAGTTGCAGCAACACCAGGCCGGCGGCTTCAGAAAGGCGATGGGTGTCGTTGGCAAGCGCGTGGTGGAACACATATTCGCCCTCCCAGTGACGCCAGATGAGGCAGGCCTGATCGGCGATGCGCCAGAGACGAAGCGGCGCGCCCATGTGAGCGATTACGCCAGTGTTTCGATGAGGATGTTGCGATTGGTGTAGATGCACAGGTCGGCGGCGATGCCCAGCGATTCACGCACGATGGCTTCGGGGGCGAGGTCGGTGTGTTCCAGCAGCGCGCGTGCCGCCGACTGGGCGTAGGCGCCGCCGCTGCCGATGGCGGCGATGCCGAATTCCGGCTCCAGCACGTCGCCGGACCCGGTGATGATCAGCGAACTGCCGCGATCCGCCACCACCAGCATGGCTTCCAGACGGCGCAACATGCGGTCGGTGCGCCAGTCCTTGGCCAGTTCCACGGCGCTACGCACCAGATGGCCCTGGTGCTTTTCCAGTTTGGCTTCGAACCGCTCGAACAAGGTGAAGGCGTCGGCGGTGCCGCCGGCGAACCCGGCCAGGATGCGGTCCTGGTAGAGCTTGCGCACCTTGCGGGCGCTGGACTTGATGACGATGCTGCCGAGGGTGACCTGGCCATCGCCGCCGATGACCACCTCCTCGCCGCGACGCACGGAAATGATGGTGGTGCCGTGAAACTGTTCCATGTTTGGTGCCTGTTCCTGCTTAGGGTCTGTCCATGAATAACTTGGACAATTATGGGTGTGCTGGCGGGATGCGATGCAAGACGCCGGGCGCGCGCATGGCCATTCCCTGCAAGCGACCGGCAACGCCGCAGCGCGCCCGCCAGTGCAGCCAGAATGTTCGAGTTATTCATGGACAGCCCCTTAGATTCGGGTGCGGCTGCGAATGGCCGCGAACTGGCCGGCACCGACGAGTTTCAGCAGCGTATTCACCATCTCGTTGCCCTCGATGAACTGGATGCTGCGCTCACCCTGCGCCAGTTTGATCACGGTTTCCAGCAACAGGCCGACGGCGGCGAAATCGATGCGGGTAACCTGGGCGAGGTCGATATCGATCTGCCCGCGCTCCTCGGCGAAGCGCGCCAGCTCGCGCAACTGGATCTCGGAGCCGGGTCCGATGATCCCGGATAGATTGAAAGCCTGCCCCGATCCGTCCGGCTGCTCCGTGCTCGCCGGCTCGCCACCCCGTCCGGGCAAAGCAAGGGGCGGTACATAAGAGGGCGGAGAGAGTTCGAAAGCAACCGCGTAGCCCACGGCAGCATCCTCGAAGTCCGTCTCTTTTCCCAGCAGATGCAAGGTGGACAACCACAACAGCCAGCCGGCTTCGCCAAGACGATCACCCTGCCGCGCCGCACCCAGGCGCACCGCGAAGCCGGGGCCGCCGATCAACTCCACCGGCTTTCGCATCCGGTCGAGTTGATCGAAGCAATCGAGCATGACTTTGGCCGTTTCTTCATCCGGAGCCGGACACTTGGTGACTTCCAGGCGGGCAAACGGCGCACCCCGCGCTTCCTGCATGAAGCGTTGCAGTTTCACCCGCTCGATGTTGCCGAATTTTTCGCTGAAACTCATCAGCGGCACCGGCATCGCGGCAACTTTCAACTGGCCACGCGGCGCCCATGTCGGCGGCGAATGTTCGAACTTCACCGCGAAATCGACCGCCGCGTCTTCAAACGGCCCCGGCTGATTACTCGACTCGTAAAGGTCGAGCAACATGTACCAGGGCATGGGGTCGCGGTTTTCCGGATGATCGAGCAGGTAATGATTGAGCAGGGCGGCGGCTTCGCCCACCTTGCCATTGGCATAGAGCACCGCCGCCTCCTCGAATTCCGGCACCAGGCCGCCTCCCGCCTCCTCAACTTCGATGCCCCACTCCTCGGACTCGCCCGCAGCATTGGCCAGCGTATAGGAAGGCCCCGGCGCGAACTCGGGCTGCCCTTCCTTCAGAAAGGCCATCAGTTCTTCGGGTTTGTCCTTGCGAAAAAAAGAGAACACGGTGGAGGGTTACCAAGTGGAGCGGAGAGCCGCGATAGTAGAACCAGCCAGAGGGGGCGGCAAGCCGCGAATCTGACAGCCGCGAATCAGGCGCGCGGTCAGGGCACCGGGTCGTGCCCGCCGTGGTGCCAGGGGTGGCAACGCGAAACCCGCCGCATGGCCATCCAACTCCCCTTGATCGCGCCATGCCTTGCCACCGCCTCACGCGCGTAATGCGAGCAAGTGGGCGTGAAGCGGCACTGGTTGCCGATGAATGGAGAAAGCAGCAGTTGATAGCCGCGAATCAGGCCAATGAGCAGACGTTGCGCCAGATTCATGAGCGTGCTCCGCAGTGGTTCGGATCAACGTACATAACGGCACGCCAGCCGTTCCGCTGTGCGCAGATCATCGGGCGTGTTCACATTGAGGAAGGAATAGGGGTCGCCTCTGAATTTCACGGTTTCCACCGGATGCCGCTCCTGCCAGGCACGCACCTGGCGCCCGCCCTCCCGCACGAAACAATCGAGGTCCGGGAGCAAGGAACGATGCATCAACATGACGGCATAGTGAATGCCGGTTTCATCGGCCGCCCGCACCATCGGCACCTCATTGGCGATTGCTTGCGCATGCAGATGGATGGCGAGATCCAGGGGCAGGAAGGGCGCATCGCAGGGCACCGTGAGCAGCCATTCCTGCCGCGCGGTCCGCGCCGCCGCCAGAAGGCCGGCCAGCGGCCCCAGGTTGCCGGGCAGATGGTCGGCCACCACCGTGTAGCCCAGCGCCGCGTAGCTGCCCAGATTGCGGTTGGCATTCAGCAATACCTCGGCCACAGTGCCCTGCAACCGCTCCGCCACCCAGGCCGCCAGAGGCCGGCGGGCAAGCTCGATCAGCCCCTTGTCCTCGCCCTTGAAACGGCGCGCCAGCCCCCCCGCGAGGATGACGGCGGTAACGGGCACGGTAGTCGTTTGCTTCATGGCGCCAGGTAGTAGAGGCGATAGCGAAGCCGTTTCACGCGCGGGCGAGCCCCTTCCCACACCGGCTCGCTGTTCGTGGCCACCTTGCGGCCGGCCGATACCAGCAGCCAGGGACAATCAGCGGCGCGCCGGGGGTGCAGGTGATAACGCAGCATGGTACGCATGGCCGGATCGGTTTCGATATTCAGGCAGGAATTCGCCGGCAGTTGCCGTTTCAGGTCGGCGATCAGCGGCTGATAGCCCCAGCCGGCTTCCATCCAGGGGCGAAACAGCGCGATCAGCAAAGTCCAGACCAGCACCATTCCACTTGCCCAGACCAGCACGGGGCGAATCTTCGCGCGCGGGAACAGGGGAATGGCCAGCAACCACAGCGCGGTGGCCGTCACCGCGAGCGGCACGCCCAGCCCCGCTACCGATCCCGTCCGATAAGTGGGCGTGAGGCGCGCCACATGCGCCGCCAACCGGGTCGGCATCCCCCATTCCAACGCGGCGAAATAGACCCAGAAGGCGAAGATGAAAAACACGAAGCAGACCACGCCAAACCAGTAGAAAGCCTGCGCCGCGCCACGCTTCATGCTGTCGACGCCATAAGCGGCCAGCAGCGCCAGTGGCGGCAACAGCGGCAGCAAACCGCCATCGCGCGACCAGGACGGCCCCAGGCTGGCAAGGGTGGCCGCCAGTAGTGCGATCAAGGGCACATGCAATTCCCGGGCACGACCGAGACGGCGATGCTCATGCCAAAGCGCGGCCAGCGCCAACGGCCAGATTGGCCAGGCCAGCCAGGGCAGTTCGGAAAATGCGCGCAAGGAAGGCGCGCCGGAAACCAGCCGCTGCCAGCCATGCCAACGCTGCCAGTCCGCGAGTTGTCCGCTGTCATGCAGATAGAGCAGGGACGCGATGCTCAACACGGTGGCCAGCCCCAGCCCCAGCGCCAAGGCACGGCGATAGGCCGAACGCCGCCAATCCGGCAACAGCAAGGGCAGCAGCAGCAACACCAGGCCGGCGGCGAGATCCGGCAAGCCGCGCAGGCCCAGAAACAGCGCGCTCAGGGACAGCCCGATCAGGACGCCGCCCAGGCGAACCGAATCACGCCCGCACGCGACCCCGGCCAACAGCGCGGACCAGGCCGCAAGCAACGTGGTCTCCGGGGCGAGCGCATGCATGCGCAGCATCAGGCCGAGACAGCCGATCAAGGCCAGTACCGCCGTCGGCCCGAAGCCTGGCCCGAACAGTCGGCGCGCGGCCAAAGCGGTAAACAACAGGGAAGCCAGCGTAAACAAGCCGCTCGCCAGGCGCGCGCCATCCTGCAACGGCAACCAGGGCGAACCGAGTCTCGCCGTCAGGGCCGCCGTCCAGACATGCAGGGGGGCCGGCGCCTGCCAGGCGCGGGCAAGATCGACGCTCGCCTCCAGGGTCGGCGCCAGCGCCAGCGCTTCATCCGCCTTCCAGGCATCACGACCGGCCAGGCCATAGAACGCCCAGAAAACGGCGAGCAGGAGCAGCCAGAACAGCTTGTCAGGCTGCGCAGGGTTCATTGACGGGGCAATGTCCGAAACAAAAAAGGCAGCCTAAGCTGCCTTCGTCCAACCAGACTGCCTTCGATCACTTCTTGAGACCGTACTTCTGGCGGAATTTTTCGACCCGGCCGGCGGTGTCCACAATTTTCTGCTTGCCGGTATAGAACGGGTGGCAGGCGGAACAGACTTCCACATGCAACGCCTTCTTCATGGTGGAACGGGTGTTGAAAATGTTACCGCAACTGCAAGTCACGGAAATTTCGTTGTATTCGGGATGTACGCCGGCTTTCATGATGAGTACCTGGGCTGGAAACCTGGAAAGCGCGCGATTATCCACAAAAACCTGTTGTCAGGCAAATACTTGCTCAACCACGCGGCGCGAATGCCGAGACTATTTCGTTTCGGCCAACAGATGCCCGAGCATCCGCTCTGCCTGGGACGCGTAGCCACCGCCGAACAGATTGAAGTGGTTGAGCACGTGATAAAGGTTGTAGAGATGTTTGCGCACGCGGTAGCCGGAATCGAGCGGCCAGGCCTCCCGATAAGCCGCATGGAACGCCTCCGGATAACCGCCGAACAACTCGGTCATGGCCAGATCCGCTTCGCGGTCGCCGTAGTAGAGCGCCGGGTCGAACAGAACCGGCGCGCCGTCGACATAACCGTGGTTGCCGCCCCAGAGGTCGCCATGCAACAGCGAGGGAATCGGGCTGTAACCGGGGAAAAACGCCTCCAGTCCATCCAGCAGTTGCTCACCCTGTTGCAACAGGCCGCGCGGTGCATGGTTGAGCCGCGCGAGTTCAAGCTGGGTGCGCAGGCGGCGCGCGCGAAAAAACTCGACCCAGCCCGGCATCGGGGCATTGTGCTGTGGAGTGCTGCCGATGCAGTTGTCGCGCCACCAGCCAAAGCCGGTCTGGCTATGGCGATGCAACTGCGCGAGTTGCCGGCCGAGATCGGCAGGCCGCTCCCGTTCGCCAAGATTCAGCCATTCCAGAACCAGAAACGCCGCCTTGCCGCTGCGGCCGCCGGCAATCGGACGCGGCACCCGAATCGCCCCGGCGGCTTCGAGTTCACGCAAACCATCGGCCTCGGCCTCGAACATGTCGAGTTTGTCGGCATCGTTCAATTTTGCGAAGTAACGTCGGCCATCGGCACCGGTCAGGGCGAATCCACGATTGATGCACCCGCCGCCCTGCGTCGACTGGCGCTCACAAGAAAACGATCGACCGCTGGCCGCGCTGATGGCGGCCGCAAGATCGGCGAGCAGCGTGGGATTCACACCATTGTTTTCGGCTCGCGCGAAGCGCCGGCCTGTTCCATGCGCAGCAGATAGGCCTTCCAGTACGCTTCCTGATAGCGCCCCAGGTCATACAGGTAATCCCAGGAATAGATGCCGGAATCATGGCCGTCGGAGAACGTCAGGCAGACCGCATAGTGGCCTACCGGCTCGACATTCTTGATATCGATATTTTTCTTGCCGACCTGCAACGTCTCCTGGCCGGGGCCATGACCGCGCACCTCGGCGGAGGGGGAATAGACGCGCAGGTACTCGTAGGAAAACTCGTAGCGGTCACCGTTGTTGAAGGCCACTTCCATGAGACGCGACTGCTGATGCAACTTGATCTCGGTGGGGATAGGGGTTTCGGCGGAAAGGCCACCCATGATGCATCCTTTATATAAGTGATTGGTAATGGAGCCGTAGTGTGCCAGTCGGCATGGGGGGGCGACAAGCCCGAGTTTATTTGTCGGGTATTTGTGCCCCCAATAAACGCGACGCGCGCCAGCCTTGACGCTGGCGGGGCGATACGGTTAAATGCGCGCCTCTTTTGGCCGGGGTTCCCCGGTTGAAGCTGCGGCCAGGTAGCTCAGTTGGTAGAGCAGCGGATTGAAAATCCGCGTGTCGACGGTTCGATTCCGCCCCTGGCCACCAAATAAAATCAAAGGCTTGCATGGTTACGACACCAGCAAGCCTTTTTGCTTTGTGTCATTCCTGTGTAATCGCGTCAGAAAAACCGGGAAATCGGCCGGTCATTCTGCGGGCTTGAGGCGGCTTTCCAGTTTGTCCCGTGCTTATCCGGTTGTCACACCCGCCCGCTAGATGTAGTGGGTCGTGATTTCGCGGCATGGCTCGGGCTGCCACTCGCCCCTGTCCTGGTGGCCCTATCCGATCTGATGTCATGGAATCGGCAACCATCACAAGGTGGCACTTTCACGAAACGGATTCAGCCATCTTCGGCTTGTGGCCGTGCCGATAGGGCGCAGAGCCACGCGCCGCCCGCTTACCGAACGCGGAAATTCAGTGATCGCACACCAAGCAAACCGGCCCCTTCGATACACTCCCACGTCTTTTATAAGGAAGGTATCCATGCGCGCACTTCGTTTTCTCCTTGCCATCGCGGCGGTCAGTCTCAACACCCAGGTTTTGGCCGCCGATACGGAAACCTTGTCATCCGGTGTGGTGGTGACGCATATCAAACAGGGGCAGGGCGCTTCCCCTGGCGCCGACAGCACGGTTCGCGTGCAGTACCGCGGAACGCTGCCGAACGGTGCCGAGTTCGATAGCTCGTACAAGCGCAACGAGCCGATCAGCTTTCCCTTGCGGGGGGTCATTCCCTGCTGGACCCAAGGGGTGCAGAAGCTGAAAGTCGGCGGAAAAGGCAGGCTGACCTGTCCGGCGGCTACGGGCTATGGTGCGCGTGGTGTCCCCGGCGTGATTCCGCCGAACACCGTGCTGACGTTCGAGGTGGAACTGCTCGGCATCGAGCGTTGATCTGCGCCGGCACCGCGTCTCAGGCGCCGGCGCCAGGAGATTCGGCCGGCTCTCCGAATACCGCGCTCCAGAGCGCTTGCACCGTCCTGATTTCCTGGGCAAGGCCGCCGTGTTCGGCACGGGCATGGTCGGCGCCTTGCAGTTTGACGGCGTGTTGCCGGCGGCGTAGTTCGCGGTAGGCGTCGCCGGCGCCCTGGGCGAGGTCTTCCGGAATCAGGCCCAGGGCGCCGGCGCGTTTCAGCAGGGCGATGTTGCCGACATTCGGAAGCAGTTCCGGATGCCGGGCGGCGTGCGCGAGCACCAGGTATTGCACCGCGAATTCCACATCCACCAGGCCGCCCCGGTCATGCTTGAGGTCGAACAGGCCGCTGGGGTTGGGATGGCCGTCGAGCATTTTCCGGCGCATTGCCAGCACGTCGGCGCGCAATTTTTCGACATCGCGCGCACCGCTCAGCACGCTTTCGCGGATTTCCGCGAAACGCTCGCCCACCTGACGGTCGCCGCAGCAGTAGCGGGCGCGGGTCAGCGCCTGATGTTCCCAGGTCCAGGCCTTGTTCTCCTGGTAATCGGCGAAGGCTTCCAGGCTGCTCACCAGCAAGCCGGAAGCGCCATCGGGGCGCAGTCTGAGATCGGTGTCATAAAGGATGCCGGCGGGCGTGAGGGTGGACATCCAGGTGATCAGGCGCTTGCCCAGGCGGGCGTAGATTTCCTGTGCATCGGGATGGGGGTCGTCATAGAGGAAGACGATGTCCAGGTCGGAGGCGTAGCCGAGTTCCTTGCCGCCGAGCTTGCCGTAGGCGATGACGGCGAAGGCGGGCTGCTCGCGGTGGCGCCCTTTGAGATCGGTCCAGACCCGCTTGAGGGTGGCGTCGAGCAGCAGGTCGGCAAGATCGGCGAGATGGTCGGAGAGCTTTTCCACGGTCCACAGGCCGGCCAGGTCCTGCGCCAAGAGGCGGAAAGTTTCGCTTTGCTTGAAATGGCGCAAGGCGTCCATCTGCCGTTCCACGTCGCCCGCATCACTTTCCAGTTGCAATCGCAGTTGCTCGCGCGCGGCCTGCCAGTCGGGCGCGGCCATCAAGGTGCGGCGGTCGAGCAGTTCGTCGAGTAGTTGCGGCTGTCGGGCGAGATAGCTCGCGGCCCAGGGGCTGGAACTGAGGATGCGCGCGAGCTGCATCAGGGTTTGTGGGTATTCCTTGAGCAGCGCCAGATAGGGGGCGCGCCGGCAGATGGCTTCGAGCAGGTCGAGAATGCGCGCCAGGGTATCCAGCGCGTTGGGAAAGCGCCCGGCGACTTCCACCAGGGGCGGCAGCAAGCCGTCGAGCGCGGTCTTGTTCTGCGCCGGCAGGCTGGCATAACGGCTGCCGTGCTTGAGCGCGCGCAGGCGATCCAGGGCGCTTCGACCATCCTCGCGGAAGCCGGCGACGCTGAGCCGCTCCAGCGCGTCTTCCTCGGGGAGTTCGCAGAGGCCGGCCAGCGCGTGGCTGGACTGATCCTCCTGCGGCGCGCCGAACACTTGCTCGAACTGGCCGGAGACTTTCCGCCGCATTGGATCGAGCCGCCCAAGCAGGGCCGCCCAGTCGGTGAAGCCCATCGCCGTCGCCACGCGTTGCCGGTCTTCTTCCGCAGTGGGCAGCGTCTGGGTCTGGGCATCGTCCAGATATTGCAAACGGTGCTCCAGGTTGCGCAGGAAAACGTAAGCCTCTTCCAGTTCCCGCGTCTGGGTTTCCGGAATCAGCTCGTAGGCGGCAAGCTGGTGCAGCAGGGTGCGGGTCGGCCGCATCTGCAAAGAGGCGTGCTGGCCGCCTCGGATGAGCTGAAACACCTGGGCGATGAATTCGATTTCGCGGATGCCGCCGGGGCCGAGCTTGATGTTGTCGACCTTGTCCTTGCGGGCAACTTCGCGGCGAATCTGGGCGTGCAACTCGCGCATGGAGCCGAACGAGCCGAAATCGAGGTATTTGCGGAACAC